>CAVAXH010000001.1:0-63270 GCA_963592505.1 Bacteroidaceae bacterium
TGCCCTGGGCTGGGTAATTGCTGGGCTTTCAGCCCGCATCGGCTCACGCAACGGACATCCGCGTCATCCGGTGTTGATAAAAACCATCACCGCGGAGCCTTCTGTGCAATCTGCGAAAATCCGGTGTTGATAAAAACCATCACCGCGGAGCCTTCTGTGTAATTTGTGTAATCTGTTGTTGATAAAAACCATCACCGCGGAGCCCAGCGTAGGCGAAGCCTGCGCCTTCTGTGCAATCTGCAAAAATCCGGCGTTGATAAAAACCATCACCGCGGAGCCTTCTGTGTAATTTGTGTAATCTGTTGTTGATAAAAACCATCACCGCGGAGCCCAGCGTAGGCGAAGCCTGCGCCTTCTGTGCAATCTGCAAAAATCCGGCGTTGATAAAAACCATCACCGCGGAGCCTTCTGTGTAATTTGTGTAATCTGTTGTTAATAAAAAAGACACCGCGTCGGCTCACGCCCTAACACAATCAGCAACAAATGGCTGCAGCATACTTGGGAGTTTAGGCTATGCCCTATGAACGTTTCCGGTTACAGCTTCCCTTGGTCGCGGTAAGAAAAATATCCGCCATCGGTGACGATGACATGGTCGAGAAAGTAGATGCGCATCACACCGCATGCCTTCTGCAGCGTCTCGGTGATGCGGTCGTCCTCGCGCGAGGGACGTGTGTTGCCGCTGGGATGGTTGTGGCAGACGGCCATCACGGTGGTGTTGTGGAGGATGGCCTCGCGCATGATGACACGCACATCGACAGCCGTCTCGGTGAAGCCCCCATGACTGACGCGCACCTCGCGGATGAGCTTGCAGTTCTGGTTCATGAGCAACACATGAAACTCCTCCACGTCGAGGTCTTGCAACATGGGGTGCATGAGGTCATAGATGGCCTGCGACGAGTCGAGGTGCACGCGCTCCTCGGCTTTCTCCTTGGCCCGCCGCTTGCCCAGCTCGCAGGCAGCAAGGATGGTGATGGCCTTGGCAGGACCGATGCCCCGAAAGGCCTGCAGGTCGCGTATGGTCATCTTGCCCAGCGTGTTGAGGTTGTTATGGCATGAGGCCAGCACGTCCTTCATCAGGTCGACGGCGTTCTGATCCATGTTGCCCGACCCGATGAGGATGGCCAGCAGTTCGGCATTGGAGAGCGCCTCGGCGCCCAGCCGCTCCAGCCGTTCGCGCGGACGGTCTTCCTCAGCCCAGTCGGAGATAGACAGTTTCTTGGGGTTGGCGTATGGCATGGCCGCGAAGGTATGAGGTTATTTATAGAAGTTGTGCTTGTAGGCCTCAAACTCGTCTTTGCCTCTCACGCAGCGCTGCCACCATGCCTTCAGAAATCCGCAGCCATAGCCCATGAGCTGAGTGAAGGCGGCGCGCACGGAGAGCGCTGCCACACGCATGCTGCCCGTCTGGCTGTTGGCATCGAGGAAGATGATGGCGGAGTAGAGCGCCAGCAAGGCTACCGACGCCGCGCTCACTGCCAACGGCACGGTCTGCTCCGCAGCACTGCCCTTGAGGGCGAGCACGGCGGCAGTCGCCAGCCCGGCTATGAACAGCACCACCAGCCCCACCACACCTATGGTGAACACGGCCGGCAGCAGGTGCACCACCTTCATCGATCCCGGGTGGCGCTTGTGCAGGTTGATGCGGGCGATGCCGCTGTTGAACACCTGTCGCCAGAACTTGCGGAAGTCGGTGCGCCGCTTGTGGTAGACCCACGCATCGGGGAAAAGACGTGTGGCATAGCCCGCCTCGATGATGCGGATGGAGAAGTCGATGTCCTCGCCGAAGCGCATCTTCGAGAAGCCGCCGAGACGGTTATAGACCTCGCGGCGTATGCCCATGTTGAACGAGCGGGGGTAGAACTTGTCGAGCTTCTTCTTGCCGCCGCGGATGCCGCCCGTGGTGAAAAACGACGTCATGGAGTAGGAAATGGCCTTCTGCACCGGCGTGAACGAGTCGGCGGCACGGTCGGGTCCGCCAAAGGCATCGCACGCCTGGCGCTGCAGCTCGTCGTCGACGGCCTGCAGATAGTCGTCGGGCAACACCACGTCGGAGTCGAGGATGAGCACATAGTCGCCCTCGGCCCGCTCCACACCATAGTTGCGGCTCTGGCCGGGACCGCTGTTGTCCTTCATGAAATAGCGCAGGGGCAGGCGGTCGGCATAGCGGTCGCACACCTCGCGGCAGGGTGTCTGCGACCCGTCTTCGACGATGATCACCTCATAGTCGGTGAATGTCTGCGTGGTGAGGCTTTGCAGCAGTTCGTCGACCTCATCGGGACGGTTGTAAACGGGTATTACCAAACTGTATTTCATATAAGGCGGATTGATGATGGATGGTATGGAGTGGAGGGAAAAAGAAAAAGGCAAGAAAGGCGGGGTCACAGCATGGCCATGACCCTCGCAACCTTCTTACCTTGTGTGTCTTGTTATCTCTGCGTGCAGATTACTTCTCAGTCACGCGGCCGACATAGCTGCCGTCCTCAGTGTTGATGGTGATGACGTCGCCCTCGTTGATGAACAGGGGGACGCGCACCTCAGCACCTGTCTCGAGTGTGGCGGGCTTGGTGGCATTGGTGGCGGTGTTGCCCTTCACGCCCGGCTCAGAGTGAGCCACGACGAGGTTGGTCTTGAGGGGCATCTCGGCAGAGAGGATCGAGGCGTCGTCGGCAGAGATCTGCACGTCCACGATGTCGCCTTCCTTCATATACTCACCGCCGGTGATGAGGTCACGGCTGATGGGGAACTGCTCGAAGGTCTCCTGGTTCATGAAGATGCAGCCCGTGGGATCCTCATAGAGGTACTGGTATGAACGGTGCTCCACGCGCACATCGTCGAGCTTGAAGCCCACCTGGAACGTACGGTCAAGCACGCGGCCGTCGGCCACGTTCTTCAGCTTGGTGTTCATGACGGTGTTGCCCTTGCCCGGCTTGCGGTGCTCGAACCAGATGCACTTCCAGATGCCGCCGTCCATGCGGATGCAAGTGCCTTTTTTGATTTCCTGTGAATTAATCATTGTTGATATATCTGTGATATTGTTATTGTTGACGCTTTAACGGGTGCAAAGTTACTACATTTTCATAAAAAACACATAAAAAGAAGCCGAAAAAACGCCAATTTCTTTGCCATATCAAAAAGATTAAGTAATTTTGCAGCCCAAAAGGGATGTTTTGCACATTCCCCACTTATCATGCATCATAAACAATTAAAATAACAGAAAGATGAAAAGAACATTCCAGCCTCACAATCGTCGTCGTGTGAACAAGCATGGCTTCCGCGAGAGAATGGCCACCAAGAACGGCCGCCGCGTGCTGGCTTCTCGTCGCGCCCATGGCCGCAAGAAGCTGACCGTCTCTGACGAGAACCACGGTAAGTAATCGTCCGGACGACAACCGACGATAA
Organism: Bacteroidaceae bacterium; assembly: GCA_963592505.1. Classification (GTDB taxonomy): domain Bacteria; phylum Bacteroidota; class Bacteroidia; order Bacteroidales; family Bacteroidaceae; genus Prevotella. Next base: position 3,400 of record CAVAXH010000001.1, read on the forward strand.
AAAGCAGCATGAAAGCATTGCCTTTCATGCTGCTTTTTTGGTTTCACACGATGCGGCCGGCATGGCCCCTCCCGCGGCGCGCGTCACGGGCGACATCACGCCTGCGGGCGCGCATATCCAAAAAATAATATGAAAAAAGACTGTAGCTTCTTGGGCATTCGCGCGATTTGACGTATCTTTGTGGAAAAATACCGCGCTGATGACAGCATCAGAATTCTTCAGAAAGTTCAAAAGCAAATACCTGTGGGGCAACCTGGCCGCCATGGCCGTTGTCGTGGCAGTCCTGCTCATAGGTGTGAGATACGGCATCGACGTCTACACACACCACGGCGAGTCGATAGCCATCCCCAACATTGTGCACAAGAAATACGACAATGCCGCACATGTGCTCGGCCAGCTGGGCCTGCACATCGAGGTGAGCGACACCGGCTACGTGAAGACGCTGCCGCCGGGCTGCATCCTGGAGCAGAGCCCTGCGCCGGGCGAACACGTGAAGTCGGGACACGCCGTCTACGTCACCATCAACGCCAGCCACACCCCCACCCTGACGCTGCCCGACATCATCGACAACAGCTCGCTGCGCGAGGCCATGGCCAAGCTGACAGCCATGGGCTTCAAGCTGGCACCGCCACAGTTTGTGTCTGGCGAGAAAGACTGGGTCTACGGCGTGCTCGTGGGAGGCCGCCACGTGGTCTACGGCGACCGCATCCCCGTGGATGCCGCCGTCACCATACAGGCCGGCAACGGCTTGCTCGACGCCAACGACTCGGTGAACTACATCGACAATGAACCCGCCGTCGACACCGACTCGGGCGAAGACCCGTTTGAGGAAGACCCGTTTGAGGAGGTCGACGAGCAGCCGGCCGCACCCACCGAGAGCAACCCCGCCCAGCACGCCGAATAACCGCAAACCGACAAGACAACACATCATCATGACAGACTATACCGACGACATAGAACTCTTCGACGACGACCTCCTCGGCACGCCAGCGGCGGCACCGTCGCCGGCCGACGGCGAGCCGCAGCTCTATGAGCACTGGCGCATGGAGGTGGACCCCGGACAGGCCACCACACGCATCGACAAGTTTCTGGCCGAGCACATGCAGCACTCCAGCCGCAACCGCATACAGACGGCGGCCGAGGCCGGCTGCATCTTTGTGGGCGACCGTCCCGTGAAGAGCAACTACAAGGTGAGGCCGGGCGACATCATCACCCTGAAGCTCGACCGACCCAAGCACGACACCACCATACACGCCGAGGACATACCGCTCGACGTGGTCTATGAGGACGACGCGCTCATGGTCATCAACAAGGAGGCGGGCATGGTGGTGCACCCCGGCGCCGGCAACTTCAGCGGCACGCTCATCAACGCCGTGGCATGGCACATGCGCGACGTGCCGTCGTTCGACGCCAACAACCCCGAGGTGGGGCTCGTGCACCGCATCGACAAGGACACCAGCGGACTGATCGTGGTGGCCAAGACGCCTGAGGCCAAGACGGCGCTGGGCAAGCAGTTTTTCAACAAGACCACACACCGCAGCTACAACGCGCTGGTGTGGGGCAACCTCACCGACGACGAGGGGCGCATAGAGGGCAACATCGGCCGCGACCCCAAGGACCGCCTGCGCATGACGGTGTTCGACCCCGCATCGGGCATCGGCAAGCCGGCCGTCACCCACTGGCGCGTGATCGAGCGCTTCGGCTACACCACCCTCGTGGAGTGTATCCTCGAGACCGGGCGCACCCACCAGATACGTGCCCACATGAAGCACATCGGGCACCCGCTCTTCTGCGACGAGCGCTACGGCGGCTGCGAGATACTGCGCGGACAGCGCAGCTCCAGCTACACGGCCTTCGTGCGCAACTGCCTCGCCGCCTGTCCGCGGCAGGCGCTGCATGCCAAGACCCTCGGCTTCGTGCATCCGCAAAGCGGCGAGCAGATGGACTTCGACTCCGAATGGCCTGCCGACTTCAGGGCACTCATCGACCGCTGGCGCACATTCATCAGCGGCACCACACGCAGGGATTAGCACCCGGCCGTTCACGATAGAGAAGAAACAAAATAGGAAAAAACAAAATAGCAACAAGATATGAAAGACTTAAAGAGAAACATCGCCATCGTCTGTGGCGGCGACTCCTCGGAGCACGACGTGTCAATGCGCTCGGCCCAGGGACTTTATTCGTTCTTCGACAAGGAACGCTACAACATCTACATCGTAGACGTCAAAGGCACCGACTGGCACGTGGAATATGAAGACGGCACCGTGGCCGACATCGACCGCAACGACTTCTCGTTTGTCGGCAAGGACGGCAAGGCCGTGGTCTTCGACTATGCCTACATCACCATCCACGGCACACCGGGCGAGAACGGCATCATGCAGGGCTACTTCGACCTCATCCACCTGCCCTACTCCACCAGCGGCGTGCTCGTGGAGGCACTGACCTTCAACAAATATGTGCTCAACAACTACCTGCGGGCCTTCGGCATTCGCGTGGCCGACAGCATGCTGCTGCGCCGCGGCGACAACTACGACGAGAAGGCCATCGAGGAGCGGCTGGGCATGCCCGTCTTCGTGAAGCCGGCTGCCGACGGCAGCAGCTTCGGCGTGTCGAAGGTGAAGAATGCCGACCAGCTGGCACCGGCACTCCGCGTGGCGTTCATGGAGAGCGACGAGGTGATGGTCGAGGGATTCATGGAGGGCACCGAGATATCCATCGGCTGCTATAAGACACGCGACAAGGCCGTGGTCTTCCCCGCCACAGAGGTGGTCACCAGCAACGAGTTCTTCGACTACGACGCCAAGTACAACGGACAGGTGCAGGAGATCACGCCGGCACGCATCGCCGAGGCTACGGCCAAGAAGGTGGCCGAGGAGACCAGCAAGATCTACGACATCCTCCACTGCAACGGCATCATCCGCATCGACTACATCATCTCGAAGGATGCCGAGGGCAACGATGTCATCAACATGCTCGAGATCAACACCACGCCGGGCATGACCGCCACCAGCTTCATACCCCAGCAGGTGCGCGCCGCCGGCCTCGACATCAAGGAGGTGCTGACCGACATCGTGGAGAACCAGTTTTAAGGCGCCCGCCACACGGCCTGGAGCCCTTACCCATGTTTCACCGACACTTATGTCACAACGGACACATGTCATGACCATACCCGAGAAATTCAACGACATACGACCTTTCGAGCCCGAAGAGCTGCCCGAGGTCTACGACCGGCTGCTGGCCAACCCGCAGTTTCAGGCCGTCGTAAGCCATCTGTACCCCGGCGTGCCCATCGAGGCCATCGGCACCAAGATGCGCGCCTGCCACACGCTGCTCGACTTCCAGAAGCAGTTCTGCTACCAGTTCATCCATAACCTGATGGCCAAGGCCTCACTGGGCTTCGACATCGACTGCCACGCGGTAGACACCACACAGCGCTACACCTTTGTGAGCAACCACCGCGACATCGTGCTCGACTCGGCCATCCTCGACGTGCTGATCATCGACGCCGGCTTCACCACCACCTGCGAGATTGCCATCGGCGACAACCTGCTGTCGCTGCCCTGGGTGAAAGACCTCGTGAGGCTCAACAAGAGCTTCATCGTGAAGCGCAGCCTGCCCATGCGCGAGATGCTCGTGGCCAGCAAGACGCTCTCCGAGTATATGCACTTCGCCATCGGCGAGAAGCACGAGAACATCTGGATAGCGCAGCGCTCGGGCCGAGCCAAGGACTCCGACGACCGCACCTCCGACGCCGTGCTGAAGATGATGACCATGGGAGGCGAAGGCTCGGTGACCGACAGGCTGAAAGACCTGCACATCGTGCCGCTGGCCATCTCCTACGAGTATGACCCGTGCGACTATCTGAAGGCCGTGGAGTTTCAGCAGCGCCGCGACAACCCGCAGTGGAAGAAAGGACCCACCGACGACATCGTGTCGATGCAGACCGGCATCATGGGCTTCAAGGGACATGTGCACTACCACTGCGCTCCGTGCATCGACGACTATCTCGACAGCCTGCCGGCCGACACGCCCAAGGGCGATGTCTACCGCCTCGTGGCAGCACACATCGACCGCGAGATACACCGCAACTACCGCCTGTTCGCATCAAACTATGTGGCGCTCGACGAGCTGCAGGGCACCGATGCCCACCACGACCACTACACCGATGCCGACAAGGCTCGCTTCGACCAGTATCTGGCCGGACAGCTGGCCAAGGTGGACCTGCCGGGCAAAGACGAGGCGTATCTGCGCCAGTGCATGCTGACGATGTATGCCAACCCCGCCATCAACTACCTGGCTGCACAGCAGTAAGTGTGTGGGGAGGCGGCGATCTGCGAGAACCACCCGAAAGTTTTTTCTGCCGAACGAAATCATCAAGATGAGACATTCACTGAACCATGCCGCCCGAGGCATGCTGGCACTGGCAGCTGCCGGCATGCTGGCGATGACGGCCGCCTGCTCGAGCGACGGCTACGACACCGGCGACGGCGAGTACAGCTATCTGCAGGCCGACTTCTGCATGGCACATGCCACAGCGGCCAAGACCGTCGACTACTTCGTGACCGACCGGGGCGACTCCGTGCGCCTCGCCTCACCGGCCACTGCCAGCTGGCTGCCGGCCAAAGACACGCTGTGCCGTGCGCTGGCCTACTACGACAAGGCTTCGCAGCGCATGTTCGCCCTGTCGCAGGTGCTTGTGGCACGCCCCATGGCCAAGGTCAGCGCCGACAGCGTGGCCACCGACCCCATGACCATCGAGAGTGCGTGGACGGGCGGCGGCTTCCTCAACATCGGCATTGCCGTGAAGTCGGGGTCCACCGACAAGGTGGATGCACGCCAGGCCATCGGCATCATGGCCGACTCGGTGTGTGCCGACGGCGACACCGTGCGTGCCGTGACGCTGCGCCTGCTGCACGCTCAAAACGGCGTGCCCGAGTACTACACCGTCCGGACCTATCTCAGCATGCCCATCCCCACCGCCTGGAAGCATGCCCGCCTCACCGTGTGTGCCAACGGATACAACGGTGAGCAGCACATCACCGCCGAATAGGCGGCGGATGGAAAGAAAATATGACAAGTGCGTGAGCCGGCTTTTTCGACTCACGCACTTGTCATATTTTTGGGGATGACCATCATGGTCATTGTGCGGGCAACAACAGACCTGTCGTAAGACTCACACGGAAGCCTCCGCATGAGCCTCACAGATCAAGCCAGACGGCACGGGGGGCTTATTTCAGCACACCCAGCTCCTTGGCCACCTTGATGAAGGCGGCGATGCAGCGCTCCAGCTGCTCGGTGGTGTGGGCGGCACTGAGCTGCACGCGTATGCGGGCCTCGCCCTTCGGCACGACGGGATAGCAGAAGCCGGTGACATAGATGCCCTCCTGGAGCATGCGGTCAGCAAAGCGCACGGCGAGCGGAGCGTCGTAGAGCATCACGGCACAGATGGCGCTCTGCGTGGGCTTGATGTCGAAGCCGGCGGCCAGCATCTTGTCGCGGAAGTAGTTGACGTTCTCCACCAGCTTGTCGTGCAGCGAGTGGTCTTCCTTCAGGATCTCGAACACCTTCAGGCTGGCACCGATGATGCCGGGAGCCAGCGAGTTGGAGAAGAGGTAGGGGCGGCTGCTCTGACGGAGCATGTCGATGATCTCCTTGCGGCCCGTGGTGAAGCCTCCCAGGGCACCGCCGAAGGCCTTGCCCAGCGTGCCGGTGTAGATGTCCACACGTCCGTAGGTGTCGTTGAGCTCGCTCACGCCGTGGCCTGTCGGTCCGACGACGCCTGCCGAGTGGCTCTCGTCGACCATCACCAGGGCATCGTACTTCTCTGCCAGGTCGCAGATCTTGTCCATCGGAGCCACATTGCCGTCCATCGAGAACACGCCGTCCGTGCAGATGATGCGGAAGCGCTGGGCCTGCGCCTCCTTCAGGCAACGCTCCAGGTCGTCCATGTCGGCATTCTTATAGCGGTAGCGCTGGGCCTTGCACAGGCGCACACCGTCGATGATGCTGGCATGGTTGAGCGCATCGGAGATGATGGCATCCTCCTCGGTGAGGAACGAGCCAAAGAGTCCGCCGTTGGCGTCGAAGCAGGCTGCATAGAGGATGGTGTCCTCGGTCTTGAAGTAGTCGCTGATGGCTGCCTCCAGCTGCTTGTGGATGTCCATGGTGCCGCAGATGAAGCGCACCGATGCCATGCCATAGCCGCGCCGGTCCATGATGTCCTTGGCGCCCTGTATGAGGCGCGGGTCATTGGCCAGTCCCAGATAGTTGTTGGCACAAAAGTTGAGCACTTCTTTACCCTTCACCTGTATGGCAGCGCCCTGCGGGCTCTCTATGACACGTTCGTCCTTGTAGAGGCCTGCGGTCTTCAAGCCGGCGAGGGTTTCTTGAAGATGTTGTTTCACATTTCCGTACATAGTAGTCTTTTTTTAAGTCGTTGCTACAAAGTAACGGCTTTTTATCGAGATTAGGCGGCGGAAAAGGAATGAAATGGATAGAGAATTGGCGGATTTAATCTAATTTAACAATCCAACTTCCAATGTTCAAGAAAAAGACATTTACTTTGCGACAAAGAAAATCAACTAACTTTATCAGACCTTAATATGAACAACATTCTTGTGATTGGCTCTACGGGACAGATCGGTTCCGAGCTCACACGCGAACTTCGCAAACGCTATGGCAACGACCATGTGGTGGCAGGCTATATAAAAGGTGCCGAGCCCAAAGGCGAACTGCTGGAGTCGGGCCCTGCCGAAGAAGCCGACGTCACAAATGGCGAGATGATAGCCGCGATTGTCAAGAAGTATCACATCGACGCCATCTACAACCTGGCAGCGCTGCTGTCGGTGGTGGCCGAGAACAAGCCTCAGCTGGCGTGGAAGATCGGCATCGACGGACTGTGGAACATCCTGGAGGTGGCACGTCAGGAACATTGCCAGGTGTTCACACCCAGCTCCATCGGTTCGTTTGGAGAAAGCACTCCCCACTGGATGACACCGCAGGACACCATCCAGCGCCCCAAGACCATCTACGGCGTGAGCAAGGTCACCACCGAACTGCTCAGCGACTGGTTTAACCAGAAGTATGGCACCGACACCCGTTCGGTGCGTTTCCCGGGCCTCATCTCTTATGTCACGCCTCCGGGTGGCGGCACCACCGACTATGCTGTCGACATCTACTATGCTGCTGTGCGCGGCGAGAAGTTTGTGTGCCCCATCCCCGAAGGCACCATGATGGACATGATGTATATGCCCGACGCCCTTCAGGCTGCCATCGGCCTGATGGAAGCCGATCCCTCGCGCCTCGTGCACCACAACGGCTTCAACGTGGCTGCCATGAGTTTTGCACCCGAGACCATCTATGCCGAGATCAAGAAGCACATGCCCGACTTCCAAATGGTGTATGAGGTGGACCCGCTGAAGAAGGCCATCGCAGAGAGCTGGCCCGACAAGCTCGACGACAGCTGCGCCCGCAACGAGTGGGACTGGAACCCGCAGTATGACCTGCAGACCATGACCGTGGACATGCTCGACAAGCTCAGCAAGAAGCTGAAAGCATAAAAGCACCAAACCGACCGAGGCACCACTCCTTTTGCTGAACCAAAGGGAAACCTGTCTTCGGTGGCAAGCAGAAAGCCCAGCAATCACCCAGTCCAGGGGCGCTAACCCCTGGCCTGGATGATTGCTGGGCTCTTACTTATCTTTCAGTCGGTAGACCATTGGGCTCAGCCCGCGCAGGGCCGTGCACTATATCCTACGGCAAATCCGCCGGACACAGCTATGCCTACAGACTCTCGAGCACACGCTTCAGCACCACCTCGGCGCTGATCTCGCGGTTGGCAGCCTCGGGGATGACGAGGCTGTGGTCGCTCTCGATGACGTCGTCGGTGACGATGAGGCCACGGCGCACGGGCAGGCAGTGCATGAAATAGCCGTTGTTGGTCCAGCTCATGTGCTCGGCGTCGATGGTCCAGGCGGCATCCGTGGAGAGGATCTTGCCATAGTCGGCAGGATTGGTGACACCCGGACAGCTCCAGTTCTTGGCATACACGAAGTCGGCACCCTCAAGGGCCTTGTGCTGGTCATACTCGATGGTGGCACCCTCGGTGTATCGCGGGTCGAGGTCGTAGCCCTCGGGATGTGTCACCACGAGGTCCACGTCGGCAGCCGCCATCCACTGTGCAAACGAGTTGGGCACGGCCTGCGGCAGGGCGCGGCAGTGGGGAGCCCATGTCAGCACCACCTTGGGGCGGTGTGCCGGCTTGTGCTCCTCGATGGTGATGAGGTCGGCAAAGGCCTGCAGCGGGTGCACGGTGGCTGTCTCCATGGCCACCACGGGGCGGCCCGAGTAGCGCACAAACTGGTTGACGACGGTCTCGGCATAGTCATACTCGCGGTCGGTGAGCCCGGCAAAGGAGCGCACGGCGATGATGTCGCAGTAGGAGCCCATGACGGGTATGGCCTCGAGCAGATGTTCGCTCTTGTCGCCATCCATGATGACACCGCGCTCGGTCTCCAGCTTCCAGGCGCCGGCATTCACGTCGAGCACGATGACGTTCATGCCGAGGTTCATGGCCGCCTTCTGGGTGGAGAGGCGTGTGCGCAGCGAGTTGTTAAAGAAGATCATCAGCAGGGTCTTGTTCTTGCCCAGCTGCTGGTATGCATATCGGTTTTGCTTCACCTCGAAAGCCTCGGCCAGCGCCTTGTCAAGCGGGCCGATGTCTTGCACGTTGAAAAAACTCTTCATGGTCGTTGTGTGTGTGATGGGTTGGTTAGTCGTTGTTGCCACTGTCCTTGCGGCGTATCTCCACACGGCGTATCTTGCCGCTGATGGTCTTGGGCAGCTCGTCGACAAACTCCACGATGCGCGGATACTTGTAGGGAGCCGTCTCCTTCTTGACATGCTGCTGCAGCTCCTTCACCAGGGCATCGCCAGCCTTGTCTTTCCACTCCTTGCCCAGCACCACGGTGGCCTTCACCACCATGCCGCGGATGTCGTCGGGCACACCGGTGATGGCACACTCCACCACGGCAGGATGGGTCATCAGTGCCGACTCCACCTCAAACGGGCCGATGCGGTATCCGCTCGACTTGATGACATCGTCGATGCGGCCTTCAAACCAGTAGTAGCCGTCTTCGTCGCGCCAGGCCATGTCGCCCGTGTGGTAGAGGCCGTCGTGCCAAGCCTCCTTGGTCAGCTCGGGGTCGCGGTAGTATTCCTTGAAGAGGCCGATGGGCTTGCGGTCGCCCACGCGCACCACGATCTCGCCCTTCTCACCGTCCTCGCAGGGGGTGCCGTCGGCTTTGATGAGGTCTATGTCGTACTGTGCGTTGGGGATGCCCATCGAACCGGGCTTCGGTGTCATCCAGGGCATGGTGCCGAGAGTCATGGTGGTCTCGGTCTGTCCGAAGCCTTCCATCATCTGTATGCCGGTGAGCTCCTTGAACTTGTCGAACACCGAGGGGTTGAGCGCCTCGCCGGCCGTGGTGCAGTACTCGAGCGACGAGAGGTCATACTTCGACAGGTCTTCGCGTATCATGAACCGATAGATGGTGGGCGGTGCGCAGAACGACGTGACGCGGTATTTCTCGATCTGGCGGAGCAGCGTGTCGGCGTTGAACTTCTCGTGGTCGAACACGAACACGGTGGCGCCGGCAAACCACTGCCCGTAGAACTTGCCCCAGACGGCCTTGCCCCAGCCCGTGTCGGCCACGGTGAGGTGGAGCGAGTGCTCGTGCAGGTTGTGCCAGAACACGCCGGTGGTGAGATGTCCCATGGCGTAGAGGTAGTCGTGGGCCACCATCTTCGGCTCGCCGCTGGTGCCGCTGGTGAAATACATCAGCATGGTGTCTTCGTTGGTGTTGACAAACTGCGGCTTCACAAACTTGGGAGCCTGCAGCCACTCCGTCTGCCAGTCGTGGAAGCCCTCGGGGATGGGCTTGCCGTGGTCGGTGACGGCAATGAGCGTAGTCACCGTGGGGCTCTCGGGCATGGCCAGGCGGATCTGTCCGGTGACATAGGCGTCGTCGACACAGATGATGGCCTTCACGCTGGCGCGTGTGTTGCGGTAGACGATGTCGTGCTTGGTGAGCATGTGTGTGGCCGGTATGACGATGGCACCGATCTTGTGGAGTGCCAGCATCACCACCCACCACTCGTAGCGGCGCTTCAGGATGAGCATCACGGGGTCGTTCTTGCCGATGCCGAGCGACATCAGGTAAGACGCAGCCTGGTCGGTCTGCTCCTTGAGCTGTGCATAGGTGGTGCGTATCTCGTCGCCCTGGTCGTTGGTCCAGAGTATGGCGAGCTTGTCGGGAGCCTCCTCGGCCCACACGTCCATCACGTCGTAGGCAAAGTTGAAGTTCTCGGGGATGATAAATTCCAGGTTGCGGTTATAGTCTTCGACCGAGTCGAAACGGGTCTGCTTTAAGAATCTTTCTATCATGGTAGCATAGTGTTCGGTTGGTTATTCGACTGTGGCGGCCAGCATCTTTACGGCCTTGTCGCCCACGGCCAGCATGCCGTGCGGCTTGCTCGAGTCGAAGTAGATGCTGTCGCCTTCGTTGAGCCGTATGGTCTTGCCGTCAAGATAGAGGTCCATGGCGCCTTCGAGCACCAGGTTGAACTCCTGCCCGGCGTGTGTATTCTTGTAGATGGTGTGCACTCCGGGCTTGGGTTCGATGGTCACGATGAACACATCGGCATGGTGGTCGACATATCCGCTCACCAGGCTCTGGTATTTATAGGCCTTGGTGCGCTCCACGCTCATGCCCTGTCCTTTGCGCACCACGAAGTATGACTTCATGTGGGGTGCCTCGGCAAACATAAGCTCCTCGACCGACACGCCATACTTGTCGGCGATCTTCATCAGCTTGGAGATGGTGATGTCCACCTCACCCTGTTCTATTTTCTCATAGACTTCCGGCTTGAGTCCGCAGGTGTCTGCCACTTCCTGTACGGTCAGGTCAAGGGCGTCGCGCAGTCCTCTGAGGCGTTCACCGATTTGTTTGAGTTGTTCGTCCATAATGTCTTTGTCTTATGATGTTTCGGTTGTTTACAATGATTGGAAGACGCGTCCCAGCTTTTCTACAAACAGGTCGGCGTCGGCCTTGCTGAGACACAGCGGCGGCAGCAGGCGCAGCACGTTGGTGCCGGCACAGCCGGTGAAGCAGTGCTCCTGACCGATGAGCGGCAGACGCACGTCCTTGTGGGGAATGTCGAGGTCGATGCCGATCATGAGGCCGCGGCCGCGCACGTCGAGGATGTGCGTCTGTGTCTGCTGCATCTCACGGAGGCGGCCGATGAGATACTCGCCCACCTCATGTGCGTTGTCCACGAGGTGTTCGGCTTCGAACACGTCGAGCACGGCCAGCGCAGCGGCACAGGCCAGGTGGTTGCCGCCGAAGGTGGTGCCGAGTTGTCCCTTGGCGGGAGCAAAGTCGGGCGAGATGAGCACGGCACCCATGGGAAAGCCGTTGCCGATGCCTTTGGCCACGGTGATGAGGTCGGGCTTCACGCCCAGCCACTGATGGGCAAAGAACTTGCCGCTGCGGCCATAGCCACACTGTATCTCGTCGGCAATGAGCACCGCTCCGTGCTTCTTGCAGGCAGCGGCCAGCCCCTGTGCAAACTCGGGTGTGGCGAGACGTATGCCGCCCACGCCCTGTATGGCCTCGAGGATGACAGCGCACACGTCGCCCTTGGCCAACTCGGCCTCCCATGCCGGCAGGTCGTTGATGGGCAGGAAGGTGGTGTGGCCGTTGCTGTTGATGGGGGCCACGATCTTGGGGTTGTCGGTGGCCTCAACGGCCAGCGAGGTGCGGCCGTGGAAGGCATGGCTGGCTGCCAGCACGCGCGAGCGTCCGGTGTGGAAGCTGGCGAGCTTCAGGGCGTTCTCGTTGGCCTCGGCTCCGCTGTTGATGAGGAAGAGCTGATAGTCGTCGTAGCCCGACAGACGGCCGAGGCGTTCGGCCAGCTGCTCCTGCAGGCGGTTGATGACGCTGTTCGAGTAGAACCCCAGCCGGTTGAGCTGCCGGGTCAGCGCCTCTACATAGTGGGGGTGGCAGTGACCGATGCTGATGACGGCATGTCCGCCATAGAGGTCGAGGTATTCCTGTCCCCGGTCGTCCCACACTCTGGTTCCTTTTCCTTCGACGATGTTCACGTCGAACAGAGAGTATACATCAAATAGTTTCATGGTGTTTTCTTATCGTCTCGGTGCCCTGCGCTATGCGGGGCGGTGTTGGTGTGTTTGCCCTCGCTGCACGGCGTGAGAGGAGGGCATTGTATAAAAAAAGCAATGCCGCCACTGGCCGGAAGGCCGGTGGCAGGCTTGTAGGGTGTAGTGGTCAGAATGCCGACGGCTTGAGCTGCAGGCCGGTGGTCTCGCTGATGCCAAACATGATGTTCATGTTCTGCACGGCCTGGCCCACAGCACCCTTGAGCAGGTTGTCGATGCAGGCGGTGACGAGCAGTTTGCCGTCGATGACATCGCAGTGCACCAGTGCCTTGTTGGTGTTGACCACCTGCTTCATGTCGAGCGGCTTGTCCACATAGTGGGTAAACGGCTCCCGGGCATAGAAGTCCTTGTAGCCGGCCACGATGGTCTCGGCATCGGCAGAGGTGTGCAGCACCTCGGTGGCAAAGATGCCTCGGGCAAAGTTGCCGCGATAGGGTATGAAGTCGATGGCGGCATCGAGGCTGCCCTGCTCCTGACGGAGGCTCTGGCAGATCTCGGGCACATGCTGGTGACGGAAGGCCTTGTAGACGCTCATGTTGTCGGCGCGCCACGAGAAGTGGGTGGTGGCTCCGGGCTTCACGCCGGCACCGGTGGATCCGGTGATGGCATTGACCATGACATCGCTGTCGATGAGGTGCATGCGGGCGGCGGGCAGCAGTCCGAGCTGTATGCAGGTGGCGAAGCATCCGGGGTTGGCCACATGACGGGCGGCGGCTATACGCTGGCGGTTGATCTCCGGCAGGCCATAGACGAAGTCGTGGTTGCCGGGGCTGTAGGGCTGCGAGGCATCGTAGGCGCCGGGGGCAGCCAGCCGGAAGTCTTGTGCCAGGTCGATGATGCGCACCGTGTCGGGGATGTGGTGCTCGCGCAGGAAGGCCTCGCTCTTGCCGTGGCCGAAGCAGAAGAACACCACGTCGACCTCGTCGAAGGGCATGTCGGAGGTGAAGCGCATGTCGGTGTCGCCATACAGGCCTTCGTGGACATCGGTGAGCAGGTTGCCGGCATTGCTCTCGCTATTGACAAACACCAGGCTGGCCTCAGGATGATGGAGCAGCAGGCGGATGAGTTCACCGGCGGTATAGCCGGCTCCTCCCAGTATTCCTATCTTTATCATATTCGACGCTTGTGGTTAGTTTTTCGGCATGAATATCCAAAGGACGACATAGATGAGCAGACCGGGGAAACCTGTGCTGCACAGCGACAGCAGGAGGTAGGCCAGGCGCACCAATGTGGGGTCCCAGCCGAAATAGTCGGCCAGACCACCGCAGACACCGGCTACCCAACTGTCGGACGAACGCATGAGTCGTTTGTTGTTTGGCATAGGATCTATATTTGTGTGTGTATGATTTTATGTTATATAGCATGTGATATGGCAGATGCTGTGCCTGGGCTTAGCGCTGCTCGTCGGGGTGCATGCCGTAGAACACGCGCAGCGGTGTGGCGCTGATCTTGATGAAGCCCTTGGCATCATCGGCCGTCCATCCGTGGTTCATCTCGCCATACTCGCCGAGCTTCGACTTGGTGAGGTCGTCAGCCGAGTCGACGCCCACCGTCTGGAAGCCATAGGGGCGCAGCTTGAGGATGGCGGTGCCGTTGACGTGGCGCTGCGAACTGGTGAGGAATGCCTCCATGTCGGGCATGACAGGCTCCAGATACTGGCTCTCGTGGAGGAACATGCCATACCAGTTGGCCATCTGGTCCTTCCAGTACTGCTGCCACTTGGACAGTGTCGACTTCTCCAGCAGGCGGTGTGCCTCAATGATGAGCATGGGGGCTGCAGCCTCGAAGCCCACGCGGCCCTTGATGCCGATGATGGTGTCGCCCACGTTGCAGTCGCGGCCGATGGCATAGCTGGCACCGATCTCCTCGATCTTCTGGATGGCCTTCACCTTGTCGTCGAAGTGCTCGCCGTTGACGGCGGCTATCTCACCCTTCTCGAAGGTGATGCGCAGCTCGGCCTCAGGTGCTTCGGCAGTGACGTGCTTGAGATAGGCTTCTTCGGGCAGTCCCTGTGCGGGGTCGAGCAGTTCGCCGCCGCAGATGCTGGTACCCCAGATGCCTACGTTATAGCTGTATTTGAGTTTGGTGAAGTCGGCAAAGAAGCCGTGCTCGTTGAGATAGTCGACCTCTTCCTTGCGCGACAGCTCCTGGTCGCGTGTCAGCGTGATGATCTCCACGCCGGGGGCCATGACGAGGAACGTCATGTCGAAACGTATCTGGTCGTTGCCGGCACCGGTAGAGCCGTGGGCGATGGCATCGGCACCGATCTCCTTGGCATAGCGTGCGATGGCGATGGCCTGGAAGATGCGCTCCGACGACACGGAGATGGGATAGCAGTTGTTGCGCAGCACATTGCCGAAGATCATATACTTCAGCGACTTGGCATAGTACTCCTGTGTCACGTCGAGCGTCACGTATTTCACGGCGCCGAGCTTGATGGCGTTCTCCTCGTTCTTCTTCAACTGCTCGTCGCTGAAGCCGCCGGTGTTGGCACAGGCTGCATAGACGTCCCAGCCATCCTGGGCGAGTTTCATCACGGTGTATGAGGTGTCAAGGCCTCCACTAAAGGCTACTACTACTTTCTTTTTCATAATTGTGGTCCTCCGGAGTCTGCCTTCCGGCTGCAGCTCTCACATTGCGGGCGCGGCTGTGCGGCAGACGTATTTTAGGTGTTAATGTTGTTTTTATGTGTTGTTATGATGGGTGAGTGTCCCGATGCTCGCCGTCACGACTCGCCGTAATCGCTCGAGCCGCCTGTCAGCGCCGCGCCCCCGCCGTCGATGCGGCGTATGCGCTCCATGACCTCGGCAGGGATCTTGGCAGGCAGGTGCTCGTCGGGGTCGAAGAGCATGGCTGTGCAGATGCAGAACTTGCGCCCCGTGCGCAGCAGGATGTCATGGTTGATGCACCCTTGGCATCCGCGCCAGAAGGCTTCGTCATCAGTGAGGTCATTGAACGTCACCGGATGGTAGCCCAGCTGGGTGTTCATCGTCATCACGGCCGAACCCGACGTGAGCGAGAAGATCTTGGCGTGGGGCCAACGCATGCGTGCCAGCGTGAAGGTGAGGTTCTTGATGCGCTTGGCCAGTCCGAGACCGCGGTAGTCGGGATGCACAATGAGGCCCGAGGTGGTGACATAGTGCTTGTTGCCCCATGTCTCAATGTAACTGAATCCGGCAAAGCGGTCGCCTTCGAGCGCTATGACGGCCTTTGCCTCGCGCATCTTTGTGGCCACATACTCGGGCGAGCGCTTGGCGATACCCGTGCCGCGCACCTTGGCTGCGTCGGCAATGGTCGTAAGAATGGTGTCGACATACTTGATGTGACTCTCGTCGGCCACCACTACTTGTATTTCTTTCATCTATCTTGTTATAAATCGTCTAACCCAATTCGTTGATGCCATCGATGACCGTGTTGTGGTCCACACCCTCGCGAAGCACGATGATGATGGTGTCATCGCCGGCGATGGTGCCCAGGATGTCGGCCACTTGGCTGTTGTCGATGTTATAGGCTATGGAACTGGCATAGCCGGGACGTGTCTTGATGACACCCAGATTACCCGAGAAGTTGATCGACAGGAAGCCGGGGTTGTTGAGCATCTCCTTCACCGACAGCGGCTTGTGCGAGCGGCGATACATGATCTCGTTGGGCAACACATAGACGTACTTGCCGTTCATGGAGGCAGCCTTGGCCACCTTCAGCTGTTTAAGGTCACGGCTCAGTGTGGCTTGCGTGAGCTTAAAGCCCTCGTTGTGCAACTCGCGGAGCACTTCTTCCTGGCTGCCCACCTCTTTACCCGAAATGATCATCTTTATGGCTTCAAGCCGGCGGTCTTTGGTCTTCATACGTGTATTTTTATTCTTTAATCGCATGCAAAGTTACTACATATTGCGCTAATCGACAAACATTTTTGCATATTTCTCATAAAGCAATCTCAACATTACTGACATATCGCAACCAAACCTTCATAAATATACGAAAACGCGGTGCAACAAATGCATAACCGCAACATACCGCCCGCCCGGTTCAGAACTCCACATAATGGCTTAGCCGTTCCATGTCCTTGGCCTTGAAATCGCTGAGCAGGCGGAGGTCGGCCAAGCTCTTCAGCGGTCCGCGCAGGCGGCGGTAGTCTACGATGGCCTTGGCTTGGTAATAGCTGATGTAGGGATGACGCTTGAGCTGGTTGAGCGTGAGGCGGTTGACGGCGAGTTTCACTGTCGGCCCACTGACCTTGAAGAAGGCGAGGGCCTTCTCGGGGAAGTCCTCGATCTCAAGCAGTTGGTCGGCGCTGTAGAAGCCGCCCAGCCGTTGGCGGTAGGTGGCTATGCGGCGGGCATAGTAGGAGCCGATGCCCGGCACGCGCTTCAGCAGGGTGGTGTCGGCAGTGTTGAGGTCTATGGTTTCGGAGAGCTGCAGCTTCTGCGGGTAATGGGGCTTCAGGCTGTCGGGCACCGCATCGCCGTCAGCCCCTCCACGGCCGTTAGCGCTGCGGCCGGCATCGCCGTGACGGGAGCCATAGCGGCCGGCATCGCCGTAGCGGGTGCCATAGCGGTCGGCGGCAGGCTGATAGTCGGCGCTTATGCGGATATAGGGCTCCAGTTCGCGGTATTGCTTCTGCGTGAGTCCGTAGAGGTTGGCAAAGTCGGAGGGTTTGCTGTAGACACCGCCGGCGGCACGGTAGCGGTAGATGTTGCGCACCTGCCACGGTTGCAGGCCGAGCCGCAACAGCTGGGTGCTGTCGGCGGTGTTGGGGTCGAAGGGGAACCGTTCGACGCGCCGCACGCTGTCCTGCCGGTAATAGCTGTTGTTGCCTCCCGTTCGGCCGGTTGCATCGGCATATCGATGGAGCGAGTCGGCGGGCGGCGTGCCTTGCGTTGACGACAAGGGCGGCTGGTCGTCGCCGCCAAGATACACCACCACAGCTATGGCCACAACAAACAGCACCAGGAAGAAGATCACGATGCTGCGGTCTGACCGGTTGAAATAGAAGAAATCTTTTAGTTTCATGCCTACCTATGCAAACGGATCACACGATGCCCATCTGATGCAGGAACACCAGCAGGATGCACACTGGCGAGATATATCGTATGATGAAGAGCCACGCCGAAAAGAGCGATGAGCGCAGCGTGCCCCAGTTGGTCACCTCGTCGCGGATGGTCTGCCAGGGCACAGCCCACCCCACAAGGATGCAGGTGAAGAAGGAGCCCAGGGGCAGGAGGATGTTGGATGTCAGGTAATCACAGCAGTCGAGAAAGCTCTTGCCAAACAGACTGATGTCTGCCGCCCCGCACGACAGCGAGCAGAGCACGCCGATGACGCAGCAGGCCACCGTCTCGACCAAGGCTCCGCGCTTGCGCGACACATGCAACTCCTCGTAGAAGAAGGAGGTGCCGATCTCGTGCATGGAGATGGTGGAGGTCAGCGCTGCCAGCGACAGCAGTGCATAGAAGAGGATGGCGATGACGTAGCCCACCACAGGAGTGAAAGCCTGCTGGAACACGTTGGGCAGGGTGATGAAGATGAGCGAGGGGCCGCTGTCGGGGCGCACGCCCACCGAGAAGGCTGCCGGAAAGATCATCAGACCGGCGAGCACGGCGATGGCCGTGTCGATGAGGGCTATCTGGCCTGCCGTCTTCAGCAGGTTGGTCTGACGGCTGAAGTAGGAGGCATAGGTGCAGAGACAGGCTGTGCCCAGCGAGAGCGAGAAGAAGGCCTGTCCCAGCGCATCGAGCATCACGCTGTGCGACATACGCGAGAAGTCGGGCTTGAACAGAAACTCCACGCCCTTCATGGCACCGGGCAGCGAGCACGAGGCCACGACGATGATGAGCAGCAGCACAAAGAGGATGGGCATGAGGGCATTGCTGAACTTCTCGATGCCCCGGCGCACGCCGCGGATCACCACCATGTGGGTGATGACGATGAACGCCACCGTCCACAACGTGGGCAGCAGCGGGTCGGAGGAGAACTTCGTGAAGTAGGCCGACACATAGGCGGCATCGCCGTGGAGACCGCCTGCACACGAGGCCACCAGATACTGCAGGCACCAGCCGGCGATGACGGCATAGAAGCCCAGGATGATCATCGACGTGATGGTGCCCATGTAGCCTATGGCCGACCACCAGCGGCCACCCATCTTGAAGTAGGCGCGCACGGCATTGGACGCTCCGTGACGCCCCACAATAAACTCGGCCACCATGCCAGGAATGCCCAGCATGAGGATGCACACTGCATAGACGAGGATGAAGGCGGCACCGCCGTCCTGTCCGGCCATATAGGGGAAACGCCAGATGTTGCCCAAGCCGACAGCCGACCCGGCGGTGGCGAGCACCACGCCTATCTTTGTTGCAAAATTACCACGCTCTGCCATAGATGACGGTTACCTGATGTAATATAAAAATGTTGTATGTAAATGTAATATGTAGATACAGTATATAAAGATATGTAGGTACAGTATGTAAGACGTGTGTCAGATGATGTTGAACTGATGCAGGAAGATGCTCAGTATGGCCAACGGACACACATAGCGCACGAGAAACAGGAACAGGCCAAACCAACGCTGGCTGACGGTGCCCCAGTTGGTAAACTCGTCTTTCACCACCTGTCGCGGCACAAACCAGCCGAGGAACAGGCAGGTGAGGAAGCCACCTATGGGAAGGAAGATCTGGCCGGTCACGAAGTCGAACACGTCGAAGAGCGACTTGCCGCAGACCTGCAGTCCGTCGAGCTGTCCCAGCGAGAGCGAGCAGAAGGCGCCGATGACAAACGTCGACACCGTGACGATGCAAGCTCCTTTCTTGCGGGAGATATGCAGTTCCTCATAGAAGAAGGCGGTGCTCACCTCATGGAGCGACATGAGCGAGGTGAGCGCGGCCAGCGACAGCAGGGCATAGAACAGCAGGGAGATGACCCATCCCAGCACAGGCATGCCGGCAAAAGCCTCGTTGAACACATTGGGCAGGGTGATGAAGATGAGCGACGGACCGCTGTCGGGATTGACTCCCACCGAGAAGGCGGCCGGGAAAATCATCAGTCCAGCGAGGATGGCCACCAGCGAGTCGATGACCGAGATCTGTATGGCCGACTGCAGCAGATTGGTGTGGCGCGAGAAATAGGAGGCGTAGGTGCAGATGCACCCCATGGCGATGCTCAGCGAGAAAAACGACTGGCCGAGGGCTCCGAGAAACACATCCTGGCTGAACTTGGTGAAGTCGGGTTTCAGCAGAAACTCTATGCCCTTGACCGCTCCGGGAAGCATGCACGAGCACACCACGATGACGAGCAGCAAGATGAACAGTGTGGGCATCAGCAGCTTGGACGCCTTCTCGATGCCGCCCCGCACGCCATGGATGATGACGAAATGCGTGATGAGCAAGATGGCGGCAAGCCAGAACACCGGACGTATGGCGTCAGTGGAGAACGTCTGGAAATAGCCTTTCACAAACTGCGGGTCGCCATGCAACTCTCCCACCACCGAGGCATAGATATACTGCAGGCACCATCCCGACACCACGGCATAATAGCCCGTGATGAGGAAACCCGTAAGGACACCCAGGAACCCTACATATTTCCATGCACTGCCATGCGCCATCTTGGAGTAGGCGCGATAGGTGTTGGCGGCTCCGCGACGGCCGATGATAAACTCGCCGACCATGCAGGGGATGCCCAACAGCAACACACAACCAATATAAACAAGGATGAAAGCGGCACCGCCGTCCTGCCCGGCCATGTAGGGGAAACGCCACACGTTGCCCAAGCCCACGGCACCGCCGGCAGTGGCAAGGATCATGCCCAACTTACTTCCAAACTTAGCTCTTTCTTCTGTCATACTAACGTTTTCATTTCTTTGCGCTTGCAAAATTAGAAAAAAATATCTACTTTTGCATTAAAGCGAAAGCAAAAATGAAAGATTTGTATAACATATTAAGAACCTACCCGTTGTCGTGGCTCTGCGTGGCCGTCATCTGGATCCTCTGCCTGATGCCCATTCCCGAGACACCGCTGAGCGATGTGAGCATGATCGACAAATGGACCCACTTCGTGATGTTCGGCGGTCTGTGTGCCGTCATCTGGGGCGAGCATGTTTTTCGGCACACCCAGCCCAACCGTCGCTTCCTGTGGCTGTGGGCCTTCGCGGTGCCCCTGCTGATGGGCGGCGCAGTGGAACTGGCTCAAGCCACCTGCACCGGCGGGCGGCGCAGCGGCGATGTGGCCGACTGGGTGGCCGACGGCATCGGCGTGCTCATTGGTCAGCTGGCCGGTATGCTTCTGGCACGTGTTGCCGCCAGTTGCAGAAAGGATCGGAGAGCAGATGCGAGTTGCGGTAGTGGGGATCGCCCGTCACCTCAGGACCGATGAAATCGGGCTTTTCGTAGGCTTCGTCCTCACCGGCGAGCTCCACCTCAGCCACCACCAGTCCGGCATTGGCTCCATGAAACTCGTCGACCTCGAAGGTGTGCCGCCCGCTCTTCACCAGCCAGCGGTGCTTGTCGACCACGCCACCCTGGCACAGGGCCATCAGCTGCGTGGCCTCATCGACCGTTATCTCTTTCTCAAACTCATAGCGGGTCAGCCCGCCATTGGTGCTATGACTCTTTATGGTCAGGTAGCCCTTCTCGTCGCGCACACGGATGCGCACCGTAGCCCCCTTGGCAGGGATATAGCCCTGCTGGATGTGGCTACAAGAAAAGGCGGCGCGTTTGTATGCGTCGCCTTTCTTGACGAGAAACTTGCGTTCTATCTCAAGTCCACTCATTACTTTCTTTCGATATTTCTTTCCGTATTCGTTTCGATAACCGTTACGATGTCCGTTACGGCATCGGCAGAGGATTATCTCACGATGTACATCGTCCAGATGACATAAAGGATGGCGAGCACAACGAGGGTACCGAATACCCACTTGACGACGACCTCGCCCTGGTCTTTCTGTTTCTGCTCACGGCTCTGCTGACTGGCGGGCTTTGTGGTCTTGCCCACGGGGTTCACCTCGTGCACTACCGGGTGCTTGTCTACTTTCTTTTTACTCATACGTTCAATATTTAAGGTTTTACAGTTGTATTGGCATTTACGTTATGCGGCAGGACGGACCTCCACCTTCACTATTCGGCTTCGCCCTCGGAGGGGAACTCCATGAGGTAAGCCTTGATGAAACCGTCGATTTTACCGTCCATCACCCCGTCGACATCCGACGTCTGGAATCCGGTGCGATGATCCTTCACGCGGCGGTCGTCGAAGACATAGCTGCGTATCTGGCTACCCCACTCTATCTTCTTCTTGCCGGCCTCGATCTTGGCCTGCTCCTCCTGCTTCTTCTTCAGCGCACGGTCGTAGAGCTGGCTCTTCAGCAGCTGCATGGCCTTGGCACGGTTCTTGGGCTGGTCGCGCGTCTCGGTGTTCTCAATGAGGATCTCCTCCTTCTCGCCGGTGTCGGGGTCTTCATACTGGTAGCGCAGGCGCACACCCGACTCCACCTTGTTGACGTTCTGGCCGCCGGCACCCGAGCTGCGGAACGTGTCCCAGCTGACCTTGGCCGGGTCGACATACACCTCGATGGTGTCGTCGACAAGCGGTGTGACAAACACGCTGGCGAAACTCGTCATGCGCTTTCCCTGTGCATTGTAGGGCGACACCCGCACCAGGCGGTGCACACCGTTCTCGCTCTTCAGGAAGCCGTAGGCATACTCGCCGCCCTCGATGGTGATGGTGGTGCTCTTCACGCCCACCTCTTCGCCGGGCTGCAGGTCGCTGACGGTGACCTTGTAGCCGTTGGCCTCGCACCAGCGCATATACATACGCATGAGCATCTGTGCCCAGTCCTGTGCCTCGGTGCCTCCGGCGCCCGAATTGATTTTCATCACGGCATCCATGGAGTCTTCCTCCTGCCGCAGCATGTTCTTCAGCTCGAGATCCTCTATGGCGTGGATGGCCTTGGCATAGTCGGCATCGACCTCCTCCTCGGTCACCATCTCCTCTTTATAAAAGTCGAAGGCCAACTGCAGTTCATCGGCACACTGGCGCACTTCGTTGTAGCCTTTCAGCCACTTCTCTATGCCCTTCACCTTTTTCATCTGGACCTCAGCCCGCTTGGGGTCGTCCCAGAAGTCGGGAGCCTGCGTGCGCAGCTGCTCCTCTTCGAACTCCACTTTCTTTTGGTCGATATTGAGATAATGATGGAGCTTTTCGGCGCGGTCCATCACATCCTTCAGTTGGTCTGCTGTAATCATGTGTTGTTGTCTTGCATGTTGCGGCCCACAGGCTGGCGTTGACGCCGGCACTGCAGCCTTATTCCTGATACATCTTGTCGATAACCTCCTTGTAGTTCTTGTTGATCACGGGGCGTCTCATCTTCAGCGTGCTGGTGAGCTCACCGGTCTCCATGGAGAAGTGGTGGGGCAGCAGCGTGAAGCGCTTGATCTGCTCGTAGCCAGCCAGCGACTGCTGCAGCGTGGCGATGCGCTCCATCATCATGGCGCGCACGTCGTCGTTGGCACACAGCTCCTCGTTGTTGGCAAAGCGCACACCATGTTCGCGTGCCCACTCCTCGAGCACACTGAACTGCGGCACGATGAGCGCCGACACAAACTTGCGCTGGTCGGCGATGACAGCCACCTGGTCGACATACTTGTCGACAAGCAGCAGCGACTCCACCATCTGCGGTGCCACATACTTGCCGTTGCTGGTCTTGAAGAGATCCTTGATGCGTTCACGCAGATAGAGCTCGCCGTCCTTCACATAGCCGGCATCGCCCGTGTGGAAGAAGCCGTCCTTGTCGAAAGCCTGCGCATTGGCCTCGTCGCGGTGGTAATAGCCCGGCGTGATGGTGGGGCCCTTGAGCAGAATCTCGTCGTTTTCGCCAATCTTCAGCTCCAGTCCGTCGACCACGCGTCCCACCGAACCGATGGTGAGCTTCTGGTTCTTACGGTCGCACGACACGGTGGCCAGACTCTCCGTAAGACCATAGCCCACGATCATCATGATGCCGATGGAATGGATGAACTGCTCCACCTCGGGCGACACGTAGGCGCCTGCTGTCGGGAAGATATTGGGGTTTTCGAGTCCCAGCTGCTTGCGCACCAGGCTGAGCACGGTGCGGTTGACCACCTGATACTCGAGCGACAGCGCCAGAGGCGGGCGCTTGCCGTTGGCCAGATATTCCACATTATACTTTCGGCCGACGTTAAGTGCATGGTTGAACAGGCGTCGCTGCACACCCGATGCCCCGTCCATCTTGGCCTTGACAGCCTGATAGACCTTCTCCCAGAAGCGGGGCACGCTCGACATGCAGGTGGGGTGCGTCTCACGCATCGACTCCTGTATCTCCTTGGGATAGGTGTTCACGATGAGCTGTGCTCCTACCGACAGGCACAGATAGGCCCATCCGCGCTCGAAGACATGGGTGAAGGGCAGGAAGTTGATGACACGGTCTTTCTCGGTGACATCCACACACTTGCCGTTGGCCACTATGGCGGCATTATACTGTCGGTGGCTAAGGATCACGCCTTTGCTCTCACCGGTGGTGCCGCTGGTGTAGAGAATGTTGCAGATGTCGTCGAAGCTGGCCTCGCTCCACAGCTTCTCCACCTCGGTCTGGCGCGGCAGCCCCTCGCCCAACTTCAGGAAGTCGTCGAAATAGATGGCGTTGGGGTCGTGGCTGCTGACCCGCACGCTGTCGTCGAAGATGATGATGCGTTCGAGCGACGGGCAGAGCGGGAAGATGCGGTGCGCCTTGTCGTACTGTTCCTGTTCGCCCACGAAGAGGAAGCGCACCTCGGCATCGTTGACCATATACTGTATCTGGCGCTCCGAATTGGTGGCGTAGAAGGGTATGGAGATGACGCGCACGCCATAGGCACCGAAATCGGTGTAAAGATATTGAATGCAGTTTTGCGAGAACACCGCTATCTTGTCCTGGGGCTTTACACCGAGGTTAAGCAGGGCATTGCTCACTTGCTTCACCCGCAGCGAGAACTGGTTCCACGAGACGGTCTTCCACTTCAGGCTGCCGAAACTGCGGAAAGTCAGTGCGGGGCGTGAGCCATACGTCTTGGCTTGCTCATGGATGAGCACAGAGAGATGACTTAAATTCTGCATGATGTATAGGCTTTTAATTAACGCAGCGGACAGAGCAGGCGCTGGGGAAAGCACCCGCAACCGCAGTGCGGCACGCCACTGCTATTCCATGCAAAGTTAAATAATATTCCTTAAAGTAAGAAATTATTTGGTATTTTTTCTTAATTTTGCCCTTGTTATGAAACACCAAGATTATGCGGGCGACGCCATCGACTTGCTGTGCGCCCTGATCAGCACCCCCAGCGTGAGCCGCGACGAGAAGGCAGCGGCCGACGTCATGCAGCAGCGCATGACAGCCTACGGACTGGCACCACACCGCCACGGCAACAACCTATGGGTGATCGCCGACGGCTACGATGAGCAGAAGCCCACGCTGCTGCTCAATGCCCATATCGACACGGTGAAACCGGCCGTTTCGTGGACCCGCGACCCATTCTCTCCCACCCTCGAAGGCGACCGTCTCTATGGTCTGGGGAGCAACGACTGCGGTGGCGGACTGACCACGCTGCTGCAGGTGTTTCGCTACCTGTCGCTGCGGCCGCAACCCTACAACCTCGTCTATCTGGCATCGGCCGAGGAGGAGGTGTCGGGCAAAGACGGCATCAGCAGCGTGCTGCCCCTGTTGCCCCACATCGACGTGGCCATCGTGGGCGAGCCGACGGGCATGCAGCCCGCCGTGGCCGAGAAAGGCCTGATGGTGCTCGACCTCATAGCACACGGAAAGAGCGGGCACGCGGCACGCAACGAAGGAGTGAACGCCATCTACGAAGCACTCGACGACATGCGCTGGATACGCGACTACCGGTTTGACCGGGTGAGCGAGTTTCTCGGTCCGGTGAAGATGACGCTGACCGTCGTGCATGCCGGCACGCAGCACAACGTGGTGCCCGACACCTGCCAGATGCTCGTGGACGTGCGCACCAACGAGCACTACACCAACGAGGAGGTGTATGACATCATCCGCCAGAACGTGAAGAGCGAGGTCCATGCCCACTCGTTCCGCCTGCACTCGTCGCACATCGCCCCCGACCATCCGCTGGTGACGCAGTGCGTGGCCATGGGACTGAAGCCCTATGGTTCGCCCACGCTGAGCGACCAGGCGCTGATGTCCTTCCCGTCGTTCAAGCTCGGCCCGGGCGAGTCGGCCCGGAGCCACAGTGCCGATGAATTCGTGAAAATCAGCGAGATCAGGGATGCCTTCGACATCTATACCGCCCTGCTCGACGGCAGGGACATAACGCACGCATAAGCAGCGGCCACCGACCTGCAGAAAACGAATCCACCGGATGCTTCACATGCTGAAACATCCGGTGGATTCGGTCATTTTTGGGGGATATCCTCCGATACGGCAACCTTCACCGCAGGCCTTGCCTACCCCCACAATCGGCAGAGCGGCCGGCGCCAAGAGAGAGGGACTAACGGCCCAGCCAAGACTCGGGGTTGAGCTTGGTGCGCTCCTTGCGCAACTGGAACTGCAGGATATGGTCGGGGCCCAGCGTGCCGAGCGCCTGGCGTGTGCTGACCTTCTGGCCCTTGCTCACGCTGACCGACTTGAGGTTGCAGTAGACGGAGATGTAAGCACCGTGGCGCACCATGACCACCATGTTGCCGCCGTAGCTGATGACAGCACTCACCTCGCCGTCATAGACAGCGCGTGCCTGACAGCCGGCACCTCCCATGATGTTGATGCCCTTATTGTCGAGCGTCACACCCTTCAGGCCGTCCACCTGATACTGTCCGTAGTGGCTCACGATCTTGTAACTGCCGGTGATAGGCATCGGCAGACGGCCCCGGTTGGCCTCAAAACCACTGTTCATCATGCGGTCCACCGATGAGAACTTCACCATCTCCTCGGCATCGGCCGTCGCACTGGCTATCTCGTTCTTGGCGCGGTCGGCATCGGCCTTCTGCTTGCGCTCGGCCGCCATGCGCTGCGACTCGGCCTCGCGGGCAGCCTGCTCGGCCTTCTCCTTGCGGGCAGCAGCCTCTGCCGCCATGCGCTGTGCGGCAGCCTCCTTCTCGGCGGCGGCGCGTGCGGCCGACTCGGCCTTGGCAGCCTTCTCAGCCAACTCACGGGCTGTGGCTTTCTGCTTGGCGCGTTCGGCGGCCAGCGCCTGCTCGCGTGCCCGTTCCTTGGCAGCCTCGGCAGCCTCGGCACGTGCCTTGCGGGCAGCGGCTTCGGCAGCCGCAGCCTTGCGTGCCTCCTCCTTGAGGCGCTCCTCACGTGCCTTTGCCTCGGCTATGCGCCGTGCGTTTTCCTCGGCGGCCCGCTGTGCCTCAGCCTTCTTGCGCGCCACCTCTTCGGCCCGTCGCTTGGCGGCTTCGGCAGCCGCGGCCTTACGCCGGGCCTCGGCAGCGGCGCGCTCACGCACCTTCTGCACCTCTATCTCCACCAGTCGGTCGATCTGCGCATTGAGCACCGCATCTTTCTTGTGCTGTTCGGCTATGACGGCCTGGATGGTCTTCTGCTGTTTCTGCAGTCCCTGCACGATCTGCTGCTGTTCGTTCTTGCTGCCTTCGAGCTTCTGCTTCTCCTGCCGTCCCTGCGAGAGGAGGGTGTTTTTCTGTCCGCGCACGGTCTCCAGCTGTGCGTTCTTGCTGGCTATCTCGTTTTGTTTGGCCTTGACGGCCTCGCCCTGTGCCCGCTGGTACTGCGCATACTCGCGCACGAAGCGCAGGCGGCGGTACATCTGTGCAAAGTTTTTGGCCGAGAAGACAAACATCAGCCGGTCCTGCACGGAGCGGTGGCGTGCCATGTAGCGCATCGACTTCACATAGCGAGCCTGCCGCTCTTCGAGCTGCAGCTGCAGGGTGGCGAGCTGCGACTTCAGTATGTCGATGTTGCCCTCGATCTGCTTGATGTCGGTCTCGATGTTGTCGATGTTCTTCTGCCGCTGGTCTATCTCGCCATTGATGGCCATGAGGGTCTTCAGGCGCTGCGCCACATCCTCCTTGTTGGCCTTGAGCGCCTTCTCCTGTTCCTTTATTTTCTTCTGTATGGCTTCGCGCTGGCTCTGCAGGCCGCGTATCGACGCATTGGAGTACTGGGCCGTCGACTGCTTGCCTTTAGCTGCCGACTGCTTGGTTTTGGTCGATGTCTTCTTGGTCTGCGTCTTTGTCTTGCTCTTGCTTGTTTGGCGGCGCTGCGCAGTGGCCGAGGCCGACGCCTTGCCGGTCTTGCTGCTTTTTCGGGTCTGCGCCCCGACGGCGAGGGTTAAGGAGAGCGTCAGTATGATGCACAATAGTCTTCTCATTGTTCTATTTTCGATCGGCAACAGTTGGTATGGGTTTTATGGCGTGCGGGGATGCGCCACGCCGGGGTTATCATTCATGAAGGAGCGGGCAGCGTGTTACATCTGCATCAGCATGCTGAAGATGTCGCTGGCGTCTACCTTTTTATATTTGTCCGACACCGTGGTGGTAGCCTCCCAGTCGGCGGTGGTCTTCACCTCGTCGAGCTCCAGCTTCAGCGTGGCCTTGCGCGCCTGCTTGGTGGCGTTGGTGGTGAAGGAGAACTGCTGGGTGGCGGGGAACGACTTGGAGCCGACGGCCTTGAAGTCGGCATAGTTCCATGTCAGCGCCGACTGTGCGCCGGTGCCCTGCCCGTAGGCCACCACGGCCTGTGCGATGAGCGCGCTGGTGCGGTTGGCCTGCCAGGTGAAGGTCAGCTTGCCTGCGGTCAGCGTGACGGGCACATTTTGCCCCGTTCCATCGAGGTTCACGGCAAACTTGCTGAGGTCGCCCTCTCCCACCCGGCTGGTTCCGGGCAGCATGAGCTGGTTCCAGAAGAGCGCCTGCAGCGAGTAGAAGCTCAGACCGTTGTTGCGGAGGAAGTCGAGCTGGTTGTAGTCGCCCTTGACATACTGCTTGTGTATGCGGTCGACGACAAGCACATAGTCGGGTGTGAACTCGATGCGCCCCACCTCGGTGCCGAGGATGGGCACGAAGACCTGCAGCCTGATCACCTTGTCGGCGCGCATGTGGAGCGAGCCGGGCAACGTGACGTTCTTGCCGTCGAGCGAGGCCGTGAGCGAGAGGCTGCCTACGATGTTCTTGGCATACACCTTCTGGTCGTTGACCTTCTGCACGAAGGCCAGTTGCCTGTTGTCGGCCTGTTTGTCGGCCGTCTTTGTGACGGTCGTGGCCGCGGAGTCTTTCACGGCTGCCTTCTTGGCGCCACACGAGGCCAGTGCCAGCGGTGCACAGAGCACACAGATCTTGAGCAGTGATATCTTCATTTTTCTTTTCTGTATAGGTTCATTTTCTTTGTCAAGGCCTCCTTGTCGCCTCCTGCGTCGATGGCCTGCTGCAGGAAGTCGAGTGCCTTAGCTTTCTCGCCCACCTCTATATAGATGTCGGCGGCATGTTCCAGTATGACGTAGCTTGCCGTGTCGATGTTGCTGATGGTGGCGTCGATATAGATCTTTGCCTCGGCATAGCGTTCCTGCCGGTAGAGTATCCAGGCGTAGGTGTCGAGATAGGTGGCATTGCCCGACTCGGCCTTCACCGCCTTCATGCTCATCTCGGCTGCCTTTTTCAGGTCGCCGCCGTCGTTGCTGAGGAAGTAGGCATAGTTGTTGAGCACCATGGCATGGTCGGGTTTCCACTGCAGGCAGCTGTCGTAGGCAGCATAGGCCTTGTCGGTGTCGCCCTGTGTGTGGTAGATGTCGCCCATGATGGCATAGAAGTCGCTCACGATGTCGGGGTTGCTCTTGTCGTTGATGACGGCCGTACCGCGCTGGAAGGCGTCGAGCGCCCCGCTGTCGTCCTGCTGATAGTAGCGGGCCAGCCCGGTGAAGTAATAAAAGGCCATTTCATCGGGATTATAGAGCATGCCCGGCTCGGCGAGTGCCGCCACGGCCTGCCAGTCTTGCGAGCTCCATTTGTCTTGTATGAGCTGGAAGCGTGCCTGCGCATTGTCGGGCGACAGGTCGAGCAGCTGCACCAGTGCGGTGTCGATGGTGGCGGTGGGCAGCTTCTTCAGCTGGAGATAGGCCACGCGCATCTGCGCCACGGTGACATCCTTGGGCACCACGCGCTGCATGCTGTCGAGCAGGGTGATGATGGCGGTGGAGTCGCCGCCCTGCTGTTCGTTTTCCTGTATGGCCTGCTTCAGAAACTGCACACGGCTCTCTGCCGGTGTGTTGTGGCCGAGCAGTATGCGGTCCATCATCTGCCGGGCCAGCGAGTCGTTGCCCGACGCCCGGTAGTAGTCGTACATGGAGCTCTGCGCATAGGTGTTGTCGGGTTCGGCCTTGAGCGTCTGTGCAAACAGCCGGTAGGCATCCTTCTGCCGTTTGTGCTGCATGAGCCAGTTGCCGAGCATCACGGTGAACGTCTTGTCGTTGGGGTGGCTGTCGGCCAGCCGCTTCAGCGTGTTGTAGGCGTTCTTGCTGTCGCCCATCATCTCATAGACATTCATCTTGGCCATCTCAAACTGGTCGTCGACGCCTTCGAGCTCCTCCATCTTGTTGATGGCCTCGAGCATCTTGGGATAGTCTTTCTGCTGCTGATAGAGCTGCACGAGCACGTTGAGCACATCGCTGCGCCCGCTGTTGTTGGCAAAGAGGCGCTGGTAGGCTTCGGTGGCCTTGCCGTAGTTGCCCATGCCGATATAGAACTGTGCCACCTTCTCCTGATAGGCCGAGTTGCCGGGGCGCAGCGCGGCTGCCTTCTCCAGGTAGGCCAGTGCCAGCGAGTCCTGGCGGAGGCTCGACAGATAGCGTGCACGGAGATAGTAGGCCTCGGCCGCCGTGGAGTCGATGTCCAGGCAGTGGCCCAGCAGGTCGTAGGCGGCTGCATAGTGGCCGGCCTCGTGCTGGCGTGCGGCTTCGAGGAAGAAGTAGTTGTAGCGGCGGCTGTCGTTGTAGCTCAGCGTGTCGGTCCTGACGGCCGACGGCTTCCTGACCTGCTTTTTGCGGCCGGCGGCCCACGCCGTCTGTCCTCCCGCCATCAGCATGGCGAGAACCAGCACCAGGGCATGTCTGACATTCTTAACCATCACAGTGTGCATGAGCGAAAATGGTTGTTGGGATTGGTTTGGCTCGGTGCTTACTCCACACCGGTGTGCCCGTATCCGCCCTCGCCGCGCTCGGTGGCATCGAGGGTATCGGTGGTTTCAAACTGCACCTGCTCGTAGCGGGCCACCACCATCTGCGCAATGCGCTCACCGTCGTTGACCACGAAGTCTTCATCCGAGAAGTTGATGAGCAGCACCTTCACCTCGCCGCGGTAGTCGGCATCGATGGTTCCGGGAGAGTTGAGCACGGTGATGCCATGCTTCAGGGCGAGGCCGCTGCGCGGCCGCACCTGCGCCTCACAGTCGGCGGGCAGGGCTATGTGGAGCCCCGTGGGCACGAGGGCCCGCTCCATGGGGTGAAGCACGATGGGTTGGTCGAGGTTGGCGCGCAGGTCGAGGCCGGCGCTCTGGCTGGTGGCATAGGCCGGCAACGGCTGGTGCCCCTTGTTGACTACTTTGATTTTCAGCATAGTATCTGCAAAATTAGTAAATTCTGCCCACTTACATGCTTTTTAATTATTAAAAAGGCGAAAAATGGAGAAATATGACGTAACTTTGCCCAAACAACCCGCACGCGCGGCGCAGCCCGCGGCGCGACAACCATGCAAGACACATCTATGGACTGGACCCGACTCATCTCCAACAAGCGTTTTGGCCAAGAGGAGCGCCATGCGCTGCGCCACGACGACCGTTCCGAATTCAAGCGCGACGGCGACCGCCTGATCTACTCGGCACCGTTCCGCCGACTGCAAAACAAG
Source organism: Bacteroidaceae bacterium (assembly GCA_963592505.1). Lineage (GTDB taxonomy): Bacteria > Bacteroidota > Bacteroidia > Bacteroidales > Bacteroidaceae > Prevotella. Next base: position 34,487 of record CAVAXH010000001.1, read on the forward strand.
ACCCAGGTGTTCCCGCTGCCGGGCAGCATCTTCGTGCACAACCGGCTGACCCACTCGCTGGAGGTGTCGTCGCTGGGCAAGTCGCTGGGCGACGATGTGGCACGCCAGCTGACCGCCCGGCACCCTGAGCTGAGGGGCACGCTCTTCGAGGAGATCGGCACCATCGTGCAGACGGCCGGCCTGGCCCACGACATGGGCAACCCGCCCTTTGGCCATTCGGGCGAGAAGGCCATACAGACCTACTTCACCGAAGGACCCGGCCAGGCACTGCGCCAAGCGGTGAGCGACGACTTCTGGCAGGACATCACCCACTTTGAGGGCAACGCCAACGCCTTCCGCCTGCTGGCCCACCAGTTTGTGGGGCGGCGGGCAGGCGGCTACGTGATGACCTACTCGTCGCTGGCATCCATCGTGAAGTATCCCTTCTCGAGCCAGCATGCCGGGGCGCACGGCAAGTTCGGATTCTTTACCTCAGAGGCAGAGAGCTACCGCCGTATTGCCGATGAATTGGGCATTATTTGCTTCTCGGCGCCGGGTGAGCCGCTGCGCTACGCACGTCACCCGCTGGTCTACCTGATGGAGGCGGCCGACGACATCTGCTATGAGATCATGGACATCGAGGACTCGCACAAACTGAAGATCCTGTCGTTCGAAGAGACGCGCGACCTGCTGCTGGGGTTCTTCACCGACGAGGCGCGCCGGCACATCAGCGAGCGCCTCAGCGAGGAGGGCGTCACCGACCGCAACGAACAGGTGGTCTACATGCGGGCGTGTGTGGTGGGCGCTCTGGAGCATGCCTGTGTGGACACCTTCGTGGAGCACGAGGACGACATCCTGCAGGGCACCTTCGAGGGGAGCCTCATCGACAACATCGACACGCCGCTGCGCGATGCCTACCGCCGCTGCACCGAGGTGTCGCAGCAGAAGATCTACCGCAGCAAACCGGTGCTCGACATCGAACTGAGCGGTTACAAGATCATGGAGACGCTCATGGAGACGCTGATCTCTGCAGCCGTGAAACCCGAGAAGTTCCACTCGCAGCAACTCATCAGCCGCTTCAGCAGCCAGTATGACATTGGCAGCGACAGCCTGGAGACGCGCATCATGGCCGTGCTCGACTACATCAGCGGCATGACCGACGTCTATGCCCTCGACATCTACCAGAAGATCGAGGGTATAGCCTTGCCTATCGTATAGACAGTCATCATCAACAAAAACACCCCATAACAACGATGAAACGGCGCATTTTCTTCAATCACAAGGAGGAGCTATGGAACTCGTGGAGCCATGCCGGCGGCATAGCCATCGGCGTGGTCTTCGGCACGATCTTCCTCGTGTGGTGCTTCCGCGTGGGCAACGGATGGGCCACGGCTGGCGTCATACTCTACCTGCTGGGCATGCTCTGCTCCTACATTGCTTCGACCGTGTATCATGCACTGAGCGGCTGGTCGGCCTGGAAGGAGCGGCTGCGCAAGTGGGACCACGCCGCCATCTACTGGCACATCGCCGGCTCCTACTCGCCCATCACGCTGATCTGCCTGCGCGACCAGGGCTACTGGGGCTGGACGATGTTCTCGTTTATCTGGGCGGCGGCAGTGGCCGGCACCATCGTCAGTTTTCGCGGACTGAAGGGGCACAGCAACCTGGAGACGGTGTGCTTCGTGGTGATGGGCCTGAGCGTGCTCATAGCGCTCAAGCCGCTCACCGACTCGCTGCCGGCGGCCTCGTTCTGCTGGATCATCGGCGAGGGCGTGAGCTACATCACGGGCGCCGTGTTCTACAGTCTGAACCGCCGGCGGTTCATGCACACGGTGTTCCACTTCTTTGTGCTCCTCGGCTCACTGTGCCACATCATTGCCGTGTGGGACATACTGATGAAGTATCTCTAGGCGGACGCCAGGATGTACATACGTCATGAAACGATTGGCGAAAGAGATGGCAAAATACTGCAAGAGAGATTTCTGGAGCACATAGCAGTGCTTAGCCTGCATAATTCATGGCAACTATATACTTTCAGCCCGCGCCTGACAATGTATCCATATTAAAGACATTAAAAACTAACTTTCCCCTCACAGCATCATCACGCGGCGGCCTCCTATGCGGAGGATTCGAGTCCTTTGCCCCTTGTACTCGAGTCCTTAGGGCCTTGTACTCGAGTCCTTAGGGCCTAAGGACTGCAGTGTTAGGGCCTGAGGACTGCAGTGTTAAGGCCTAAGGACTGCAGTGTTAGAACCGAAAGACTGCAGTGTTTGCACCGAAGGTCGCGAGCATCTTGCTTTTGCCCCGGCACGAGCGCCAAACGATGGAGGAAAAGCCCCGCCGCAACGGCCGCAGCAAGCCCATAATTCTCGTTTTTCCAAGCGGCCATGATGCACAAATGCCTTGCGCCACTGCGATCTCATCGGTCACAGTGGCGCAAGGCATTTGTGGTATGACGGCAGTCCTTACTCCGGCTTTGCCCTACAGCAACACCGTCTTGGGGTCACCGGGAAAGCGGAGCGACTCGGGGTGCTGCTCCGCAAAACTGTTGATGTGGCGCACGCGCTTCTCCTCGAATATCTCGTCGACGGCAATGAGGATGCCGCTCTCCTCCACCTCGCCAAACTCGTGGTTGATGGCCGTCCCGAAGAATTTCATGGTGGGCGACAGGTTCATGTAGGCATTGACCAGCGGCGGTATGTTGTAGCCCAACTGCCGCACATGGCGGTTGAGGATGCGGTAGTCTTTCTTGAAGTCGTCTTCGCAGAAAATGGCCTTCAGCTCATCCACCGGAGTCTCCAAAATCACCGGTTCCATCGGTGTGACGAGCCCATCGCGGTCGCCGAAATGCTTCTGCAGGAAATAGAGTATCATGTCGCGGCACCGGCGGTGGAACGAGGGGTACATCGTCATCTTGCCGAGAAAATACTTGCAGCGCGGATTGATGACCGTCAGGGCGCCCAGTCCGTCCCAGAGGTTGTCGAGCGCAAAGATCGACTTGGTGTTCTTGCGCACGTTCTGGTATTCGACCGACACAAACGAGCGGCCGAGCTCCACGGTGTAGGGAGCATAGTCGTTCATAAACTCATCGGAGAAGTGGAACATGTGCGCCATGGCCACCTGCGGCTGCCGGTCGGCATTGATCTTCCAGTTGTCGCAGAACAGATAGCGGTAGCCGCCGATGATCTCCTCAGCCTCGGGGTTCCAGACGATGAGCTGGCGGCATCCGTCGTCCATGGTGTCGAACTCGTCGATGTCTACCGACTTGCCGGTGCCGCCTCCTGCCGTGCGGAAAGCGATCTCGCGCAACCGCCCTATCTCGCGCATCACATGGGGCGAGTCGCTGGCAGTAACCACATAAATCTCGTTGTGACTCTTGTTCGTCGTGCGCAGACGGCGCTCAAGGGTCAGTTCGGCCTTTAGCAGGTCCTTGCTTACCGGCTGACAAATCTCTTCTTCCATTATCGTTGTTTATACGGGCCTACTCACCTCGCTCAGAGGCCGGCCCTGCTTGTTCGTAAACCTTGTCTTCCACAAATTGTGCCCATTCCACCGGTGTCCGGCTCTTGTCGAACGTCTGCCAGGGGATGGGCTTGCCGATGACCACCCGGAAGTCTTTTCCCACGTTCTCGTACATCTCGTCGACGAGGAAGAGCATGGCGATGTTGATCTTCAGGCCCAGCTTCTTCTGCCAGCGGGCTATGCGGTAGAAGCGGTCGGAGTTGCGCCCGCTGAAATAGATGGGCACCACGTCGCGCTGGTACTCCACGCTCTTGGTGATAAACGTCTTCTTCCACGGCAGGTCGTGTATCTTGCCGTTCTCCATGCGCGAGTTGAGGCCGGCGGGGAACATCAGCATGTGGTTGTCGCTCTGGAAACCGGCCTCCACCATGCGCGGGAAGTCGCGGCTCTGCTTGCCGGTCTTGTTGATGCCGATGCTCACGGGGCGCAGACCGGGGAGCGACAGCAGCAGGTCGTTGACGAGATAGCGGAAGCGCCCGTCATAGTGGCGCCCGATGATGGAGCCCAGGCACACGCCGTCCTCACCGCCCAGCGGATGGTTCGACACGAAGGTGTAGAGCCGACCGTCGTTCTTGTCGGGCAGGTTCTCCTCGCCCTCAATGGTGACGTTCATCTTCAGATATTTCACACACTCGGTGAGCCACTCGGTGCCGGTCTTGTCGCGGCTCTCCCAAAGGAAGCGGTTCACCTCGTCCTCGTGCACGATGCGCTTGAGCCACCCCACCACAAAACGGGGCACCCATTTGGCCTTGTCGCCCATCTTGCCGCGGAGTATCTTGTCTATATCGATGGTTTTCTCCATGCTTTCGCTTATCTGCCTGTTTTAGCTAATATTCTGCAAAAATAACAATTCTTTTTCTAATCCGTTTCCTTTTTATGCAAAAATTCATTTTTTCTTCACATCAGCGCCCAAAACGGCATGCCGACACCGCGCCCCGCAGCACCCGCGGCACACGGCAGAAACTGCCCGAGGTCATAAAATGAGGCGAAAAAATAAAATTTGTGGGGAGAAGTGGGGCGGAATGGGGAATTTTGTGTAACTTTGAAGCCCAATCCCAATAAATAAGAACACATGCGGTTTTTAGGCAACATCGAGGCACGTACAGACACCAAGGGGCGGGCATTCCTCCCCTCGGCATTCCGCAAGGTGCTCCTGGCATCAGGCGAGGAGAACCTGGTGCTGCGGCAGGACATCTTCGAGAAATGCCTCGTGATATACCCCGAGAGCGTCTGGAACCGCGAGATGGACGAGATGCGCGCGCGCCTCTCGCGCTGGGACCGACGCCAGCAGATGGTCTACCGCAGTTTTGTGAGCGGCGTGACCAACATCTCCGTCGACGCCAACGGCCGCATACTGCTGCCCAAGGCATTCATGGAGACAGCTGGCATCAGGCAGGACATACGCTTCGTGGGCATGGGCGACACCATAGAGGTGTGGGCCAACGAGCCCGGCTCATCGCCCTTCATGGACGACGAGGCGTTTGGCCAGGCCCTCGAAGATATGATGGGCGGCACCGACAACAGGGAGACCGCCAACGGACACTAACACACACCTACACACACTGAGCGACAGACATGGTAAAGACTGCAGAGACATACCACGTGCCCGTGCTGCTGAAAGACAGCGTCGACGGGCTCGACATACGCCCCGACGGCACCTATGTGGACGTGACCTTCGGCGGAGGCGGACACTCGCGCGAGATCCTCGCGCGGCTGGGCAAGGGTGGCCGCCTGTTCGGATTCGACCAGGATGCCGATGCCGAGCAGAACGCTGCATCGCTCCTTGGCACCGACGATGCCGCCGGCCGGGGCGACTTTGTCTTTGTGCGCTCAAACTTCCGCTACCTGAAAAACTGGATGCGCTATCACGGCGTGGACCACATCGACGGGCTGCTGGGCGACCTCGGCGTGTCGAGCCACCACTTCGACGATGAGAGCCGCGGCTTCTCGTTTCGGTTTGACGCACCGCTCGACATGCGCATGAACAAACGGGCCGGCAAGACTGCCGCCGACATCGTGAACGAATACGACGAGGCGCGACTGGCCGACGTGCTCTACCTCTACGGCGAACTGCGCACCTCGCGGCGGATAGCCGCCGCACTGGTGAAGGCACGCCAGCAGCACCCCATCGCCACCACCAGCGACCTGACGGCGGCCGTGGAGCCCTTCTTCCGCCGCGACCGCGAGAAGAAAGACCTGGCACGCCTGTTCCAGGCGCTGCGCATAGAGGTCAACCACGAGATGGATGCCCTGCGCGAGATGCTGGCGGCTGCCACCGAACTGCTGGCGCCGGGCGGACGACTGAGCATCATCACCTACCACTCGCTCGAAGACCGCATCGTGAAGAACGTGATGAAGACCGGACGGGCCGACGGCAAGGTGGAGCAAGACTTCTTCGGACGCGTGGAGAGCCCTTACCGCATGGTGACATCGAAGGTCATCGTGCCCACCGACGAGGAACAACAGGAAAACCCACGGAGCCGCAGCGCCAAACTCAGAATAGCAGAGAAGAAATGACCGAGAACAAGAACAACACAGCTGAAGAACGTCAGCCGAAGGCCACACCGGCCACCGGTGGGCAGCCCGAGGGCGCCAAAGAGGAGGAACTGTCGCTGCAGGCCGTCATCGAGAAGACTGCCACCGAGGAGGAGGCGCCACAGTCGAGCATGTTCTCGCTGCGCAAGATCCTTGGCGGCGACATACTCAGTGCGGCCATCATACGCCGGCAGGTGTGGCTCATACTGCTCATCGCCGTCTTCATGGTGATCTATGTGTCGAACCGCTATGCCTGCCAGAAAGACATCATCGAGATCGACAGGCTGCGCCAGCAGCTCACCGATGCCAAATACAAGGCGCTCAGCAGCCAGAGCGAACTGACCGAGATGAGCCGCGAGAGCAATGTGCTCGAGATGCTGAAAACCAACAAGGACAGCACGCTAAAGATTGCCAGCCAGCCTCCTTATTATATAGAAATACCCAACGAAAGATAATCTGCCATGAGCAAACTAAGCCATAAAAAGGTTGCACAGCGCTACTCCGTCATCGTGGCCATGCTGACACTGGTAGCACTCGGCGTGCTCATCAAGGCAGGCTACATCATGACCGTGCAGCGATCCTACTGGGAGCAGGTGGCCAAGCGCGAGACGCGAGACAGCGTGCCCGTGCCATCGCAGCGCGGCAACATCCTCAGCGACGACGGACAGCTGCTGGCATCGTCGCTGCCCGAGTTTAAGCTCTACATGGACTTCGGACAACTGCACGAGACCAACCGCGACTCGCTGTGGGAGGTGAAGCTCGACAGCATCTGCCAGGGACTGCACAACATCTTCCCCGAGAAGACCGCCGAGGACTTCAAGGCGCACCTCGAGAAAGGACGGCGCGAGGGCAAGCGCTACTATGCCATCTGGCCCAAGCGCGTGAACTACAACACCTACTCGGAGGTGAAGCAGCTGCCGGTGTTCAACATCAAGAGCAAGAACAGCCCCTTCATAGCCCAGGAGCTGCAGTCGCGCACACGCCCCTACGGCAACATGGCGGCACGCACCATCGGCATGATGTTCAACGAGAAAGACATGGGACGCACGCCGCGCTGCGGTCTGGAGTTCTCCTACGACTCGCTGCTGCGCGGCACCGACGGACTGAAAAACCGCCGCAAGGTGCTCAGCAAGTACATGGACATCATACAGCGCGAGCCCGTGGAGGGTGCCGACATCATGACCACCATCAACGTCGGCATGCAGGACCTGGCCGAACGGGCCCTGATGAAGAAACTACATGAGATCGACGCCGAGGTGGGCGTGGCCATCGTCATGGAGGTGAAAACGGGCGACGTGAAGGCCATCGTCAACCTGGAGCGCTGCGTCGACGGCAAGTTCCGTGAGATACAGAACCATGCCGTCACCGACCTGGTGGAGCCCGGCTCGGTCTTCAAGACGGCATCGGTGATGACGATGCTCGAGGACGGCGTCTGCGACACCACGTTCACCATTCCCACCGGCAACGGTGTGTGGCACGTCTACGGGCGCGACATGAAGGACAGCCACTGGCGCACGGGCGGCTCGGGCACCATATCGCTGGGACGCGCCATGGAGCTGAGCTCAAACATCGGCATCAGCTACACCGCCGACAAGTTCTACCACAACGACCCCGAGAAGTTTGTGCGCGGCATATGGCGCACCGGCATCAACGATCCCAACATCAGCATCCCCATACAGGGACATGCGCGTCCGCAGGTGAGAATGCCCAAGAAATACCCCAACGGCCAGTGGCGCAACTGGAGCAAGACGGCGCTGCTCTGGATGAGCATAGGCTACGAGACGCAGATACCGCCCATCTACACGCTGACCTTCTACAACGCCATCGCCAACAACGGACGCATGATGCAGCCGCGCTTCGTGAAGGCCACCGTGAAGGGCGGCGACACGCTGACGGCCTATCCGCCGCAGGTGGTCAAGGGGCGCGAACAGATAGCCTCGGAGAAGACCATAAAGATCATGCAGGACCTGCTGCACCGCGTGGCAAAGAACGGCACGGGAAAGAAGGCCGACAGCCCCAACTTCTGGGTGTGCGGCAAGACGGGTACGGCCATGATCGCCAAGAACGGCTCCTACAAGGGCGTGCCCAACCACCTGCTGTCGTTTGCCGGATGGTTTGGCGAGAAAGACAAGCCCTACTACAGCTGCATCGTCTGCATACAGAAGCAGGGACTGCCTGCCTACGGATGGATGAGCGGCGAGGTGTTCAAGGAGATCGCCGAGGGCATCATGGCGAAGTATGTGAGATACGACATCAGCGACGCACGCGACTCGGCCTCCCACTTCATCCCCGACGTGAAGAACGGCAACCTCTTCTCGGCACAGCAGGTGCTGGAGCTGCTGGGCATCAGCTCATCGGCCAACTATGCCACACCGGCCACGCAGAACGTCATGGTGTGGGGCTCGGCCAAAGACAGCGGCAAGAGCGTCGCGCTGAAGAAGGAGCGGCAGTATGGCCGGCAGCACATCCCCAACGTCATGGGCATGGGCGCACGCGACGCCGTCTACCTCATAGAGAGCCGGGGCGTGAGGTGCATCGTGAAGGGCCGCGGCAAGGTCACGGGGCAGAGCCTCGAGCCCGGCCACTACATCAAGAAGGGCGACGTGTGCACGCTGACTCTGGAATAACAACAATAACAGCATAAGAATCATGAAACTGCAAGAACTGTTGAAGAACACCAAGCCGCTGGCTGTTGCCGGCGACATGGAGCAAGACATCACGGGAGTCGACATCGACTCGAGAAAAGTGAAAGACGGACACCTGTTCATCGCCATGAAGGGCACACAGGTGGACGGACACCAGTTCATACCGAAGGCTGTGGCGCTCGGCGCCAAGGCCGTCGTGTGCCAGGACATGCCCGAGGAGAAGGCCGACGGCGTGGCCTACGTGCAGGTGGCCGACACCGAAGAGGAGGCCGGCAAGATCGCCACCCTCTTCCACGGCAACCCCTCGCATCACCTCACGCTGGTCGGCGTGACCGGCACCAACGGCAAGACAACCATCGCCACCTTATTATATAATATGTTCCGCAAGATGGGACACAAGTGCGGACTGCTCTCCACCGTCTGCAACTACATCGAAGACGAGGCCATACCGGCAAGCCACACCACCCCCGACCCCATAGAGCTCAACGAACTGCTGGGGCGCATGGTGGCAGCAGGCTGCGAGTATGCCTTCATGGAGTGTTCGAGCCACGCCATCGCACAGAAGCGCATCGGCGGCCTGAAGTTTGCAGGGGGCATCTTCACCAACCTCACCCGCGACCATCTCGACTATCACAAGACGTTTGAGAACTACCGCGATGCCAAGAAGGCTTTCTTCGACGGCCTGCCCAAGACAGCCTTCGCCATTACCAATGCCGACGACAAGAACGGCATGGTGATGGTGCAGAACACCAAGGCGGCCGTCAAGACCTACTCCATACGCCAGATGGCCGACTTCCGGGCACGCATCATCGAGATGCACTTTGCCGGCATGTACCTCGACGTCGACGGCCGCGAGGTGGGCGTGCAGTTCATCGGCAAATTCAACGTGAGCAACCTGCTGGCCGTCTACGGCGCAGCACGCATGCTGGGCAAGGAGGCCGAGGACATCCTGGTGGCACTCTCCACGCTCCACAGCGTCAACGGCCGCCTCGACCCCGTGCAGTCGCCCGACGGCTACACGGCCATCGTGGACTATGCCCACACCCCCGACGCCCTGGAGAACGTGCTGTCGTCCATCCACGAGGTGCTGGGCGGCAAGGGCCACATCATCACCGTCTGCGGAGCCGGCGGCAACCGCGACCACGGCAAGCGCCCGCTGATGGCGCAGGAGGCCGTGCGCCAGTCGGACAGGGTCATCATCACCAGCGACAACCCGCGTTTCGAGGAGCCGCAGGCCATCATCGACGACATGCTGGCCGGCCTCAACAAGGAGCAGCTGAAGAAGGTGGTGGCCATCGTCGACCGCAAGGAGGCCATCAAGACGGCCTGCATGCTGGCACAGAAAGGCGATGTCATCCTGGTGGCCGGCAAAGGCCATGAGGACTATCAGGAGATCAAGGGCGTGAAGCACCACTTCGACGACAAGGAGGTGCTCCGCGAGATCTTCGGCGCATAAGAAAAAGGGGCTGAGGCCCCAGGCTACAATCAACTCTTAAAACATTTCCGAAAATGTTATACTATCTTTTCAGATTCCTCGAGCAGTTTGGCATCAGCGGCTCCGGCATATGGAGCTACATCTCGTTTCGCGCGCTGCTGGCTCTCATCCTCTCGCTGGCCATATCCTCGTGGTTTGGCGAGCGTTTCATCAAGTATCTCAAGAGCAAGCAGATCACCGAGACGCAGCGCGACGCCTCCATCGACCCGTTTGGCGTGAAGAAGATCGGCGTGCCGTCGATGGGCGGCATCATCATCATCGTGGCCATACTCATACCCGTGCTGCTGCTCGGCCGACTGAGAAACATCTATCTGCTGCTGATGATTGTCACCACGCTGTGGCTGGGATTTCTCGGCGGCATGGACGACTTCATCAAGATCTTCCGCCGCAACAAGGAGGGACTGAAGGGCAAGTACAAGATCGTGGGGCAGGTGTCCATCGGCCTCATCGTCGGACTGGTGCTGTGGGCTTCGCCCGACGTGAAGATGAACGAGAACCTCACCACCCAACAGCAAAACACCACGGAGGTGGTGGTGAGCCACAAGTCGGAGGCACGGAAGTCGCTGAAGACCACCATTCCCTTCGTCAAGAACCACAACCTCGACTATTCGCAGATCATGTCGTTCTGCGGAAAGTACAAGACGGCGGCAGGCTGGATCCTCTTTGTGCTGATGACCATCGTCGTGGTGACGGCCGTGAGCAACGGCGCCAACCTCAACGACGGCATGGACGGCATGTGTGCCGGCAACTCGGCCATCATTGGCGTGGCGCTGGGCATACTGGCTTACGTCAGCTCGCACATGGAGTTTGCCCAGTACCTCAACATCATGTATATCCCCGACTCGCAGGAGCTGGTGGTGTTCATGTGTGCCTTCGTGGGAGCCCTCATCGGTTTCCTGTGGTATAACGCCTACCCCGCACAGGTGTTCATGGGCGACACCGGTTCGCTCACCATCGGCGGCATCATCGGCGTGGGCGCCATCATCATCCACAAGGAGCTGCTGCTGCCCATCCTCTGCGGCGTGTTCTTCGTGGAGAGCCTCAGCGTGATCTGCCAGGTGTGGTACTACAAGCTGGGCAAGCGCAAGGGCGTGAAGCAGCGCATCTTCAAGCGCACACCCATACACGACAACTTCCGCGTGACCGACGACCAGCTCGACCCCGAGTGCACGTATCTCATCAAGTCGCCGCACTCGGCCAAGCACGAGTCGAAGATCACCATCCGCTTCTGGATCATCACCATCATCCTCGCCGCACTGACCATCATCACGCTGAAGATCAGATAGACGGCACGGCATGCCTGCAAGTCTGCAGGCCATGCCTACCACACACCCCACCCTACAACACCAACAACCGAAGAAAGAAAACCATGAAGAAGAGAATCGTTATATTAGGAGCCGGAGAGAGCGGCGCCGGAGCTGCCGTACTGGCAAAGAAGGAGGGTTTCGATGTGTTCGTGTCGGACATGTCGAAGATTGCCGACCGCTACAAGCAGATGCTCGACAGCCACGACGTGACATGGGAGGAAGGTCAGCACACCGAGCACCTCATCCTCAATGCCGACGAGGTCATCAAGAGCCCGGGCATACCCGCTGAGGCTCCGATGGTGCAGAAGCTCATGGCACAGGGCACACACATCATCAGCGAGATAGAGTTTGCCGGACGCTACACCAAGTCGAAGATGATCTGCATCACCGGATCGAACGGCAAGACCACCACCACCTCGCTCATCTACCACATCTTCAAGGCTGCCGGCTACGACGCCGGACTGGCCGGAAACATCGGGCACAGCCTGGCACTGCAGGTGGCCGAAGACCCGCACGACTACTACATCATCGAGCTGAGCTCGTTCCAGCTCGACAACATGTATGACTTCCGCGCCAACGTGGCCATCCTGCTCAACATCACCCCCGACCACCTCGACCGCTACGGCTTCAAGTTTGAAAACTATGCTGCCGCCAAGATGCGCATCACGCAGAACCAGACGGCCGAGGACAGCTTCATCTACTGGAACGACGACCCCGTGATCAAGGAGCAGCTCAAGAAGTATGACATCAAGGCCGTGGCATGCCCGTTCTCCGAACTGAAAGAAGACGGTTCGATCGCATACATCGAGGAGGGACAGTACAAGCTGGAGGTGCCCACACCGTTCAACATGGAACAGGAGGCGCTGTCGCTCACCGGCAAGCACAACATCTACAACTCGCTGGCGGCAGGTCTGGCCTCAAACATCTCGGGCATCAGAAAGGAGATCATCCGCAAGAGCCTCAGCGACTTCCCCGGCGTGGAGCACCGCCTGGAGAAGGTGTGCGACGTCAGGGGCGTGCACTATGTGAACGACTCGAAGGCCACCAACGTCGACGCCTGCTGGTATGCCCTGGAGAGCATGAAGACGCCCGTGGTGCTCATCATCGGCGGAAAGGACAAGGGCAACGACTACAGCGCCATCACCGACCTGGTGAAGAAGAAGTGCCGCGCACTGGTCTATCTCGGTGCCGACAACGCCAAGCTGCACCAGGCTTTCGACGGCCTGGGCATCCCCGTGCGCGACACCGACAGCATGAAGGCGTGCGTGGAGGCTTGCTATGACCTGGCCGAGCCGGGCGACACCGTGCTGCTGTCGCCGTGCTGCGCCAGCTTCGACCTGTTCAAGAACATGGAAGACCGCGGCGAACAGTTCAAGACGCTTGTGAGAAACCTTTAGTGTCAGAAGGGACGGCCACATACAGGCCATAAAGAAGTGGAACCGACGAAATGAACATAAAGATATCCAACATATTCAAGGGCGACAAGACCATCTGGATGGTGTTTTTCTTCCTTTGCATCATCAGCATCGTGGAGGTGTTCTCTGCCTCCTCGGAGCTGACATACAAAGGCGGCAACTACCTCGCACCCATCTTCAAGCACGTCATCATCCTCGCATTCGCGTTTGCATGCATGGTCTTCACGCTCAACATCAACTGCAGATACTTCAAGATCCTCACGCCCCTGATGATCGTCCTCTCGGCGGGATTCCTGCTACTGGTGTATATCATAGGACAGGCCACCAACGGGGCAAGCCGATGGATTGACCTGGGCTTCTTCCAGTTTCAGCCGTCCGAACTGGCCAAAGGCACCATCGTGCTGGTGACGGCACAGATCCTGAGCGCCATGCAGACCGACAAGGGGGCCGACCGCAAGGCCATGAAGTATATCATGTGGATGACGCTGCCGTTTATCGTCGTCATCGGCCTTGAGAACCTGTCGACGGCGGCACTGCTCAGCGCGGTGGTGTTCTTCATGATGATCATCGGATGCGTGCCGTGGAAACAGATCGGACGACTGGTGCTGGTGGTGGTAGCCCTGCTGGTCATGGCCGTCACAGTGGTCATGACGTTGGGCGACGACACCCAGGCTGACGCCGCCACACAGAACCTCACCGAGCAGACCCTCGCCGACGGACAGGTCGTCAGCACCGAGAAGCAGGCCGGACACCATGGTGCCCTGCACCGCCTCGACACATGGAAGTCGCGCATCGAACACTTCTTCGACTCCAAGGATATTCCGCCCGAGGAGGTGGACCTCGACAAGGGCTCGCAGGAGGCACACGCCAAGATAGCCATCGCCACCTGCAACATCGTGGGCAAGATGCCGGGCAACTCCGTGCAGCGCGACTTTCTGTCGCAGGCGTTCTCCGACTTCATCTATGCCATCATCATCGAGGAGATGGGACTGTGGGGAGGCTTTCTGGTGGCCTTCCTCTACATCGTGCTGCTCTTCCGCACAGGGCGCATAGCCAGCCAGTGTGAGAACAGCTACCCCGCGTTTCTCGCCATGGGACTGGCACTGCTGCTGGTGGTGCAGGCGCTGTTCAACATGTGTGTGGCCGTCGGTCTGGTGCCCGTCACCGGACAGCCGCTGCCAATGATCAGCAAGGGCGGCACGTCGACCATCGTCAGCTGCATATACATCGGCATCATACTCAGCGTGAGCCGCACGGCCAAGAGGAAAGAGAACATCGACAGAAAGAGACGGCCGGCAACGGTGGCCGCGGAGGCCAGCGAGTAGACCTGTCACCGGCAGGGCCTGCCGGCTCGCCGTGCTGGCCGGCGGAGGCTGGCAAAGAAAAAGAATTGAAAATAGCCAAAAGTGCAAATTATTGATTACTTTTGCAAAAACTACCAATTATGGAAAAGGATCTGAGAATCATCATCAGCGGAGGAGGTACAGGAGGACACATCTTCCCGGCTATATCCATCGCCAACGCCATCAAGGCCAAGCACCCCAATGCAGAGATACTGTTTGTCGGTGCACTCGGCAGAATGGAGATGCAGCGGGTGCCGGCAGCAGGCTACGACATCAAGGGACTGCCCATCTGCGGCTTCGACCGCAAGCACCTGCTGAAGAACATTGCCGTGCTGTTCAAGATTTGGAAGAGCCAATACATAGCCCGCAAGATCGTGAGCCAGTTCAAGCCCATGGCGGCCGTCGGCGTGGGCGGATATGCCAGCGGACCCACACTCAACGTGTGCGCCGGCCGCGGCATTCCGTGCCTCATACAGGAGCAGAACAGCTATGCCGGCGTGACCAACAAGATCCTGGCCAAGAAAGCCGCAAAGATCTGCGTGGCCTACGACGGCATGGAGCGCTTCTTCCCCGCCGACAGGATCGTGAAGACCGGCAACCCCGTCAGACAAAACGTCATCGACAACACCATGACGAAGGAGGAGGCCCGAAAGGCGTTCGGCCTCGACCCCAACAAGAAGACCATCCTGCTGGTGGGCGGCAGCCTCGGCGCACGCACCGTCAACGAGAGCATGCGCCAGCATCTCGCGGAGGTGAAGGCGGCCGACGTGCAGTTTATCTGGCAGACCGGAAAATACTATAACGAGGAGATGAACCGCGCCGTGAAGGAGTTTGGCAGCATCGACAACCTGAAGGTGCTCGACTTCATCAGCGACATGGGCGCTGCCTACAAGGCCGCCGACCTCGTCATCAGCCGCGCCGGAGCCAGCTCAATCAGCGAGTTCTGCCTCATCGGCAAGCCCGTCATCCTGGTGCCGAGCCCCAATGTGGCCGAAGACCACCAGACCAAGAACGCCATGGCGCTCGTCAACAAGGATGCAGCCATCTACGTGAAGGATGCCGACGCTCCCGACACACTGCTCAAGACTGCCCTCGCCACGGCGGCCGACGATGACAAACTGGCTTCGCTCAGCGAAAACATCCTGAAGCTCGGACTGAGAGACTCGGCCGACATCATTGCCGACGAGGTGGTGAAGCTGGCGTGGAACAATTAAGCGACAAACAAAACACTATGGAACTGAAAGACATAAAGGCCGTCTACTTCATCGGAGCAGGCGGCATCGGCATGAGCGCCATCGCACGCTATTTCATCCACCGCGGGGTGGTGGTGGCCGGATACGACCGCACGCCCTCGGAGCTGACACGCCGACTGGAGAAGGAGGGCATGCTGATACACTATGAGGAGAACATCGACGAGATTCCGCACGCCTGCCGCGACAAGGCGTCGTGCCTCGTGGTGTACACGCCGGCAATACCTGCCGACCACAAGGAGCTGCTGTTCTTCCGCGAGGGTGGCTTCGAGATAGAGAAGCGCGCACAGGTGCTGGGCACGCTGACACGCACACACAAGGGACTGTGCTTTGCCGGCACACACGGCAAGACCACCACGTCGACCATGTGCGCACACATCATGCACCAGAGCCATGCCGACTGCAACGCATTCCTCGGTGGCATATCGAAAAACTACGGCACCAACTACATCCTCTCCGACACGAGCGACTATGTGGTCATCGAGGCCGACGAGTTCGACCGCTCGTTCCACTGGCTGCGCCCGTGGATGAGCGTCATCACCTCCACCGACCCCGACCATCTCGACATCTACGGCACCAAGGAGGCTTATCTTGAGAGCTTCCGCCACTACACCGAGCTCATCCTGCCGGGAGGAGCACTCGTCATACACACCGACCTGGAGATGGAGGCTCATGTGCAGGACGGCGTGAAGACCTACACCTACAGCCGCGACAAAGGCGACTTCCATGCCGAGAACATCCGCATCGAGGACGGCGAAATCACGTTCGACCTGGTGTCGCCGGTAGAGAACGTGGAGAACATCCGGCTCGGACAGCCCATCCCCATCAACATCGAGAACGGCGTGGCAGCCATGGCCCTGGCACAGCTCAACGGCTGCACACCGCAGGAACTGCGCTACGGCATGGAGACCTACCACGGTGTGGACCGTCGCTTCGACTTCAAGATCCGCAACAGCCGCCACGTGCTGCTCTCCGACTATGCCCATCACCCCAAGGAGATCCTGCAGAGCGCCAAGAGCCTGAAGGAGATCTATCCCGACCGGAAGATCACCGTCATCTTCCAGCCGCACCTCTACACCCGCACCCGCGACTTCTACATGGATTTTGCCGATGCGCTCAGCCACTTCGACGAGGTCATCCTCACCGAGATCTACCCCGCACGCGAAAAGCCCATACCCGGCGTCACGTCGGACATCATCTACGACAACCTCAAGCCGGGCGTGGAGAAGAGCAAGATCATGAAAGACGATGTGCTGCAACTGGTGAAGCAGCGCGACTTCGACGTGCTCATCACGCTCGGGGCCGGCGACCTCGACAACTATGTGCCGCAGATAGCCAAGATCATAGACAGCAAAGACTAAGCGACCCGACACCGGACCGACCACAACACACAGACCCTGTATGCGATTCAACTGGAAAAAGACCCTTCTCATCACCATCGATGTGGCCCTCGGCACATACATCGCCATGGCTTTCACCTCTTTCAACAAACCGAGAGAGGAGACACCGGTGTGCAAACGGGTGAGCATCGACATCCAGGACGAGACGGCCAACGGCTTCATCAATGCCACAGAGATAACGAAGCGGCTGAAGAAGAGCGACATATACCCGCTCAACAGACGCATGCACGACATCAATGTCCGCACCATCGAGGAGACGCTCCAGCAGAGCCCGTTCGTGAAGACCACACAGTGCTACAAGACACAGGACGGCACCGTGCACATCTATCTCACCCAACGCATGCCCACGCTGCGCATCAAGGCGGTAAACGGCGACGACTACTATCTCGACGACGACAACCGCATCATGCCCAACTCCCACTACACCAGCGACCTCATCATCGCCACCGGATACGTCAGCAAGTGGTTTGCACGCAACTATGTGGCGCATGTGGGAAGCACGCTGATGGCCAGCAACTTCTGGAAGAACCAGATCGTGCAGATCAACGTGCTGCCCGACCACGGCATAGAGCTCGTGCCACGCGTGGGCGACCACATCGTCTACATCGGCCAACTGCCGCAGACCAGCAGCGCAGCCGACCGCAGCCGACTGGTGACCGACTATGTGAACACGAAGCTCGACCGGCTGAAGAAGTTCTACAAATACGGCATGTCACAAACCGGATGGAACAGATACTCCTATATCAACGTGGAGTTTGACAATCAGATAATTTGCAAAAAACGAAACACGAATTGACAATCATCATAAAGAAATATGGCAGAATTTATAGTAGCAATTGAACTGGGTTCATCGAAGATCACGGGTATTGCCGGAAAGAAGAATCTCGACGGCAGCATCAACGTGCTGGCTGTGGTAAAGGAAGAGGCCACCGCATGCATACGCAAAGGTGTGGCCTACAACATCGACAAGACGGTGCAGGCCCTCACCAACATCGTGGCAAAACTGGAACGGACACTGAAGACCAAGATCGCACAGGTCTATGTCGGCGTGGGCGGACAGTCGATACGCAGCGTGAAGAACACCAACGTCAAGGAACTGCCCAACAACACCATCATCACGCAAGACATCATCAACGAGCTGATGGATGCCAACCGCAGCATGCAATACCCCGACCTCGAAATCCTCGACGCCGCCACACAGGAGTATAAGGTCGACAACCAATACCAGATAGACCCCGTGGGCATACAGTGCTCAAGGATAGAGGGCAACTTCATCAACATCCTCTGGCGCAAGTCGTTCTACCGCAACATCAACAAGTGTTTCGACAATGCCGGCCTGGCCATAGCCGAGATGTACCTGTCGCCGCTGGCACTGGCCGACAGCGTGCTCACCGATGCCGAGAAGCGCGGCGGATGCGTGCTCGTCGACCTGGGAGCAGGCACCACCACCGTGGCCGTCTACAGCAAGAACATCCTGCGCAACCTCACCGTCATACCGCTCGGCAGCAACAACATCACCCGCGACATCGCCTCGCTGCAGATGGAGGAGAAGGATGCCGAGCAGATGAAGCTCAAGTATGCCTCGGCCTATACCGACAGCAACGACATCGACTCTGCCCGCCACTACCCCATCGACAACGAGCGCACGGTGGACGAGCGCCGCTTCGTGGACATCGTCGAAGCACGTGTGCAGGAGATCGTGGAGAACGTGTGGTGCCAGGTGCCGGCCGAATATGCCGACAAGCTGCTGGGCGGCATCATCCTCACCGGCGGCGGCGCCAACATGAAGAACATCGAGCGCGCATTCCGCAGCCACACACACATCGACAAGATCAGAGTGGCCAAGTTTGTGTCGCACACCATCAACTCCAGCAGTCCGGCCATCAACGCCAAGGACGGCACGATGTGCACCATCCTCGGCCTGTTGGCCAAGGGCGACATGAACTGCGCAGGCAGTCCGATCACCACCGACCTCTTCGGTGAGGGCAACGGCGAGACCGCACAGGGTCCCCGCAAGCCAAAGACCGGCGAGACCACGGGCACCGGCACCGGCAAGGTGCTGACCGAAGCCGAGAAAGCGGCCGAGGAGGCTGCACGCGAAGCTGCACGCAAGGCGGCTGAAGAGAAGGAGCGCGAGGCTGCAGAAGCCGCACGCAAGGCTGCCGAGGAGGAACGCCGCAAAAAGCGCGAGAACTCGGTCGTGCACAAGACCATGACGTCCATAAAGCGCTTCTTCACCAAAATGGTGGAAGAGGAGGAATAGTCACCGGCGACAGCAAGACCATAAAAAACAAGACCAACCAGCATACACACGACAAACAGCAAGACCAACATGGCAGACAAAGATAACAACCAGCAGACAACGGCGACCAACCGCCCCTCGATCCTCGATTTCGGTGAGCCCGACAAGGACAACAGCATCATCAAAGTGATTGGCGTGGGCGGCGGAGGCGGCAATGCCGTGAACCACATGTACCGCGAAGGCATACACGACGTGTCGTTTGTGCTCTGCAACACCGATGCCCAGGCGCTCAACGACAGTCCGGTGCCCGTGCATCTGCAGCTCGGCAAGGAGGGACTCGGTGCCGGCAACCGCCCGCAAAGGGCCCGCCAGGCTGCCGAGGAGAGCAAGGACGACATCAAACGCATGCTCGACGACGGCACACGCATGACATTCATCACTGCCGGCATGGGCGGCGGCACGGGTACCGGTGCCGCACCGGTCATCGCCGAGGTGAGCAAGGACATGGGCATACTGACGGTGGGCATCGTCACCATCCCCTTCCGCTTCGAAGGCGCCAAGAAGATCGACCAGGCGCTCGACGGCGTGGAGGAGATGGCCAAGCATGTCGACGCGCTGCTCGTCATCAACAACGAACGCCTGCGCGAGATATACCCCGAGCTCAACGTCCTCGACGCCTTCGGCAAGGCCGACGACACGCTCAGCGTGGCCGCCAAGAGCATCGCTGAGATCATCACCACACACGGACTGATAAACCTCGACTTCAACGACGTGAAGACGGTGCTCAAAGACGGTGGCGTGGCCATCATGAGCACAGGCTACGGCGAGGGCGAAGGCCGCGTGAAGAAAGCCATCGACGACGCCCTCAACTCACCGTTGCTCAACGACAACGACGTGTTCAACTCCAAGAAGATACTGCTCTCCATCGCCTTCTCCAACGGCAAGAACGACGACCACTCGGGCCTCATGATGGAGGAGATGAACGATGTCAACGACTTCATGGCACAGTTTGGCGGCAACTTCGAGATCAAGTGGGGTATAGCCCTCGACCCGGAACTGGGCAAGAAGGTGAAGGTCACCATTCTCGCCACCGGCTTCGGCATAGAGGACGTGGAGCCCACAGAGCGCCACACGCACCGCACCATAGAGGAGCTCAACCAAAAGGCCAAGGAAGAGGAGGAAGAGGTCAACAGGCAGGACCGCCGCAACCGCTACTACGGCAACGACATCGAGAACCCGAAGTACAAGCGCCGTCCGCACATCTACATCTTCAGCCAGAACGACCTCGACAACGAAGACGTCATTCTCTCCGTGGAAGACACGCCCACCTACAAGCGCACACGGCAGATGCTCGAAGACATCAGCGTGCAGGCCAACGGCGGCGAGACAAAGAAGGATGCCGATGAACAGCCCAACGAGGTGAAAGGCATCATCAGCTTCGCATAAAGCGCGCCAGCACTGCAACATCAGTAAAGCACCCCCCCACTCCACTAACAATAAAGCCACCGCATGCAACCCTTCATCATAAGGGCCACATGCGGTGGCTTTCTGTTTCACGGTCTGGTTACCGCAAACTGTCTCACGGCCTGTCATGCATGTGTTAACAAAGGTTTAGCACACCTCCACGCGGCATTCTATCATTATGCGTGTTTTTTGCTTGATATTTGTTACTAAAACCCGTCAAAATTACCCCGTTCGTTATAAAAAGTGCGCTTTGTAATACATTTTTTACCAAAACATTTGGTGTAATACTAAAAAGTCTTTAATTTTGCACCAAAATGAAAATTTCATTAAAATTATGCTAAGGTTTAGCGTTGCAAAACACCACTCTCAAGGCATGCCAAGATAACATTACATACCCATATATATAAATAGGAAGGTGCCCCTGTCCACCTCGTGGCGCGAGGTGGATGCGCAAGGCAGCAAGCCGCGGGCTGTAGCCGTCAGGAGGCGGCCGCAGGCGTCCACCGTCATGATAAGAACACAGAAGGAATAACAAACATTATATAACAATAACATTAAGAGAGAGAATTTATGGTTAAAAGACTTTCAATGATTTTGGCCGGCCTTTTCCTTTCTATAGGAATAGCGTTGGCACAGTCACAGGTCACCGGTACCGTCACTGACGAGAATGGTGAGCCTGTCGCCGGCGCTGGCGTGAAGGTTGTGGGTACCAAGATGGGTACGGCAACCAACAGCGACGGTCATTTCAGTCTGTCGGCTCCCGCCAACTCCACGCTCGAGATCACGTTTATCGGCATGGAGTCGAAGCGCGTGAAGGCCGGACGCAACTTGAACATTTCGCTTGTTCCCAACGACCAGACGCTCGACGAGGTGATGGTCGTGGCATACGGCACCGCCAAGAAGTCGGCCTTCACCGGTTCGGCAGCAGTGGTGAAAGCCGAGGACATCGGCAAGGTGCAGACCACCAACGCTGTGGAAGCCCTGAAGGGTAAGGTCAGCGGTGTGCAGCTCACCCAGTCGACGGGTCAGCCCGGCACCACCCCCACCATCCGCATCCGTGGTATCGGCTCCATCCGTGCTAGCAACACGCCGCTCTATGTGGTGGACGGCTCGCCCTTCGACGGCGACATCAACACCATCGCCCCGAGCGACATCGAGAGCATGACCGTGCTGAAGGAGGCTTCGGCCGCTGCCCTGTATGGTGCCCGTGGTGCCAACGGTGTGGTGATCATCACCACCAAGAGCGGTGCCAACAAGGGCAACGCCAGCATCACGGTAGACGCCAAGTGGGGTTCCAACTCACGTCAGATGCCCAACTACAACTACATCAGCAGTCCTGCCGGCTACTATGAGACCTGGTACAAGGGTCTTGAGAACTATGCCGTGAACACCTGGGGCTACAGCCAGGCACAGGCCAACGCATGGGCCAACCAGAACATCACTGCCGACAACTCTTACGGTCTGGGCTACAACGTCTACACCGTACCCACAGGCCAGAACCTCATCGGCCTCAACGGCAAGCTCAACCCCAACGCCACGCTGGGCAGCTATGTCACCAACAACGGCACGACCTACTACATCACTCCCGACGACTGGACCGACGCCACCTACCGCAACGCCCTGCGCCAGGAGTACACCGTGACCGCCACGGGAAGCACACAGAAGTCTAACTTCTATGCATCGGCCAACTACCTCGACATGAAGGGTATCACCGTGGGTTCGGAGTACAAGCGTTTCGCCAGCCGCCTGAAGGCCGACTACCAGATCAAGAAGTGGCTGAAGGTGGGCATGAACGTCAACTACACCCACTACGACCAGGACAACGTGTCGGGCGACGGTTCTTCAGGATCATCAGGCAACATGTTCTCGATGACCACCATGGCCCCCATCTATCCCCTCTATGTGCGCGACCAGAACGGCAACATCATTCAGCACGAGGCTTCACACCGTCCTCTCTACGACTTCGGTGACGGCGAATACATCGGTCTGAACCGCCCGTTCCTCTCGCAGGCCAACCCGCTCTGCAACACCTACGTGGACACCAACAACACCAACGGCAACACCGTCAACGCCACGGGTACCATCGACATCGACCTGCCCTACGGCTTCCGTTTCAGCTCCACCAACAGCGCTTATGTTGACGAGTACCGCGGACAGAGCAGCACCAACCCCTGGTTTGGCCAGTATGCTTCATCCAACGGTATCGCATCGGTCAGCCACGGCCGCACATGGTCTTACAACTACCAGCAGCTGCTGAAGTGGCACCAGATCTACGGCAAGCACGACATCTCGGCCATGTTCGGTCATGAGTACTATCGTCGTCGCGGCTACAGCCTCGCCGGCACCAACAACGGCATGTTCTCCAACGACATCGTGGAGCTGAGCGCCGCCATCGCCACCAACGCCATCTCTACATCGTCGATGAGCGACTACAACACCGAGGGCTTCTTCGGCCAGGCTCAGTACAACTACGACAACAAGTATTTCGTGTCGGCATCTTACCGCCGCGATGCCTCTTCTTACTTCGATCCCGACCACCGCTGGGGTAACTTCTGGTCACTGGGTGGTGCATGGCTCATCAACAAGGAGGCATGGTTCGACGTGAACTGGATCGACGAGCTGAAGCTCAAGGCATCTTACGGTGAGCAGGGTAACGACAACATCGGTTACTACAACTACATCACCACCTACAGCATCGTCAACTCCAATGGTTCGCTGGCCCTCACACCGCGTCAGCTGGGTAACAGCAAGATCTCTTGGGAGAAGGGCGGCGAGTTCAACCTCGGTCTCGAGTTCTCGCTCTTCAAGAGCCGTCTGACGGGTAGCGTGGAGTACTACTACCGCAAGACCAGCGACATGCTCTCATGGTTCTCGCTCCCTGCCAGCTTCGGTTTCACCGGCTACTATGACAACATCGGTGACATGCGCAACTCGGGTGTGGAGTTTGAGCTCCGCGGCGACATCATCAGCACCAAGGACCTCACATGGTCAGCCTATGCCAACATCACCACCAACAGCAACAAGATCCTCACTATCGCCGATGCCAACAAGACGATGGTGTGCGACGGCGTGGAGGGTTACCAGTCGGGCAACTACTACTATGGTGAAGGCAAGCCCATCTACACATGGCACATGTACAAGTATGCAGGCGTAGACCAGGAGACTGGTGAGGCCCTCTACTACAAGAATGTCTATGAGAAGGAGAACGGCAACATCGTCTACTATGATGCCAACGGCAACAAGTGCCAGTCGACCGACAAGGGTGCACGCCCGAAGGTCATCGGCCAGGAGACCACCAACACCACTGCCGATGCCGACATGTATCTCGTGGGCGAGGCCAGTGCCGATGCCTTCGGTGGATTCGGCACCAGCCTGTCATGGAAGGGCTTCGACCTGGGCATCGACTTCACCTATCAGCTTGGCGGTCTGTGCTACGACGGCGACTATGCAGCCTCTATGACTATGAGCCGCGGTCACGCCATGCACAGCGACATCCTGAATGCCTGGACTCCCAACAACAAGAACAGCAATGTTCCCCGTCTGCAGCTCAACGACCGTTACACCGCTGCCACCAGCGACCGCTTCCTCACAAGCGCTTCGTACCTCAACCTGCAGAACATCACCCTGGGCTACACACTGCCTAAGAACGTGGTGAAGAAGATTGGCCTGTCTAACCTGCGTGTCTACTGCACAGCCGAGAATGTCTGGCTGTGGTCGAAGCGCCAGGGCATGGATCCCCGCCAGAGCACAAGCGGCTCGGTCAGCAGCCAGTACTACTCGCCCATCCGCAGCATCTCAGGTGGTATCACTGTCACTTTCTAAGTTGTTAACAATCAAAGAGAATTTATCTGTATGAAAAAAATAAATAAGGTAATTTTCGGCATGGGTGTGGCCGTCCTCGGACTGACGGCCCTCACCTCGTGCGAAGAGGAGACTCACCCCACCGCTTATGCCACCACCGATCAGATGGCGCAGTCGTCATCGGCCACCGAGGCTTTGCTGAGTGCGGTGCCTGCATCGCTCAACAGCATCTGGGCCGACGCTCACTATTCCTGGGGTTACGGCTCACTGATGCGCATCCGCGACGTGATGACCGGCGACTTCGCCGTCGTAGAGAGCAACTACGACTGGTACAACGCCTGGGAGCAGGCCTACTACATCGGCAAGGCCTACCTCGCCACGCAGTTCGTCTGGAACTACTACTATAAGATGGTGCTCACCGCCAACAACCTCATCAGCGGTATCGACTCCACCAACGCCACCACAGAGCAGAAGGGCTATCTGGGCGTGGGCTACGCTGAGCGCGCATGGATGTATCTCGACATGGCCCGCATGTATGAGTTCCTGCCCAACGAGAAGTTCCCCGACGGCAAGAACGAGAACGGCAACGTCGTCACCAACCTCACCGTGCCTATCGTGAAGGCCGGCATGTCGGAAGACAGCGCCCGTGTGAACCCCCGTGCCACCCGCGAGCAGATGGCCGCCTTCATCCTCGACGACCTCAACCGCGCCGAGAGCCTCATCACCAACCTCAGCGACACCCGCAGCAAGACCCTGCCCGACCTCGCTTGTGTCTATGGCATGAAGGCCCGCTACTACATGTGGCTTGAGAACTACGCCCAGGCCCAGGCTTATGCCCGCAAGGCCATCAACGCCGCAGGCATCGACCCCATGACACAGTCGGTGGCCCTCAACCCCTCTACTGGCTTCAACACCACCGACCCCTGGATGTGGGGTTCTACGCTGACTGCCGAGAACGAGACCGTCGAGAGCGGCATCTTAAACTGGACATCATGGATGAGCAACGAGACCCAGTTTGGCTATGCTTCAGCAGGCCCGATGAACATGATCAGCAAGAGCATGTACGACCGCATCAGCGACACCGACTGGCGTAAGCTCGAGTGGAAGGCTCCCACATCATCAGCACTGGCCAACAGCGTGCCCTTCCTGAACAACACCTACAAGAGCGCCATCCCCACCTACGGATCGATCAAGTTCCGTCCGGGCAGCGGCAACGACGGCGAGAGCTCAGTGGGTGCCGTGACCTCTTACCCCCTCATGCGCGTGGAAGAGATGTACTTCATCGAGGCTGAGGCTGCCGCCCACCAGAATGCCGAGACAGGTAAGAACCTGCTCGTGAGCTTCATGACCAACTATCGCGACCCGCAGTACAAGTGCAAGGTCAGCAGCACCGACGACGTGGTGGAGGAGATCGTCTTCCAGAAGCGCGTGGAGCTGTGGGGTGAGGGTCAGACGTTCTTCGACATCAAGCGTCTGAACTACTCGGTGACACGTGCCTACGCCGGCACCAACTTCTTCGAGCAGTGCCGCTACAACACCGTGGGACGTCCGGCATGGATGAACTTCGTGATTGTGCAGACCGAGGAGAACAACAACACGGGTGTGATGGGCTGGAACAACCCCGACCCCTCTGACCAGTACACTCCGATACAGGTCAACTAATAACAAAGCAAAAGACAAAGAACAAACAATATGAAGACTATCTTTAAATATGCATATGTAGCCCTCTTCGCTGTGCTGGCCCTGGCCTCTTGCACCGACGAGTACGACTACACGCCCGCCGACCCTGCCAACCAGGGCGGCAACGCCACCATCGAGGCCACTGCATCGTCGTTCATGTTCCTGCCGGGCGAGACGCAGACCGTCACCTTCATCGTGCACCGCCTCGACTCCACCCAGACTGGCACCGTGAAGCTCGTCAGCAACAGCGAGTACTTTGTTGCCCCGACCGTGAGCTTTGCTGCCGGCGAGGCCAACAAGACGGTGTCGATCAACGGCACACTGCCCGTGGGCAAGTCGGAGAATGTGGCCATCACCGTGGCCGATGAGGATGCCTTCCTCTATGGCGTGAAGGAGGTTCACTTCACCGTGAGCGTCTACAAGTCATACACGGGTACCATCACGTCTAACCTGTTCCGCAACCCGTTCGGCTGCGTGTTCTATGATCTCACAGGCGGCGACTTCCTCATCCCCAACGCCTACGAGGACGGCTACGACTACAAGTTCCACATCGACTTCAAGACCAACGAGGTGACTGCCGAGCCGCAGCTCGTGCTGCTCTACAGCGAAGCTTATGGTCGTCTGCAGTTCGACACTGACAACGAGGACGGTCTGCTCCACGGAGAGTATGACCCCGACTCATGGACCGTGGAGATGCAGGATGTGGTGTACTCACTGCCCGACATCAACAACGGTTTCAGTGGTACATACAGCGAATACTTCACGTTTGATGAAGACCCCAACGCAGAGTAAAATACCAAGCGTTTGACAACGGAAAATATGCCGGATAGGACTTTGCCGTCCTGTCCGGCTTTTTCCGTCTACCTTTAGCTTTAGGGAGGACACTACACAACCACCCTTCAACAAACCAAACTTTTTATTGCCAAATCATGAAGAAACTTTTCATTATCGCATTTGCCCTGC
Organism: Bacteroidaceae bacterium; assembly: GCA_963592505.1. Classification (GTDB taxonomy): domain Bacteria; phylum Bacteroidota; class Bacteroidia; order Bacteroidales; family Bacteroidaceae; genus Prevotella. The sequence continues at coordinate 61,528 of CAVAXH010000001.1, forward strand.
TGACCACGCAGGCCATGCTGGCCGCAGAGCGCACACACGAAGCCCTGCAGCGGGCGGCCCGCGCCGTGCTGCAGCAGACTGCAACCGACGGCAAGAGCCACGCTGCATCGACCGACCAGCTCACAGTGTTGCAGCACAACGCGCAGCTGACCGTGATGGGCAACGACCGCCTGGGCTTTGCCGTGCTCACCAACGACGACGCATGGCCTGAGGTCATCGGCTACTCCGACTCGGCCTTCGACCCTGCCAACAACGCCGGCCTGCAGTGGTTTATCGACGAGGCCTCAAAGGTCATCAGCCAGGGCCGCTTGTATGCCCCCGTGGTGCCTTCGGGCGACTACAAGACGACGGTGGCACCGCTCTGCAAGACGCTCTGGAACCAGGACGCCCCCTACAACGACCAGTGCCCGTATCTCTCGGGCAACACGCCCTACCCCACCGGCTGCGTGGCCACAGCGCTCTCGCAGATCATGTACTACTGGAAGTATCCCGTCCACGGCACCGGCTCGGCCACACTGAGCGTCACCAACGACGGTATGGGTACGATCATCTCAGCCAACTTCGGTGAGACCACCTACGACTGGAACAACATGCTGCTCGACTACGAGTCGGCATCCTACAACGACACACAGGCCAACGCCGTGTCGACACTGATGCTCCACTGCGGCATTGCCGTCGGCATGAGCTATTCGCCCTCGGGCAGCGGTGCCTACTCGCACGAGGCCCGTCTCGGCATGATCAACTATTTCAGCTACAACCCCGGCATCAACCTGCTGACCCGCAAGTATTACAGCACGGCCGAGTGGATGAAGCTCATCTACACCGAGCTCAATGCCGGCCGCCCGGTCTACTACACGGGTGTCGACAGCAACTATGGCGGCCATGCCTTCGTCTGCGACGGCTACAATGCCAAGGGCTACATGCACATCAACTGGGGATGGGGCTCCGCCGGCGGCAACGGCTATTATGACATTGCACTGCTCAACCCCACCAACTACCAGTTCAGCGAGAGCCAGAACATGCTCATCGGTGTGGCTCCCACACAGGTCATGGACTATGCCTCGCACATCTGCGGCGAGACAGGGCTCTCCATCACCCGCATCAACAAGAGCCTCATGAAGGTCGATGGCGGCTCGATGTACAACTTCACCGGCGAGCCCTTCACAGGTCAGGTGGCACTGGTCATGGACATGGGCGACAGCCTGACGGTGCTGAAGTCGCTCAACGTGAGCAACATCGCACAATACTACACGCCGGGAGCGCTCAGCGGCATGATCAAGCTGCAGACATCGTCGATGGCCGACGGCACCTACCGCGTCTTCGTGGCTTCGAAGTCGGAGAACGAACAGTCGTGGCAGCTGGTGCGCCGCGCCGAAGGCGTTGCCAACAGCTATCTGTTGGTGGTCGACAACGGCGACTACTCGGTGATCGCTTCCACCACCGACTCTTGGGCCACCGGCATCAGCCGTGCAGAGGTGTCGGCCGACAAGACGGCTAACGCATCGGCACGCGCAGCCCGCGGGGTCTACACGCTCGACGGCCGCTATGTCGGCACCAGCACTGCCAACCTCGGCAAGGGCATGTATATCGTGAACGGTAAAAAGGTGGTGAAATGAGAAAACACGCCTTTCGCTTCATGGTGATGGTGCTGACAGTGCTCAGCACCTTCGCCCTTGCCTCGTGCAACAAGGACAGCGATGAGACCACCGATGACGCCTACCGCTATCTGCACCGTTCGTTCAC
>CAVAXH010000002.1:0-45107 GCA_963592505.1 Bacteroidaceae bacterium
ACGTCAGATAGGCCGGGTTATGCCCCAGCCGCTTGAAGTCCTCTATACGGTCGTCGCGCCGCATGTACCACCCTATGTGGTGCGTGTGGCCCACGACGATCTTGGCAATGGCCGTGGCCCACGATCCGCCGCCGATGATGGCAGTCTTTCCTACGTTGTACATAAGTTCAAAGTCTCTGAGCCCCTTGTCTCCCGCCGTGCAGGAGACGGTGGCTGGTTACACAATGGCGGCACCCTCTGTGCGGGCACCGCCCGTGAACTTATACGCCGGCCTTCGCCCCGTCGATCCACTGCTGGATCTGCTCGAGCGAGGGCTTCTCGTAGCCCAACTTATACTTCTTGTTGATGTCGCCCAGCTTCTGCTGCAGGCCCTGTGCCTTCTGGTCGCGTATGTCGGAGATGAGGTTGAAACCGGCCTTGCGCAACACGTAGACCCAGTCCTCGGCCACGCCGAGAGCTTCCCAGTCCTTGACGCTGCTCTGCGGCATCTTGGCCTCGGGCTTCAGCTGCGGGAAGAGCATGATCTCCTGGATGTTCTCCTTACCCGTCATGAGCATGACGAGGCGGTCGATGCCGATGCCGATGCCGCTGGTGGGCGGCATGCCATACTGCAGTGCGCGCAGGAAGTCGTGGTCGATGACCATGGCCTCGTCGTCGCCCTTGTCGGCAAGACGCATCTGGTCGACGAAGCGCTGCTCCTGGTCGATGGGGTCGTTGAGCTCCGAGTAGGCGTTGGCCAGCTCCTTACCGTTGACCATCAGCTCGAAGCGCTCGGTCAGTCCGGGCTTGGAGCGGTGCATCTTGGTGAGCGGCGACATCTCCACAGGATAGTCGGTGATGAATGTGGGCTGGATGAACGTGCCCTCGCAGTATTCGCCGAAGATCTCGTCGATGAGCTTGCCCTTGCCGGCCGTCTCGTCGACGGTCTCGAGCTTGAGCTTGTTGAGCGCGATGTCGCGTATCTCCTCCTCGCTGAGTCCGTTGAGGTCGTAGCCCGTCTTCTCCTTGATGGCGTCGAGGATGGGCATGCGCTTGAAGGGAGCCTTGTAGCTGATGGTCTTGCCCTGATACTCCACCTCGTCGGTGCCGTTGACGGCCACGCAGATGGTCTCGAGCAGCTGCTCGGTGAACGTCATCATCCAGTTGTAGTCCTTGTAGGGCACATAGAGCTCCATGCAGGTGAACTCGGGGTTGTGGTATTTGTCCATACCCTCGTTGCGGAAGTTCTTGCCGATCTCATACACGCCGTCGAAGCCGCCCACGATGAGGCGCTTCAGATAGAGCTCGGTGGCGATGCGCATATACATGTCGGTGTCGAGCGCATTGAAGTGGGTGATGAACGGGCGTGCCGAAGCACCGCCGGGGATGTTCTGCAGGATGGGTGTCTCCACCTCGGTGTAGCCGTGCTTGTCGAAGAACTGGCGCATGGTGCGCAGCACGATGGCACGCTTGAGGAACGTGTCCTTCACGCCCTCGTTGACCACGAGGTCCACATAGCGCTGGCGGGCGCGCATCTCCGGGTCGTCAAACTTGTCGTAGGCCACGCCGTCCTTATATTTCACGACGGGCAGCGGCTTCAGGCTCTTGCTCAGCACGGTGAGCTGCTCCACGTGCACCGAGATCTCGCCCATCTGTGTGCGGAAGGCAAATCCCTTCACGCCGATGATGTCGCCGATGTCGAGAAGCTTCTTGAATACCTTGTTATATATATCCTTGTCCTCACCGGGGCAGAGGTCGTCGCGCGAGATGTAGAGTTGTATGCGGCCCGTGGCATCCTGCAGCTCGGCAAAAGAGGCTTTGCCCATGATGCGCTTGCCCATCAGTCGACCGGCTATGGTCACCTCACGTTTCTCGTCGTCGTTGAAGTTTGCCTTGATGTCTTCACTCGTAGCATTCACGGTAAACTCTGCGGCGGGATATGGGTCTATGCCCATGCTGCGCAGCTCCTGCAGGCTTTGGCGGCGGCCAATCTCCTGCTCACTTAACTCTAAAATGTTCATATTTCCTTGATAATCGAATATATTCTTACAAGGTGCAAAGGTAATAAAAAATCATTAAACCCATGTCCTTTTTAAAAATAAATAACCCGTGCACCACCAGCCTGGCGTTCCATCGCCGGAGGCGACAGGGGGCATAAGGACACGTAATGAATGTTAAATATCCGGCAAAGGGGTTGCGCCGACTGCACATTTGCCGATACGGATTTGGGTTAATGGGCAATGAGCCGCACCTAACTCTCCTTGCGCTTGTGGAACGGGAAACGCAGGCGGGGCGGGACAAAGCCGAGGCGATGGCCTTGATTCTTTTCACCGCTTGAAGCGGAACCGCCGCTGCGCGCCACAATGATGAGGATGACCGCTGCCAAGATCAAGACGATGCCTACGGCGAGGCGCATGGAGAATGTCTCGGCAAACACCAGACAGCCGATGAACACCGCCGTGACGGGCTCCAGCGCACCCATGATGGCCGACGGCGTGCTGCCGATGTTCTTGATGGCAATGTTCATGAAGAACAGGCTCAGCACCGTGGGCAGCAACGCCAACTGACCGGCACACAGCCACTGGCGTGTGCCGTGGAGCATCTGCAGCGGTTCGCCCGACACCAGCGAGAAAGCGAAGATGGCAAGCACACCGCCCAGCGCTATCCAGAAGGTGAACTTCACAGGCGAATAGGTGGTGGTCCACTGGTTGACGGCAATGATGTAGAGCGCATAGAGCAGCGATGACAGCAGCACAAGGGCCACGCCGACTACCGACAGTGCGGTGTGGCCGTCGCCCCGATAGAGCAAGCCTATGCCCAGCGTGGCCAGGGCGATGGACAGCACAGTGGGCCACGTGACGTGCTCATGGAAGAAGGCTACCATGAGCACGGCCGTCATGATGGGGTAACTGAAGAGAATGGTGGAGGCGATGCCGGCATCCATATAGTGGAAGCTCACGTAGAGCGCGGTAGACGACAGGCCGAACAGGCTGCCCAACACGATGAAACGAATGGCGTGGCCGAGACTGACGCGAAACGACTCACGCCGCACCACCATCCACACGGCAAAGAAGAGCAGGGCCAGCGCATAGCGATAGAAGAGCACTGTGCCCGAATTGATGCCATCCTGATACAGATAGAGTGTGCCCAGCGGATTGGTGCCGTAGAAGACGGCTGCCAACACGCCGGCCACATAACCTTTTACTTTTGAGTTCATTTGCAGTATATGAGTTAACCTGTTATTTTATCCGACTGCAAAATTACAACTTTTTTTTCGAAACCATACAAGCCGCCCCATTCCGAGGCCGTGCTACCCCCATGCAGACAACAATGGCTCAGCGCCCCCCCACTCCACTTCTCAATTTCGATGAATTTTCAAGGGTTTCCCTGACGTAAACACCTGATATTCAATAGTGGTGTTCCGATAAGTGCGTTTGTAGTACACAGTAAGACAAACGGCAATCGCTAAACTGCTGATACAGCTACAAAAACATGGCCAATAGGTCAAAGTTGGGTTAACGTTCAGGATGAGGGCGTGAACAACGGCACCATGCGGTGGCGCCCGTCATTCACAGAAGAGGAGATACACCGAATGGGGATGAACAACAAATTGTTTCATCCGATAAAATGAGGCTTGTCAACCGCTGAAAGCCAACACTGGCCTGCGGTCAATAAGCCTCACGATATTTGTTTTCGTCTTTGTCTTGCAGCATCGAGAGATAGCTGCGATAGCGGCTTTCGGCTATGTAGTGGTCGTCGACGGCCTGGCGCACAGCGCAACCGGGCTCATGGGTGTGGGTGCAGTTGTTGAAGCGGCAGTCGGCCGAGAACCGGAATATCTCGCGGAAATAGCTGCCGATCTCCTCGGGCTCCATGTCGAACGAGCCGAAGCCTTTGATGCCCGGCGTGTCGATGATCCAGCCGCCGCCGGGCAGCGGCATCATCTCAGAGAAGGTGGTGGTGTGCATGCCGGTGTCGTGGGCATCGCTGATGTCGGCCACACGGGCACCGGCACCGGGGATGAGACGGTTGAGCAGCGTAGACTTGCCCACGCCGCTGTTGCCGCTGAGCAGCGTCACACGGTCGCGCAGCAGGCCGGCCAGCTCATCGGTGCCTTCGCCCGTGGCTGCCGACACCTGCCGGCACTCGTAGCCCACGGTCTCGTAGAGGTGCACCATGAGCTGCTGGTAGCGCCGCTCGTCGTCGGTGAGCAGGTCGGTCTTGTTGAACAGCAGCACCACGGGCACCGAGTAGGCCTCGGCCGAGGCCAGGAAACGGTCGATGAAGGTGGTGGCTGTCTCGGGGTGCGCCACGGTGACCACAAGAAACGCCTGGTCGACGTTGGCGGCTATGATATGGCTCTGCTTCGAGAGGTTGGTCGACCGCCGCACGATGTAGTTGCGGCGGTCGTCGATGGCGGTGATGAGGGCCTGCCCTTCGGCGTTGACGGTGATCTCCACCCCGTCGCCCACGGCCACGGGGTTGGTGGAGCGTATGCCCTTCAGGCGGAAGTTGCCCTTCACCTTGCTCTCCACCTCGCGCCCGTCGTCGGTGCGCACGGTGTACCAGAAGCCAGTGTTCTTGATTACTGTGCCGTGCATTGGCTTAGACCGTCATGATCTCTTTCTGCTTCTTGGCCAGCGTGGCGTCGATCTCCTTGATATACTTGTCGTGGAGCTTCTGCAGCTCGGCCTCGGCGTCCTTGCTCTGGTCCTCGGAGAGACCGTCCTTGACGGCTTTCTTCAGCTTGTCCTTGATCTCGCCGCGCACGTTGCGCACCTCGACCTTAGTCATCTCGCCGGTCTTGTTGCACTGCTTCACCAGTTCCTTGCGGCGCTCCTCGGTGGGCTGCGGCAGGCGCAGGATGACCATCTCGCCGTTGTTCTCGGGCGTGATGCCCACGCCGCTGTCGAGTATGCCCTTCTCTATGTCTTTGATCTGCTTGCGGTCCCAGGGGCGTATGGTGATGGTGCGGGCGTCGGGCACCTGCACGTTGCCCACCTGGTTGAGGGGCACACTCTGACCATAGGCATTGACACGCACGCCGTCGAGGATAGCGGCATTGGCACGGCCGGCGCGCACGCGGGCCAACTCTTCTTCGAGATACTTCGACGCCTTCTGCATGCGGGCCTCGGCGTCCTTCAATGTTTGCTTTACGTCTATCATAGTTGCTGATTTTTATTCTCTGCACAAATTTAGGCATTATTTCCTAAAGGTGCAACGAAATCGGTAAAAATATTATCATGCCGGCATCACAGCGGCCACGCGGTTGGTGAGGTCCACAAACTCGGCCACGGTGAGCTGCTCGGGGCGCCGCGTCATGATGTCCTGCGCGAAGAAGTCGGCACCGGGCATCTGTCCGCCTCCGAAGAGGGGCTTCAGCGACACGCGCAGCATCTTGCGGCGCTGGTTGAACACGGTCTTCACCACGCGGCGGAAGAGCGCCTCGTCGCAGCCGAGGTCGGTGACGCCGTTGCGCGTCATGCGTATGACGGCACTCTTCACCTTGGGGGGCGGATTGAACACGCCCTCGTCGACGGTGAACAGATACTCCACGTCATACCACGCCTGTATCATGACGCTCAGTATGCCGTAGGCCTTGTTGCCGGGCGCCGAGGCTATGCGCTGTGCCACCTCGCGCTGTATCATGCCCGTGCAGCAGGGGATGAGGTCTTTGTAGTCGAGCATCTTGAAGAAGATCTGCGAGGAGATGTCGTAGGGGTAGTTGCCGGTGAGCACGAAGGGCTGTCCGCCAAACACCTCGCGGAGGTCCATGCGCAGGAAGTCCTGTCCCAGCACCTTGCCTTCGAGCTGGGGATAGGTGGCGTGGAGGTAGGCCACGCTCTCGTCGTCGATCTCCACGGCTTTCACCTCACGGGGCTTCTCCACCAGATACTGTGTGAGCACGCCCATGCCGGGGCCTATCTCGAGCACGGGTATGTCGGGGCAGGCATCCACCGTGTCGGCTATGCGCCGGGCTATGCCGAGGTCGGTCAGGAAGTGCTGACCCAGATTCTTCTTTGGCCTTACTTTTTTCATCTGTTCTTGTTGTTGGGTTTGGGCGCTTGCGCCTTTTGTCATTGCGCAAAATTACGAAATTTTATCCGTTCAGCCGCATGGCAAAGGGAATAACTGAACGGAGCGTGACCGAAAAAGACCGAAAAAACAAGAAAAGGCCCTGCGATTTCATATTGCGCACCACCATGACGACCATAACAGAGGATGGCAACGCATGGCTAAAAACGGCCGGATAGGAGGACTGAGCGTATTGCCCTCAGCACTCGAGTCCTTAGGCCTTAACACTCGAGTCCTTAGGCCTTAACACTGGTGTCCTTAGGCCCTTGGGACCCGAGTGTTAGGGCTTGAGGACTCGAGTGTTAGGGCTTGAGGACCCGAGTGTTAGGCTTGTGGGGCCGAATCACCCGGCTCACAGGCCATTTTCCGGGGCTTTTTACGGATTTTCCGCCAAATGCATATCCGACAATGCCAACCACGGCCCCACCCTTAAGCAGGCCTCCGGTAAATCGAAAAAGACTGGAACCTCACAAGGAGACTCCAGTCTTTTCTGATATAGAATGAACTTTTAAATCAAAACCAAAAGCGGTCTGCCGCTTACTTGGTGCCCTCCACCATGTGGTCCATAACCAATGCCAGGGCTGAAGCACCTACGAACATGACTGCTGCGAATGCGATAAATGTCATCATACTCATAACTTTTTCCTTTCTCAATTAATTAATTTTTCTACTTACCCCCTTCATGGGAGCTCTTTCATCTACCGCCGCTGCGGTGTTAACTTGAATAACAATCTTCTTGTCTTTCGACGCTGCAAAGTTAGCAATTCCACCGCTGTGTGCGCAAACAGCGGCCTTTTTCATGCTGTTTTCCGTGTTTTAATTGACCGACGTCAACCAGATTGACGTGTGTCAAGCACGCCAGTTGACCTGCATCAAGCCCGCTGATTGACACAGGTCAAGCCGCCGACATCACCGCGCCCTCCCCCACCGGCCATGCCACAGCAGACGGCGGGGGACAGGCAAAAAAACAACCTATTCTTTTGCCGTTCGGCCAATTTGCATTATCTTTGCATTGGATAGGCTACACTTGGCAGGCAAAACGAACATTCGTGCCGCACATGCGCGTGTATGCATCATCTTTTATTGCAAGAAATGAAAAAGACCCTCTGCGACATTGCCAAAGTGGCTCTGTCGCTCATACTTGGCGGCGCCATCCTCTACTGGATGTATCGCGACTTCGACTTCCACCGCATGGAACACGTGATGCTCCATGAGATGAACTGGACATGGATGCTGCTGTCGTTTCCCTTCGGCATCATGGCGCAAGCCTTCCGCGGATGGCGGTGGCGGCAGTCGCTGGAGCCCGTGGGCGAGCGGCCACGCAAGGCCGTGGCCGTCAACGCGGTGTTCCTGTCGTATGCCGTGAGCCTCGTCATACCCCGCATCGGCGAGTTTGCACGCTGCGGCGCCCTCCGCCGGTGGGACGGCGTGTCGTTTCCCAAGGCCCTCGGCACCGTGGTCACCGAGCGCGCCATCGACACCGTGCTCATCCTCGCAGTGACCGGCATCACCCTGCTCTGCCAGATGAGCATCTTCGACACCTTCTTCAAGAAGACCGGCACACGCCTCGACGAGGCTCTGGCCAGCTTCTCTACGACCGGATGGCTGGTGACGGCCGTCTGCGCCGTGGCCGTGGCCGTGCTGCTGTGGTATCTGCTGCGGAGCATGGCACTATATAATAAGGTGAAGGGCATCTTCACCGGACTGTGGCAGGGGGTGCTGTCGGTGCGCCATGTAGAGAACAAGACGCTCTTCGGCCTGCTCACCCTGGCCATCTGGCTGAGCTACTTCCTGCACTACTACCTCACCTTCTTCTGCTTCGATGCCACGGCCCATCTGGGCATGAGCTGCGCGCTGGTGACGTTCATCGTGGGGTCGATAGCCGTGGTGGTGCCCACGCCCAACGGCGCCGGTCCGTGGCACTTCGCCGTGAAGACCATGCTCATACTCTATGGCGTGGGGGCCAACGAGGCCCTGTTCTTCGTGCTCATCGTACACTCCGTGCAGACCCTGCTGGTGGTGCTCCTCGGCATCTATGCCTGGACGGCACTGGCCCTCACACGCAAGCGGACTGCCACACAACATGCTTCTGTTTAACTATTAAATACTATATCGTTATGAGTGAAATCGCAAACCTGAAGCCTGCGGCCATCTGGCGCAACTTCGACGCACTGACACAGGTGCCCCGCCCCTCTGGGCACCTTGAGAAAATACAGCAGTACCTGCTCAGCTGGGCCAAGGAGCACAACGTGGAGGCTTTCCTCGACCCCGCCGGCAACATCGTGATGCGCAAACCCGCCACACCGGGCTACGAAGACCGCAAGGGCGTGCTGCTGCAGGCCCACATGGACATGGTGCCGCAGAAGGCCCCCGAGAGCACACACAACTTTGAGACCGACCCCATCGAGACCTACGTGGAGGACGGATGGGTGCACGCCCGCGGCACCACGCTGGGCGCCGACGACGGCATCGGCGTGGCAGCCATCATGGGTGTCATGGAGAGCAGCGACCTGAAGCACGGTCCTGTGGAGGGCCTCATCACACGCGACGAGGAGACGGGCATGTACGGTGCCAACGACCTGCCCGAGGGCGAGCTCCACTCTGACATCCTCATAAACCTCGACTCGGAGCTCTGGGGCAAGTTTGTCATCGGATCGGCAGGCGGCCTCGACGTCACCTCCACTCTCGAATACAAGCCCGTGGCCAACGACCAGGAGACAGCCGTGCGCGTCACGCTGAAAGGACTGCGCGGCGGACACAGCGGACTGGAGATCAACGAGGGACGTGCCAACGCCAACAAGGAGATGGCACGCCTGGTGCGCAAGGCCATCGCCGAGACGGGTGCACGCCTGGCCACATGGCACGGCGGCAACATGCGCAACGCCATCCCCTTCAAGGCCGAGGTGGTGCTGGCCCTGCCGGCCGCCCAGGTGGAGGCTCTGAAGGCGCTCGTGGAGAAGCAGCGCGCCATCGTCGAGGAGGAATACCGCGGCATTGAGAAGGGCGTGGAGTTCTTCTGCGAGGATGCAGACAGCCCCGCCGAACTGGTGCCGCAGGAGATACAGGACAACCTCGTCAACGCCATCTATGCCTGCCACAACGGTGTGGTGCGCATGATACCGGCCTACCCCACCGTGGTGGAGACCTCTTCTAACCTCGCCATCATCGACATCGAGGCCGGCAAGGCCAGCGTGCAGATCCTGGCCCGCTCGAGCCGCGAGGACATGAAGGAGTATGTGGCCACCACGCTCGTGAGCTGCTTCGACATGGCCGGCATGAAGACCGAGCTCAGCGGCAGCTACGGCGGCTGGGACCCCAACCCCGACAGCGAGATCCTCAACCTGCTGAAGACCATCTACAAGGAGCAGAACGGACAGGAGGCCACCGTGCAGGCTGACCACGCCGGCCTGGAGTGCTCGGTCATCCTCAGCAAGTATCCCGGCATGGACGTGGTGTCGATGGGCCCCACGCTGCTCTCGCCCCACACCACCAGCGAGCGCTGCAAGGTCGACTCGGCAGAGCCGTTCTGGAACCTGCTGACGGCCACCCTCGAGCGCATACCCAAGAAATAAAACCGACACACATGTGTGCCACGCGCATGCCACACATGTGACAAAACCAATAAAAAACAACCGCAAGGCGTGCAAAAAGCAGATTTTTTGGCACGTCTTTCGGTTGTTTTTTATAATTTTGCACCTACATAACCAATACAACACCCAAAATGGACGATTATCACGCGGACAACAGCAACGACTAACGTGAGGATCAGACGCAATGGCGGCTAATCCCCACACATCATCTTTAATGACGGAGATTAGCACCATGAAGACATATTGGAACATTGAGAAAAATCTGAAGGCCATTCCCGAATGGCAACCCAACTGCTGGATACAGGTCACCTGCCCCACCGACGACGACCAGCGCGAACTGGAAGAAAAGTTCAACATCCCCGACTATTTCATCAACGACATCAGCGATACCGACGAGCGCGCACGCTACGAGTATGACGACGGATGGATGCTCATCATCCTCCGCATACCCTATGTGAAGGAGATACGCTCGCGCACGCCCTACACCACCGTGCCCCTCGGCATCATACACAAGCGCGACGTCACCATCACCGTCTGCTTCTACGAGACCAACATGATGATCGACTTCGTGTCCTACCAGCAGAAGCGCGGAGAGGGATTCACCGACTATGTCGACATGACCTTCCGCCTCTTCCTCTCATCGGCCGTGTGGTACCTCAAACGGCTGAAGCAGATCAATGCGCTCATCGAGAAAGCCAAGCACAACCTCGACCACGAGGTCAACAACGAGAGCCTCATCGGCCTGTCGCGCCTGCAAGACTCGCTCACCTACTTCACCACATCCATCCGAGGCAACGAAAACCTGCTGCAGAAGCTGAAGTTCAAGCTGCAGGTCGACGAGCTCGATGCCGACCTCATCGAAGACGTCAACATCGAGATGACGCAGGCACGCGAGACCACCAGCATCTACTCCGACATCCTGGAGTCGACGATGGATACCTACTCGAGCATCATCAACAACAACATGAACACTGTGATGCGCACGCTCACCTCCGTCACCATCATCATGATGTCGGCCACGTTCATCGCCTCGCTCTATGGCATGAACGTCACCAACGGCATGGAAAACAAGCCGTGGGGATTCGCCGTCACGCTCATCATGTCGTTCGCCGTCAGCGCCCTGTGCTGGGTGGTGCTGCGCTACAAGCGCCTGCTGTGAGCCTTCCCGCTCATAGCGGGGCAGTCAGCCTGTTTTTTTACTTTATAACGCATAATTCATGGCACAGCCAAAGCCCCTTTGGCTATGCCATGAATCATGCAGGCTAAAGGCACACGGGAGCCGGATTATGACCCGCATCTAAGGCAAGCGTTCGGCTATCAAGCCGGGCCACAAACAACAATAAAAGGGATGCGTAACGAAAAAAAAACACCGTTTTGTTGCCGCATCCGTTTTTTTTGTTTAAGTTTGCACAAATTTTAATTCATTGCAAGTCTTGCCCGCCCGCGGCCTACACGCCGCCGGGAAAGGCAAGGCACAGGTACTTGAGTCATAAACTTAAAACAGTGAAATGATGGACTCTCAGGAGAATGTCCTCGAACAGGACAAGTTTGAAAACGAGCAGAAGACAGCACAAGCCGCTTCTGAAGTGGAAAATGTGAACGCCGAGGCAGCGCAGCCAGCCGAGACACCAACCAGCCAGCCCGAGGCAGCAGCCACAGGCGAGCCCAGCCACGAAGCCGAAGCATCGGCCGAGAACAAGGAAGAGGTGAAGGAAGAGGCAGCTTTCAAGAAGACCTACGCCAACAAGCAGGAGGTGCTGGCCAGAGCCAAGGAGATTGCCGAAAGCGACGACACACCCAACAAGGAAGAGGTGGAGCTGCTGAAGTCGGTGTTCTACAGGCTTCACACTGCCGAGCGCGAACAGCAGCAGAAAGACTATCTGGAAGCCGGAGGCGACCCCGAGAAGTATGTCGTCACACCCGACGAGACCGAAGATGCCTTCAAGGCGCAGATGCAGGTCATCCGCGAGAAGCGCGCCAAGATCTTCCAGCAGCAGGAGGCCGAGAAGGAAAACAACCTGAAGCACAAGCTCGAAATCATCGAGAAGATCAAGGCCATGGCCACCTCGCCCGAGGAAGCCAACAAGTCATACAATGAGTTTAAGACCCTCCAGCAGGAGTGGAAAGAGATAAAGGCCGTGCCTGCCGAGAAGGCCAATGAGGTGTGGCGCAACTACCAGCTCTACGTCGAGCAGTTCTACGACCTGCTCAACCTCAACCGCGAGGCACGCGAATATGACTTCAAGAAAAACCTGGAGCAGAAGACCAAGCTCTGCGAAGAGGCCGAGCGACTGGCCGACGAGGCCGACGTGGTGAGCGCCTTCCACCAGCTGCAGGAGCTGCACGCCCAGTACCGCGAGATTGGCCCCGTGGCCAAGGAACTGCGCGAGGAGATATGGTGCCGCTTCAAGGCCGCCAGCACCGTCATCAACAAGAAGCACCAGCAGCACTTCGAGCAGCTGCGTGCGCTCGAGGAGGAGAACCTCCAGAAGAAGACCGCCCTCTGCGAGCAGGTGGAGGCCATCGCCAAGGAAGAGAACAAGAACTCGGCCGACTGGGAGAACCACAGCAAGCAGATCATCGAGATACAGCAACAGTGGAAGGGCATCGGTTTTGCACCGCAGAAGATGAACGTCAAGATCTTCGAGCGCTTCCGCGCCGCCTGCGACGCCTTCTTCACCAGCAAGGCTGCCCACTACAAGGAGATGAAGCAGCGCTTCGCCGAGAACGCCGAGAAGAAGCGCGCCCTCGTGGCAAAGGCGCAGGAGCTCGCCGCCTCTACCGACTGGAAGGAGACCAGCGACAAGCTGGTGGCCCTGCAGAAGGAATGGAAGACCATCGGCACCGTGCCCAAAAAGGTGGGCGACAAGCTGTGGAGCGACTTCCTCACAGCCTGCAACCAGTTCTTCGACGCACGCAAGGCCGCTCATGCCGGCACACGAAACGAAGAGAACACCAACCTCGAGAAGAAGCGCACCGTCATAGAGCAGCTGAAGGCTGTGGCCGAGGAGGCCGCCGGCAACGTGCAGGAGAAGGTGCAGCAGCTCATCGAGGAATACAACAGCATCGGACACGTGCCCTACCGCGAGAAGGACAAGGTGTACAAGGAGTTCCACGACGTGGTCGACAAGATCTACAAGGACCTGCACGTCTCTGCCCAGCGCCGCCGCCTCGACAACTTCAAGACAAACCTGAAGAACGTGGCCAAGAAGGGCGAGAACGCCATCGACAGCGAGCGCGCACACCTCATGCGCCGCTACGAGCAGCTCAAGCAGGAGGTGGCCACCTATGAGAACAACCTCGGGTTCCTCAACATCGCCAGCAAGCAGGGCAACTCGCTCGTCGACGAGATGAAGCGCAAGGTGCAGAAGCTCAAAGACGACATGGAGCTGACCCGCCAGAAGATCAAGACCATCGACCAGCAGAACAAGGAGGACAAGGCCAGCGACGCCGCTGAAAACAACGACTAACTCCGCACGTTCTTTCTCTGATCACCGGAATAAGGGCGGGGGCTTTGCAGACGCCCCCGTAGCATAAATAATAATTAGGCTGTTGGAACCTACGTGTTCCGACAGCCTAATTGCATTTTCACACACACACAGCCTCACTACCGTTCAAAGTGCTGGTAGTCCTTCACGCTGCGCCAAGCGCCGCCCCACGCAAACCCGCTGGCGGTAAACAGCCGGTAGGCCAGGTCGGTGCGCGTAATCTTATAGGGGAAACGGGCCGTGCGGTCGCTATAGGCCGTGGCCGTGGAGGGCTGCACGGTCAGCGTGCCGTCGCGCCGACGCCGGCAGCAGGGGTTGTAGAGCGGATTGAGGTCGACGGCCATGCCGAGGGCGTGGGCCGACAGCTTGCGCGACCCCTTCACCTCGCGATAGCAGAAGCAACTGGTGTTGTTGGCACGCATCGACAGCTCGTCATCGGCACCATAGTCGTCGATAAGGCGCACGCTGTGTATGGGGTAACGCTCATCGTAGAGCCTGCGGAAGATGCGCAGCAGATCGGCGGCTATCTGCTTGTGGCACACCAGCTCGCCGGTCACCACACGTCCACGGTCGTCGTAGTGGAGCACACGCACATAGCGCAGCGACGCACGCCCCACACGGCATCCACGCGGATACGACTTGCCGAGCATGCGGGCAAACACCCCGTCGGGAATGGTGTCGGCCCGGAAGCACTGCGCCATCCCCATGTGGGCCACCTGCTGCGGGCTGAGCACCCGTCCGGCCTGCCAGCCTGTCGTGTCGGCCTTTGCCGTCACAGCTGCCGGCTGCCAACCGGCACCCTGCCCCACGCCCTGCATGCCAAGCGCCATCAGCCACGCAAGCATCACGCCGGCCATTCGCTTTCTGCCAATCATATCTTCTGTCTTCTGATAAGTTCTACACCTACATCAAGTAATGTTCACGCCAATAAACAAAAAAACCAAACTGCCGATGAAAGCGGTTTGGTTTTCTTTGTTGGGGCACACGGACTCGAACCATGAATGACAGGACCAGAATCTGTAGTGTTACCATTACACCATGCCCCAATGTTTTGCTGCAACTCTGTTCCCGAATTGCGAGTGCAAAGGTACGGGCTTTTTATGTAACCGCCAAAACATTTCGCGACTTTTTTCGAGAAAGAACGAAAATTTTCGTTTTTTATGACAGAACCGCCGCTTATGCAGCTGAAAAGCAGGGGGCCGGCCGTCGGGCGGAAAACCTTAACGAATGCGCCCAGTTCATAAAAAACATCAAATATAATTGCTTTCCTGGCGATTTGTCAATGATTTGATGTAACTTTGTACACCGATTATATAATAGACCATTATCAAGACATTCGTTTTATTAAAAGCATCTTAATGACTGAGACAACACATCTTGTGGATGCCATCATCAACGGAATCCAAGAGAAAAAAGGACAAGACATCGTCGTCGCCGATCTGACACACATCGACGGAGCCATCGCCAAATACTTCGTGATCTGCCAAGGCAACTCGCCGTCGCAGGTGGAAGCCATCGCCGAGTCGGTGGGCGAGGTGTGCCGCAAAGAACTGAAAGAGAAACCTGTGGGAGTGAACGGTCTGGGCAGCAACCAGTGGATCGCCATCGACTTCGTGGATGTGCTGGTGCACATCTTCGTGCCCGAGCTCAGAGAGTTCTACGACCTGGAGCACCTGTGGGAAGACGCACCCCTGAAAAGACTCCCCAACATCGACTGATCAGAGGGCAGCACCGCAGACCGAACGCAAGGTTCCTAACATCAACAAGCAATCATGGACAACAACAACCCCCACTCCAACAAGGACAACCAGCCCAAGATGCCCCGGTTCAACATGAACTGGATCTACATCTTCGTGATCACGGCGCTGGTGGTCCTGTTCCTCACCGGCGGCGGAGACAGTCTGGCCAAGTCGGCCGGAACAAGCCAAGAGGCTACATACACCGACTTCAAGACGTATGTGGAGAAAGGCTATGCCGACAACGTCGTCGTCAACAAGGAGGAGAACACCCTGCGCATGTATGTCAAGGCTAAATACATACGCGACGTGTTCCACCAGTCGGTCCAGCAGACCGGCAACAACCCTTACCTCACCGTGGAGTTCGGCTCGGTAGACGAGCTGGAGCGATACCTCGACACCCAGCAGAGAGGCGGCAAACTGGCCAAGTTCAGCTACAACAACGAGAAGAGCGGCGACATGCTCAACATCCTCATCAACGTGTTGTGGGCGCTGCCGCTGCTGTTCTTCTTCTGGTATATGATGCGCGGCATGCGCGGAGGCGGAGGAGGCGGTGGCATCTTCAGCGTCGGCAAGAGCAAGGCCAAGCTCTATGACAAAGGCAGCGAGATGGGCATCACCTTCAAGGACGTGGCCGGACAGGAAGGGGCCAAGCAGGAGGTGCAGGAGATTGTCGACTTCCTGAAGAACCCGCAGAAATACACCGAACTGGGCGGAAAGATACCCAAGGGTGCCCTGCTCATCGGACCTCCGGGAACGGGCAAGACGCTGCTGGCCAAAGCCGTGGCCGGCGAGGCCGGCGTGCCGTTCTTCTCCATGTCGGGTTCCGACTTTGTGGAGATGTTCGTCGGCGTGGGCGCATCGCGCGTAAGGGATGTGTTCGGACAGGCCAAGCAGAAGGCTCCGTGCATCATCTTCATCGACGAGATCGACGCCGTGGGCCGTGCACGCTCCAAGAACCCCTCGATGGGCGGCAACGACGAGCGCGAGAACACGCTCAACGCCCTGCTCACCGAGATGGACGGCTTCGGCACCAACTCGGGCGTCATCGTGCTCGCCGCCACCAACCGCGTGGACATGCTCGACAAGGCACTGCTGCGCGCCGGACGCTTCGACCGCCAGATACACGTGGACCTGCCCGACCTGGCAGAGCGCAAAGCCATCTTCCACGTACACCTGAAACCGCTGAAGACCGACCAGACGCTCGACATCGACTATCTGGCCCGGCAGACCCCGGGCTTCTCGGGCGCCGACATTGCCAACGTGTGCAACGAGGCTGCGCTCATCGCAGCACGCCACGACAAGACCACCGTGTCGAAACAAGACTTCCTCGATGCCGTGGACCGCATCATCGGCGGACTGGAGAAGAAGACCAAGGTGATGACTGCCGACGAGAAACGCGCCATCGCCATCCACGAGGCCGGACATGCCACCATCAGCTGGTTCTGCAAACATGCTAACCCGCTGGTGAAGGTGACCATCGTGCCGCGCGGACAGGCTCTCGGTGCAGCGTGGTACCTGCCCGAGGAGCGTGTCATCACCACCAAGGAGGAGATGCGCGACGAGATGTGTGCACTGCTCGGCGGACGCGCTGCCGAAGACCTCTTCGTGGGCGAGATATCCACCGGCGCCATGAACGACCTGGAGCGCACCACCAAGAGTGCCTACGGCATGGTGGCCTATGCCGGCATGAGCGAACGGCTGCCCAACATCTGCTACTACAACAACCAGGACTACCAGTTCCAGAAGCCTTACAGCGAGACCACGGCCAAGGTCATGGACGACGAGGTGCTCAAGATCATCGGCGAGGAGTATGCCCGCGCCAAGCAGATCCTGACCGAGCACCAGGAGGGCCATCACCAGCTGGCCGAACTGCTCTTCACCAACGAGGTCATCTATGCCGAGGACGTGGAGAAAATCTTCGGCAAGCGCCCGTGGACAAGCCGCTCGGAAGAGATCATACAGGAGAACGAACGGCTGGCCAGAGAGCAGAGCAAGAAAGATGACCTGCGGCTGGAAGACATGCCCGACATCGTGAAGCAGGCACAGGCCGAACACGACAAGGCACAGGCCGAACAGGAGAAGACGGCCGACACGCAGACCGACGCTGCGGCCGACAACGCTTAAACACCTATAGAGACATGACAGACAAACAAAAGAACCTGGTTGTCAGGGCCATCACCGGAGCACTGTTCGTGGCCGTGATGGTAGCGGGATTTCTTAACCCCAGGGCCATGGTGCTGCTCTTCGCACTCATCACCGGACTGACCACGTGGGAGTATACCGGACTGGTGAACGACAATGCCACAGACGTGCAGGTGAACCGCTTCATATCCACCGTGGCAAGCGTGTACCTCTTCGTGGCCGTGGCGGCATGGCGCACCGGTCTCGTGGGCAACTTCGTTGCGATGGTGCCCTATGTGCTCACCATGGTGTATCTGCTGGTAAGCGGACTCTACACCAACAGCAAGAACGCCATCAACGACTGGGCCTACACCATGTTCGGACAGATGTATATCGCCATGGGCTTCTCGCTCATCAACATCCTGGCCTTCGAGCAGGCTCCCGACGGCAGTGGCGTCGGCTTCGACTGGCTGTTGCCGCTGAGCGTTTTCGTCTTCCTGTGGATCAACGACACGGGGGCCTACTGCACCGGCTCACTGCTGGGCAAGCACAAGCTGTTCCCGCGCATCTCGCCGGGCAAGACGTGGGAAGGCAGCATCGGCGGCGGCGTGTTTGTGATTGTGGCTGCTGCGGTTGTGGGCTACATGGCCAACAGCGGTGACGCTCCCCACACGCTCTCCATGGCCGGGTGGATCGGTCTGGGAGTGGTCGTGGCCGTCTTCGGCACCTGGGGCGACCTGGTGGAGAGCCTGTTCAAGCGCACACTGGGCGTGAAGGACAGCGGCAACATCCTGCCCGGACACGGCGGCATGCTCGACCGTTTCGACTCGAGCCTCATGGCCATCCCTGCAGCCGTCGTCTACCTCTACACCGTGGCGATGCTTTCCTAAAGTCAACAATTACGGATATATATATAAAGGTCAAGGCGGGCTCCCCCTGTGGAGAGTCCGCCTTGACCTTTATATATATACGCTGCGTGCCGGCTTATCTCTTTTTGAGCATCTGCACCATCTGGCGGGCCGCATTGTCGGGGGCCACATCCTGCCCCAGCGCCTCGCGCACGGCGGCATAGTCGCGGAGCATCGGCTCGCGGCCTGCACCACCCGGCAGCAGACGGGCCAGCTCGCTGCGCATCAGGCTGATGCGGAAGCGGTCGGCAAACAGCTCCTGCACCACCTCACGGCCAGCAATGAGGTTTACCAGCGAGATGAAGCGGCACTGTATGATGTGGTTGAAGGCAAAACGCATGAGCCGCGGCAACGGCGTCTTGTAGCACACGGCCTGCGGCACCCCGAAGAGGGCCGTCTCAAGCGTGGCCGTGCCGCTGGTGACCAGGGCTGCAGCCGAATGGGTCAGCAGCGCATAGGTCTCGCCCGTCACCATGCGCACGGGGCGGCCGTCGACAAACGGGGCATAATAGTCGTGGTCGATGCCGGGCGCACCCGCCACCACCAGTTGATACGGACCGGCTGGCGCCTGCCCTGCCGGCTCGTCTTCGCTTCTGTTCTCGGCAAAAGGCGCTGCCGCCTCGATCATCGCCGGCAGGTTGTCTTTTATCTCCTGCTTTCTACTGCCCGCCAGCAGAGCGATGATGGGGCGCGACGCATGCAGTCCGTGCCGGCGGCAGAAGTCCTCACGGCTCTCGTGATATGCGGCACGAAAGCCGTCGACCTCCTCGAGCGTCGGGTTGCCCACATAGTGTATCGGGAAATGGTGCTTCCCCTCAAAGAACGGCACCTCAAACGGCAGGATGGAGAAGAGCTCATCCACGTCTCGCTTGATGCGCTTGATGCGCCACTCCTTCCATGCCCATATCTTCGGCGAGATGTAATAGTAGACCGGTATGTCTGTCCGGGCATGCACAAACTTGGCTATGTCAAGATTGAAACCGGGATAGTCCACGAGTATCACCACATCGGGTTGCCACTCCACGATGTCGCGCTTGCACATGGCCATGTTGCCGAATATGGTGCGCAGATGCAGCAACACGGGCACGAAGCCCATATAGGCCAGCTCCCGGTAGTGTCTGACGCGCGTGCCGCCCTCGGCCGTCATCAGGTCGCCGCCAAAGAAGCGAAACTCCGCCTGGCTGTCCTCGCGTTTCAGCGAGTGCATCAGGCGCGACGCATGCAGGTCGCCGGAGGCCTCGCCCACAATCAGATAGTATCTCATAACACCCTCGGTTTCGTCAATAAAAATCGCACTGTCTGTTATTCCTCGAAGGCTTGCTTCATCGACTCCATGGCTTCATAGGCCGTCACATCGATGTGCGTGGGGGTAATGGCCACATAGCCGTTGTCGAGCGCCCACTGGTCGGTGCCTTCTGCGCCGGGCTCGTCGTTGTGGTAATGGCCCACCACCCAGTAGTAGTCGTAGCCACGGGGATGATGTTCCTTCACGATCTCGTTGGTCCAGCTGCCATAGGTCATACGGCACACCTTCATCCCCCTGAACTCCTGCAGAGCCGGGAAGTTCACATTCAGACAGACGCCCTTGGGCAGGCCCTTCTGCAACACATCGGCCACGATGCGGCGCACATACGGACGCAACGGCTCCAGGTTGGCGTTCTCGTCATAATAGCAGCTCGAGAATGCCACCGAGGGGATGTATTTCATGCAGCCTTCCTTGGCCACGCCCATCGTTCCGCTGTAATGATTATTCACCGAAGAATTGTCGCCATGGTTGATGCCGCTCAGGATGATGGTGGGACGGCGCTCGGGACACAACTGGTCGAGGGCTATCTTCACGCAGTCCACCGGCGTGCCGGTGCACGAATAGACGGTCGTGTCGCCCATGTTGCTGCGCGACTTCAGCCGCAGATAGTCCACTGCCGAGAAGGCGCAGGCAAAGCCCGAACGCGCCGACTCGGGGGCACACACCAGCACATCGCCCATGTCTTTCACAATGTCCACCAGCTTGCGGATGCCGGGGGCATGATATCCGTCATCGTTTGATATCAGTATCAAAGGTCTTTCGTTTTCCATCTGTTCTAAATGTTTTGCTGCAAAAGTACGAAAAAAGCCCTAAAGTATCGTCTTTTTCAAGCAAAATATGTATCTTTGCATCCAATCCTTGCGGCAACAGGGGTTCCCGGCAAAATGACACGACGGGGCCGGCTGCAGCGGCGTGCACACACGGGCAGGGCCGCCATGCACTGACGACCGCAAGCAATAATGTAAACCGGACGTGGATTTTTTTACAGGACACGGCAAAAAGATATTCGGAAATGGCAAAAATCATTGCATTGGCTAATCAGAAAGGCGGCGTGGGCAAGACCACCACAACCATCAATCTGGCCGCATCGCTGGCCACACTGGAGAAGAAGGTGCTCGTCGTGGACGCCGACCCGCAGGCAAATGCGTCGAGCGGACTGGGCGTGGACATCAGCGAGGTGGAATGCTCGCTCTACGAGTGCATCATCGACCACGCCGACGTGCGTGACGCCATCTACACCACCGACATCGAGGGCCTCGACATCATCCCCAGCCACATTGACCTGGTGGGGGCCGAGATAGAGATGCTCAACATCAACAACCGCGAGAAGGTGATAAAGAACATTCTGGCACCGCTGAAAACGGAATACGACTATATCCTCATCGACTGCTCGCCCTCGCTGGGCCTCATCACGGTCAACTCCCTGACGGCGGCCGACTCGGTCGTCATCCCCGTGCAGTGCGAATATTTCGCGCTTGAGGGCATCAGCAAGCTGCTCAACACCATCAAGATCATCAAGAGCAAACTCAACCCGAAACTGGAAATCGAGGGATTCCTGCTCACCATGTACGACAGCCGTCTCAGACTGGCCAACCAGATCTACGACGAGGTGAAGCGCCATTTCCAGGAACTGGTGTTCAAGGCTGTCATTCGCCGAAACGTGAAACTGTCGGAGAGTCCCAGCCACGGCCTGCCCGTCATCCTCTATGATGCCGACTCAGCCGGAGCCAAAGACCACCTGGCGCTGGCCAAAGAGATCATCGGCCATACCGGAGAACAGAAATCATAACAACAGCAAGACACCCACATGACAGTACGCAAGAAATACAATGCGCTGGGACGCGGACTCGACGCCCTGCTCTCACAGGAGGGCGTGCGCACGGCCGGATCGTCCACCATCAGCGAGATACCGCTCGGCCAGATCGAGCCCAACGCCGACCAGCCGCGAAGCCTCTTCGACGAAGACGCACTGAAGGAGCTGGCCGTCAGCATCCGCGAGATTGGCATCATCCAGCCCATCACCCTGCGACAGATCGACGAGAACCGCTTCCAGATCATCGCCGGAGAGCGCCGATGGAGGGCCTCACAGATGGCCGGACTGACGAGCATCCCCGCCTACATACGCACCATCGACGACGAGAGCGTCATGGAGATGGCACTGGTGGAGAACATACAGCGCGAAGACCTCAACGCCATAGAGATAGCGCTGGCCTACGAGCATCTGCTCGAGCAGACGGGCATGACACAGGAGAAGGTGTCGGAGCGCGTGGGCAAGAGCCGCACGGCCATAGCCAACTACCTGCGCCTGCTCAAGCTGCCGGCACAGGTGCAGATGGCTCTGCAGAAGAAGGAGATCGACATGGGACACGCCCGTGCACTGCTGGCACTCGACAGTCCGTCGCTGCAGCTCAAGGTCTTCAAGGAGATCCTGAAGAACGGATGGTCTGTGCGCAAGGTGGAAGAGATAGCACAGCACCTGAAGAACGGCGACGGCTTCGAAGACGGCAAGAAGAAGATTGTGGCCAAGCCGCAACTGCCCGACGAGTTCAACCAGCTGAAAGAACGCCTGTCGGCCTTCCTCAACACCAAGGTGCAGATGACCTGTTCGAGCAAGGGAAAGGGCAAGATAAGCATCCCCTTCAACAATGCCGACGAACTGGAACACATCATGCAGATATTCGACCAAATCAAGCAGCAATAGGTGAAACGTCTCAAGACCATTACCATACTGACCGTCATGGCGGCCATGTTCGCAGGGGCTCTCCCCGCACAGGCACAGGCCGACACGGTGCAGACGGCTGCAGACCGGCTGACGGTCGCCGAGGCCGTCATGCGCCCCGACAGCACCCCGCTGTCGGCCGCAGAGGTTGCAGTCGACGACACTGCGCTCGCCACAGCCGGCGACACCGTGCTCGTGGCAGCCGGCGACAGCACTGTCCGGCGACACAAGCGCGACTGGGACACGTGGCGCCCCTCGCCCAAAAGGGCATTGTGGCTGGCACTGGTGCTGCCGGGCGGCGGACAGATCTACAACCGCAAATACTGGAAACTGCCCATCATCTACGGAGGCTTCGTGGGATGCGCCTACGCCATGCGCTGGAACAACATGATGTATCGCGACTACAGCCAGGCTTATCTCGACATCATGGACGACGACCCCACGACAGAGAGCTACAACCAGTTTCTGCACCTCGGCAGCCAGATCACCGATGCCAACAAAGCACGCTGGCAGGAGATCTTCCGCAAGCGCAAAGACCGCTACCGCCGCTGGCGCGACATGAGCTTCTTCGTCATGGTGGGCGTCTATGCCTTCTCGGTCATCGATGCTTACGTCGACGCCTCGCTGTCGGAGTTTGACATCTCGCCCGACCTGAGTCTGCACGTCGCCCCGGCCGTCATCAACGCCTCGCCACAGCAGGGCTACGGGGCATTGGCACAGGCGGCCATCGGACTGCAGTGCAGCCTTAACTTCTAAGCGTGCCGCACGGAGGTGTGCCCCGCACACGGACACGGCGTGACACATTAAAATATATATGTAAGGCGCGACACATTAAAACATAAGAGCAACAACACTTCCGCACCGTGTTGCGGAGAGGACCAATAAATATAAAAAAAGACATCAACGTGAAAAAAATAGTATTGTGCATTGCCTTGATGCTGACCGCAGGCGCGCCTCTCGCCCTCGCACAGATCAACGAGGAAGAGACGGTTACCGTCACCAACTATCAGGGCAAGAAGGAAAACATCGAACTGCCGGCTTCCATGACGCAGGAGCTCGACAGTCTTATGAACCTCTACAACGCCAAGACCCACATGAGGGCCGACGAAGACTGCAACCTGCCCGACGTCAACCCGGTGTATGAGCCGCAGGACTACAAGGACCGGCTGGCAGCACTGCCCACGGTCATTGAGATGCCCTACAACGACATCGTGCGGAAGTTCATCGACCGCTACAGCAGCGACCTGCGCCGCAAGGTGGCCTACATGCTCGGCGCACAAAACTTCTACATGCCCATCTTCGAAGAGGCGCTCGAGGCCTACGACCTGCCGCTGGAACTGAAGTATCTGCCCGTCATCGAGTCGGGACTGAACCCGAAGGCTGTCTCACGCGCCAAGGCCATGGGCCTGTGGCAGTTTATGCTGCCCACCGCCAAACGCTACGGCCTGACCATCAACTCGCTGGTCGACGAGCGACGCGACATCGTGAAGGCGTCGTATGCCGCTGCCCACTACCTCAGCGACCTCTACAAGATCTTCGGCGACTGGAACCTCGTCATCGCAGCATACAACTGCGGACCTGAGAAGATCAAGAAATCGATACACCGCCTCAACGGGGAGCGCGACTACTGGAAGATCTACCAGCTGCTGCCCAAGGAGACACGCGGATACGTGCCGGCCTTCATCGCCGCCAACTATATCATGAACTACTACTGCGAGCACAACATCTGCCCGCTCACCGCCGACCTGCCGGCCAAGACCGACACCATCATGGTGAACCGCGACGTGCACTTTGCGCAGATCGCACATGTGCTGAACATCGACATCGCACAGATCGAAGACCTCAACCCGCAGTACCGCCGCAACGTGGTCAACGGTAGCAGCGGACAGGCTTCTCTGCGTCTGCCCGCCGACCTGGTGGGCACATACCTCGACAACGAGGAGGCCGTCTATGCCTACAACGCCAAGACCTATCTGCCCAAGCGCAAGGAGGCCGGACCTACCGACGGCGGCACCTACGTGGTGCGCAACAACCAGGTGTCGCGCATAGAGGGCCCGACCACCAAGACCGGCGATGCCGCCGCTCCTGCCGACAGCTTGGCAGCAGGCAGCACCGACAACTACACAGTGGTGGAGGCCGACGAGCGCACACAGTCGTCGGCACGCAGCTCTCAAAGCCGCAGCAGCAAGAGTCGCAGCAGCAAGAGCCGCAGCAGTAAGAAAAAGAGCAGCAAGGGCCGCTCAAAGACCGTCACCATCAAGAACGGCGACACCCTGAGCGAGATAGCCGAGCGCAACCACACCACCGTGGCCAAACTGCGCAAGCTCAACGGCCTCAAGGGCAACAACATCAGAGCCGGCAAGAAGATAAAGGTGAAATAAAAGCTGCTACGGGGCATGCCACGCCAGTGGGGACACGCGCCACGCCAGCGGCGACGCCCCTGCAGACAGCGTCACGCTGGTCCCCCATCTTTCCACACATGATCCATTCACACCTCTAACCCCCAAACCGTCATGGATGAGCAAGAACTGAAAAACAAAGAGCGCGAGGCCGCCGACGACCAGTTGATAACAGGAGCCTTCCAGCACCTGCTGGACACCTACCTGCACTCACGTCACCGCAGAAAGGTAGACATCATCACCAAGGCGTTCAACTTCGCACGGCAGGCCCACAAGGGCGTGCGAAGGCTGTCGGGCGAACCCTACATCATGCACCCCATCGCTGTGGCGCAGATCGCCAGCGAGGAGATGGGGCTGGGGTCTACGAGCATCTGCGCGGCCCTGCTCCACGACGTGGTGGAGGACACCGACTACACGGTGGAGGACCTGCAAAACATCTTCGGGCCCAAGATTGCCATGATCGTCGACGGACTCACCAAGATCAGCGGCGGCATCTTCGGCGACCACGCCTCGGCACAGGCCGAAAACTTCAAGAAGCTGCTGCTCACCATGAGCGACGACATACGGGTCATCCTCATCAAGATATGCGACCGCCTGCACAACATGCGCACGCTGGCCTCACAGCCGGCCAACAAGCAGTATAAGATTGCAGGCGAGACACTCTACATCTATGCACCGCTGGCCAACCGCCTGGGGCTCAACAAGATCAAGACCGAGCTCGAAGACCTGAGCTTCAGCTATGAGCATCCGCAGACGTATGCCGACATCAAGAACAAGCTCAACTACACCAAGGAGCAGCGCGACAAGCTCTTCGATGACTTCACGGCCCCCATCCGCCAGCAACTCGACAAGATGGGCATCGCCTACCACATCAAGGCGCGCATCAAGAGTCCCTACTCCATCTGGTGCAAGATGCAGAACAAGCATGTCACCTTCGACGAGATCTACGACATACTGGCCGTGCGCATCGTCTTCATGCCCGACAACCGCAAGGACGAGGTCAACGAATGTTTCCGCATCTACGTTGCCCTCAACCAGATCTACAAGAGCCATCCCGACCGCCTGCGCGACTGGATCAACCATCCCAAGGCCAACGGCTACCAGGCCCTCCATGTCACCATGATGAGCAACCACGGACAGTGGATAGAGGTGCAGATCCGCTCCGACCGCATGGACGAGATAGCCGAGCAGGGCTTTGCTGCCCACTGGAAATACAAGGAGGGCGACTTCAAGGAGGAAGACCATGAACTCAACAAATGGCTCGGCACCATCAAGGAGATCCTCGATGATCCGCAGCCCGACGCCATGGATTTCCTCGACTCCATCAAGATGAACCTCTTCGCCTCGGAGATCTTCGTCTTCACGCCAAAGGGCGAGGTGAAGACCATGCCCGCCGAATGTACCGTGCTCGACTTCGCCTTCCAGATACACACCTTCCTGGGTAGCCACTGCATCGGTGCCAAGGTCAACCACAAGCTGGTGCCCATGAGCCACAAGCTGAAGAGCGGCGACCAGGTGGAAGTGCTCACCTCCAACTCACAGCATGTGAAGCCCGACTGGATAGGGTTCGTCTCCACGGCCAAGGCCAAAGGAAAGATACAGGCCATCCTGCGCCGCGAAAACCGCGAGGCACAAAACAAGGGTGAGGCCATCCTCAACAGCTGGTTGACTGCCAACGACATAGAGTCCTCGCTTCCCGTCATCGACAAGCTCGGCGAGCACCACAACTTCACCAGCCACGAAGACTTCTTCCAGGCACTGGGCGACCAGACCATCGTGCTCGACGACAGCGATCTCGACGTGCTTCAAGGCAAGGGCGGCAAGGACAACGGCTCCAGCGGCTGGCGCAAATTTGTGCCGTTCCTGGGCAAGAACAAGAAGAACAAAGACACCAATGAGATGCCCATCCCCCCCAGCAAGAATCTGCTGCTGGTGGGCAAGGGTTTCAACAAAAAACTGCCGTGCATCATCCGCGAGGACACCATCGGCATGTATATCTTCCCTTCATGCTGCCACCCCATCCCGGGCGACGACATCCTCGGCTTCATCGACAACAAGAACCATGTGGAGATACACAAGCGCTCGTGCCGCGTGGCCAGCAAACTGAAGACCAGCTACGGTCCGCGCATCCTCGATGCCAAATGGGACATGCACAAGCGCCTCTTCTTCGATGCCACCATCGAGGTGCACGGCATCGACCGCAAAGGCATGCTGCACGATGTGGCTGAGGTCATCTCCAAAGAGATGGACATCAACATCCACCGCGTGAAGTTCACTGCCGACAAGGGCATCTTCGAAGGGCAGATAGAAGTGCGCGTGCACGACCGCGACGAGGTAAGGGCCATCATCGACACATTGAAGAACATCGATGACATGCAGGAGGTTCAGCAGATCATCTGATTGCTGACACCGGTCGGCTGGCCATGACTGTTGGGTAGCCGACTATAACTGTTGGTTAGCCGGCCATGACTGCCGGCCTCGTCCGTTCAGACAAGGCCATTGAGGTGGTCGCGCAGGCTTTTCAGCTCGTCGCGCACGCTGGTCAAGGTCTCAAGCACCATCGACGACTTGTCGACCGCCTGCCGGTTCTCGCGCATGAACTTGCGGGCGGCGGCAATCTTGAATCCCCTCACCTTCAGCAGGTTGTATATCACCTTTATCTGTTCCACATCCTTTTCGGTGTACTGCCGCACCTTAGTGGCGCTGACCGTCTTCGGGCGTATGCTGGGAAACTCTGTCTCCCAGTAGCGCAGCGTGCTCTCGCTCACACCCACCATTTGCGCCACCTCTTTGATGGAAAAGTAAAGTTTCACGTTTCTGTCTGTACTCAAGGCCATAATTGCTCGAATCTTTTTGTTTGTCTGCAAATTTAAGGAAAAATTCCCGAACTACAGGTCTAGCACAATAAAAAAACGGCATTTCCTCCTACAGGGCAATGCTATAGGGTGGTTCCATAAATCACCACCATAGCCGCCTCCTTATACACTTTTTCGCGATTTATTTGGCCGCCATAGGGATTTTTCATAATTTTGCCACAAGGGGGGATGATCCGGCCGCCCTACGCCGCACGCCCCCTGCACCATTCCAGCCAATCAACCAACCATGCAGATATGAACAAAAAACTGTCCACCGTGCTGCTGTCAGCCCTGTTGTCGCTGACAGGAGCCTCGGCAGCCGACGACCGTCACGCCGCCGACTACAACGTGGTGCCGCAACCACAGGAGATCACCGCCACCGGCAAAGACGCATTCACGCTGACCGGCGCCACACGCATAGCCTACCCCGCCGACAACGACCTGCTGAAGCGCGACGCCCAATTTCTGAGCGACTACATCGCCGACGTCACCGCCCTGCACCTCGCCACCACCACCGAGAAGGTGAAGGCCGGCATCACCCTGCGCCTCAACAAGAAGGTGAGCAACCCCGAAGGCTACCTCATCACCGTCGACAAGCGGGGTGTGGTGATCGAGGGCTCCACGGCAGCCGGCGTGTTCTACGGCATACAGACCCTGCGCAAGTCGCTCCCTGTCGACACCACGCTCGCCGAGGTGACGCTTCCGGGCGCTGTCATCAGCGACGCGCCACGCTTCGGCTACCGCGGCATGATGCTCGACTGCGCCCGCCACTATTTCCCCATATCGTTTGTCAAGCAGTACATCGACCTCATCGCCATGCACAACATGAACGTCTTCCACTGGCATCTCACCGACGACCAGGGCTGGCGCATCGAGATCAAGCGATACCCCGAGCTGGCTGAGGTGGGGTCGGTGCGCAAGCGCACCGTGCTGGGCCACAACTCCAACGCCTACGACACCACGCCCTACGGTGGCTACTACACCCAGGCCGAGGCCCGCGAGATCGTGGCCTATGCCGCCGAGCGCTACATCACCGTCATCCCCGAGATCGACATGCCCGGCCACATGATCGGCGCGCTGGCCACCTATCCCGACATGGGGTGCACGGGCGGTCCCTATGAGGTATGCCCCATCTGGGGCGTGATGGACGACGTGCTCTGCCTGGGCAACGAGAAGACATACCGCTTCTGCGAGGACGTGCTGACCGAACTGATGGACATCTTCCCCTCGTCCTACATCCACCTCGGCGGCGACGAGACCCCCACCCGGCGTTGGCGCGAATGTCCCAAATGCCAGGCACTGATGGCCCGCGAAAACCTCACGCCCGAGAAGCTGCAAGGCTATTTCACCCGGCGCATCGAGCACTTCGTGGAGAG
Source organism: Bacteroidaceae bacterium (assembly GCA_963592505.1). Classification (GTDB taxonomy): domain Bacteria; phylum Bacteroidota; class Bacteroidia; order Bacteroidales; family Bacteroidaceae; genus Prevotella. The sequence goes on from CAVAXH010000002.1 coordinate 28,556, forward strand.
CAAGGGGCGCCGCATCATCGGCTGGGACGAGATCCTCGACGGCGACATCAGCCAGAGTGCCGTCATCATGAGCTGGCGCGGCACCGAGCCGGGCACCAAAGGCGCCAAACTGGGCCACGACGTGATCATGGCCCCCACCTCACACGCCTACTTCGACTACTATCAGACCCCCGAGGGCCAGTGGGGCGAGCCCTTCCTCATCGGCGGCAACCTGCCCATCGAGAAGACCTACTCGCTCGAGCCCGTCCCCGACGATGCCGACGCCACGACGGCCAGCCACATCATCGGCGTGCAGGCCAACCTCTGGACAGAGTACATCGACTGGCCTTCGCTGGCCGAATACCAGGTGCTGCCGCGCATGGGAGCCCTCTCCGAGGTGCAGTGGCGCCCACGGGGAAAGCGCGACTTCGCCGACTACAAGACACGGCAGGCACGCATGCTGCGCCTCTACGACGCCTACGGACTGACCTATGCCCGGCACCTGTGGCAATAAGTCGGCGGTCACTGCCCCCACCTGTGCCAAGGCATGGGACGGACACATGCATTTTAACCGCATGACAACGGAAAATAATACACCACAGTAACGACCTCCTCCAATCTTTTTTCGTAACTTTGCATATCATAAACAACGACATAACAAAAACAAAATATAGACACGCAATGATGACAGCAAACGAAATCCGCGACTCATATCTGAAATACTTCGAGTCGAAAGGACACACCATCGTTCCCTCGGCTCCCATAGTAGTCAAGGATGACCCCACGCTGATGTTCACCAATGCCGGCATGAACCAGTGGAAAGACATTATTCTCGGCACCAAAGACCCCGACCCGCGCCGCCGCGCCGACTCGCAGAAATGCCTGCGCGTCAGCGGCAAGCACAACGACCTGGAGGAGGTCGGCCGCGACTCGGCACTGAGCCACCACACCATGTTTGAGATGTTGGGCAACTGGAGCTTCGGCGACTACTTCAAGGAGGGTGCCATCGACTACGCCTACGAGTATCTCGTGGACACGCTGCATCTCGACCCCAAAGACCTCTACGTCACCGTCTTCGAGGGCGACCCCACGGAAAACCTCACACGCGACGACGAGGCTGCCGGCTACTGGCTCAAGCACTTCCCCGAGAACCACATCGTCAACGGCAACAAACACGACAACTTCTGGGAGATGGGCGACACGGGTCCCTGCGGTCCCTGCTCGGAGATACACATCGACTTCCGCTCGGAAGAGGAGAAGGCCAAGGTGCCCGGCGAGACCCTGGTCAACAAAGACCACCCGCAGGTCATCGAGATCTGGAACATTGTGTTCATGCAGTTCAACCGCAAGGCTGACGGCAGCCTCGAACCGCTGAAGATGCAGGTCATCGACACCGGCATGGGCTTCGAGCGCCTGGTGCGCCTCATGCAGGGCAAGAGCTCCAACTACGACACCGATATCTTCACCCCCATCATCACCGAGATCGAAAACCTCTCGGGCAAGAAATACCACCACACCTTCCCCGAAGGCCCCAACGGTGAGGGAACCAACGACGAGCAGAAGGCCGACATCGCCATCCGTGTGGTGGCCGACCACCTGAGAGCCGTGTCGTTCTCCATTGCCGACGGCCAGCTGCCCAGCAATGCCAAGGCCGGCTACGTCATCCGCCGCATCCTGCGCCGTGCCGTGCGCTATGCCTACACGTTCCTCGACCAGAAGGCTCCGTTCATGTACAAGCTCGTCCCCGTGCTGGTGCACGAGATGGGCGGCGCATACCCCGAGCTGCCTGCCCAGCAGGATCTCATCAGCCGCGTCATCAAGGAGGAAGAAGACAGTTTCCTGCGCACACTCGAGAAGGGCATACAGCTGCTCAACGCCGACATGGACGACCTGCGCAAGAGCGGCAAGACCTGCCTTGAGGGCGAGAAGGCTTTCCGCCTCTTCGACACCTACGGCTTCCCCCTCGACCTCACCGAGCTGATCTGCGGCGAGAACGGCTTCACCGTCGACGAGGAGGGCTTCAACAGCGAGATGGCCAAGCAGAAGGCGCGTGCCCGCAATGCCGCCGCCGTGGAGAACAGCGACTGGGTGGAGCTGCGCAAGGGCGAGCAGGACTTCGTGGGCTACGACTACACCGAGTATGAGTGCCACATCCTGCGCTACCGCAAGGTCACCCAGAAGAAGAACACCTTCTTCGAGGTGGTGCTCGACCACACCCCCTTCTATGGCGAGATGGGTGGTCAGGTCGGCGACCAGGGTGCCCTCGTCTCCGACGAAGAGACCATCGAGGTGATCGACACCAAGCGCGAGAACAACCAGAGCGTGCACATCATAAAGCAGCTGCCCAAGAACCCCGAGGCCAGCTTCATGGCCTGTGTAGACACCGACAAGCGCAACGCCTCGGCAGCCAACCACACCGCCACCCACCTGCTCGACTATGCCCTGAAGCAGGTGCTCGGCAACCACGTGGAGCAGAAAGGCTCGTTTGTCAGTCCCACCACGCTGCGCTTCGACTTCTCCCACTTCCAGAAGGTCACCGATGAGGAGCTGCGCCAGGTGGAGCGGCTGGTCAACAAGATGATCCGCACCGACTATCCGCTCGACGAGCACCGCAACGTGCCCATCGAGGAGGCCAAGGAGCTCGGCGCCATCGCCCTCTTCGGCGAGAAGTATGGCGACAAGGTGCGCGTGGTGCGCTTCGGTCCGTCGTGCGAGTTCTGCGGTGGCATCCACGCCACGAGCACCGGCCGCATCGGCTTCTTCAAGATTGTGGCAGAGAGCAGCGTGGCCGCCGGCGTGCGCCGCATCGAGGCCATGACGGGCGACCAGTGCGAGGAGGCCCTCTACGGTCTGGAAGACACGCTGAAGGCCATCCGCGCCATGTTCAACAACGCCAAGGACCTGAAGACCACGGTCACCAAGTATATCGAGGAGAACGCAGCCATGAAGAAGAGCATCGAGTCGTTCCGCCAGCAGGCTGTGGAGCGCACCGTCAAGAAGCTCGTGGAGAACACCATCAACATCAACGGTGTCACCGTGGTGAAGGCCGTGCTGCCTGCCGACCCCGCATCGGCCAAGGACATCGCCTTCAAGATCCGCGAGAAATTTGACTGCAACCTGCTCTGTGTGCTCGGCACCCTCCACGAGGGTCGTCCGGCCCTCTCGGTGATGCTCTCCGACGACATGGTGAAAGACCATGCACTCAACGCCGGCAAGATGATCCGTGAAGCCGCCCGCCTCATACAGGGTGGCGGCGGTGGCCAGCCCCACTATGCACAGGCTGGCGGCAAGAATGCCGACGGACTGAGTGCCGCCGTGGACAAGGTGGTCGAACTGGCAAGCCTCTAACCCCGGCATCTCCCGACAGACACACATCACCATGACACCAGAGATGAACGCACCCGACACGTCGCACATCCGCCTGAGCGAGAACATCATCGTGGCCGATGCCGACTATGTCGACTATGTAGCCTTCCAGTTGAGCGTGCAGTTCGAACGCATGCTCAACCGGCGCATCCCACCTGCCGACCTCAGCCGTTGGGCCATCAATGTGGCCCTCGACGGAGGGCTGCGGGCCCAGGACGGCACGAAGCACGAGACCCAGGTGGTGCTCGTGCACGACAAGGCAAAGACGCGGCTCGACAACTTCGTGCCCTCCGACTATGCCACCGACCTCAACGCCAAGGCCTTCGACGACCCCACGCTCGGCGAGTTTCTCGTCAACGCATTCAGCGTGGGCGACGTGGTGAGCAAGGACGACTACATCCTCGACACCATACGCACCGTGACCGGGCACCCCGAGGTGAAACGGCTCATGGTCATCCCCAACGGCGAGCAAGGCGACCTCTATGCCCGGCTGCGACAGACGCTGCGCAATGTGGACAACGACCAGCGCATCACCCTCTTTGCCATGCAGCCCATGGAGGGCGGCAACTTCAGGCAGGAGATACTGGGCTACTCCATCATGAGCGCCCTGGGCATACGCGGCGACGAGCTGAAGTGAGCGGCAAGGCATGCCCCGCACATCACCGGCGCGGGGCATACCGGCACGCACAGATAACCCTACCCTATTCCACCAACCCCTAAAAACACCACAGACAAGACAAATGCACAAAGTATTAATGATTGGCGCCGGTGGCGTGGCTACCGTCTGCGCCTTCAAGATTGCCCAGAACAAGGAGGTCTTCTCCGAGTTGATGATTGCCAGCCACCACAAGGAGAAGTGTGACCGACTGGCCAAGGCCATCCACGACAAAGGCTACGACCTGGACATCAAGACGGCTGAGGTCGACGCCGACGATGTGGAGCAGCTGAAGGCGCTCTTCAGCAGTTACCAGCCCGAGCTGGTCATCAACCTGGCCCTGCCCTATCAGGACCTGACCATCATGGACGCCTGTCTGGCTTGCGGATGCCACTACCTCGACACGGCCAACTATGAGCCGAAAGACGAGGCCCACTTCGAGTACAGCTGGCAGTGGGCCTACAAGGAGCGCTTCGAGCAGGCCGGCCTGACCGCCATCCTCGGTTGCGGCTTCGACCCGGGCGTGTCGCAGGCCTACACCGCCTATGCCGCCAAGCACCACTTCGACGAGATGGAGTATCTCGACATCGTCGACTGCAACGCCGGCAATCACCACAAGGCATTTGCCACCAACTTCAACCCCGAGATCAACATCCGCGAGATCACGCAGAAGGGCCTCTACTATGAGAACGGCCAGTGGATAGAGACCGAGCCGCTCGAGGTGCACCAGGAGCTCACCTATCCCAACATCGGGGGCCGCGAGAGCTATCTCATGCACCACGAGGAGCTGGAGAGCCTGGTGAAGAACTACCCCACCCTCAAGCGCGCCCGCTTCTGGATGACCTTCGGCCAGCAGTATCTCACCTACCTCGACTGCATACAGAACCTCGGCATGAGCCGCATCGACAACGTGACCTACGAGGCACCGCTGGCCGACGACCCCACGAAGACGGTGAAGGTCAACATTGTGCCGCTGCAGTTCCTGAAGGCCGTGCTGCCCAACCCGCAGGATCTCGGTGCCAACTATGACGGCGAGACCAGCATCGGCTGCCGCATACGCGGCACGAAGGACGGCAAGGAGCACACCTATTATATATATAACAACTGCAAGCACCAGGATGCCTACGAGGAGACCGGCATGCAGGGTGTGAGCTACACTACGGGTGTGCCGGCCATGGCCGGCGCCATGATGTTCCTGAAGGGTTTGTGGCGCAAGCCCGGCGTGTGGAACGTGGAAGACTTCGACCCGGATCCGTTCCTGCAGGTGCTCAACGAGCAGGGCCTGCCCTGGCACGAGGTGTTCGACGAAGACATCGAGCTGTAACGCAGCACTTTAATTAACCTTAAAGGCGGGAGGACCGGCACCCCCAAGCATGGTGCCCCCGCCACATAAAAAAAACAAGACACACACAATATGGCAAAGACAGAAGAACAGCTGGCAGCAGAGAAGGAGGCCCAGCAGAAAGCCGAGAAAGAGGCAAAGCTGAAGGCGCTCCAGGCTGCCATGAGCAAGATAGAGAAAGATTTTGGCAAGGGTTCCATCATGCGCATGGGCGACGAGAGCGTAGAGGCTGTCGACGTCATCTCGACAGGCTCCATCGGCCTCGACGTGGCGCTGGGCGTGGGCGGTTATCCGCGCGGCCGCATCATCGAGATCTATGGTCCCGAGTCGTCGGGTAAGACCACACTGGCCATCCACGCCATTGCCGAGGCTCAGAAGAAAGGAGGCATAGCCGCCTTCATCGATGCCGAGCATGCCTTCGACCGCTTCTATGCCGAGAAGCTCGGAGTGGATGTCGACAACCTCTGGATCTCGCAGCCCGACAACGGCGAGCAGGCCCTGCAGATTGCCGACCAGCTCATCAGCTCATCGGCTGTAGACATCGTGGTGGTCGACTCTGTGGCCGCCCTGACTCCGAAGAAGGAGATCGAGGGAGGCATGGGCGACTCAGTGGTGGGCCTGCAGGCCCGTCTGATGAGCCAGGCTCTCCGCAAGCTGACATCCACCATCGCCAAGACCAACACCTGCTGCATCTTCATCAACCAGCTGCGCGAAAAGATCGGTGTGATGTTTGGCAACCCGGAGACCACCACCGGCGGCAACGCCCTGAAGTTCTATGCCAGCGTGCGCCTCGACATCCGCCGCGTGACCAGCCTAAAGGACGGCGACAACGTCATCGGCAACCACGTCCGCGTGAAGGTGGTGAAAAACAAGGTGGCACCTCCCTTCCGCAAGTGCGAGTTCGACATCATGTTTGGCTGCGGCATCAACAAGGTGGCCGAGCTGGTGGACCTCGGTGTGGAGTACAACATCGTGCAGAAGAGCGGCAGCTGGTTTAGCTACAACGGCTCCAAGCTGGCCCAGGGCCGCGATGCCACACTGGCCCTGCTCAGCGACAACCCCGAGCTGTGCGAGGAGATCGAGGGCCTCGTCATGCAGGCCATCAAGGACCAGGACGAATAAGCGCCAGGCTCAACGCGCGACACACACATCAGAAAGGTGGTGGTGATATTTTTAGAGCACCGCCACCCCATATACGGCAAAAGGCACATCAGGCATATAAACCCCTGATGTGCCTTTTGCCGTATGGCTGGCACGTGTGTCAGTTTTCTCTCCAGAACTGCGGAGTCAGGATGACCAGCACGGAGAAGATCTCCAGACGTCCCACCAGCATCATGACCGCGCACACCCACTTCGACAGGTCAGACAGGCCAGCCCATGTGACATGAGCCGCCGAACTGAACACCAGCGCCGAGCCCGAGTTGGCCACGCTGTCGATGGCAATGGTGATGGCGTTTTCCACATCCACATTGTCGGCCACCAGGATGCCCACTGAGAGCAGGAGCAGCAACATATATGATGTGGTGAACGCCAGCAGCGACACCCGCTGCGCATTGGCCACGTTCTGTCCGTCGACCTTCAGCGGCAGCACCGCGTTGGGGTGCAGACGCTGCCTCATCTCGTTCTTGATGATCTTGAGCAGCATCACCACGCGCGCACACTTCATGCCGCCGCTGGTGCTGCCGCCGCATGCGCCCACCGCCATGCCGATCCAGAGCACCAGCCATGTGGCATGGTGCCACTGTGCTATGTCGGCGTCGAAGAATCCCGTGGTGGTTATGGCCGACACCACATGAAAGAGTGCCGAGCGGAAAGCCCGTTCGGCGCCATACCCGCTCCGGCCGACGAGCACCAGCATGATGGCCGCCGTGCAGAGCAGCGTGAAGATGGTGTAGAACTTAAACTCAGAGCTTTTCCACATGTTGCGCAACTTCAGTTTCGCTGCAGAATAATAGAGCAGCGAGAAGTTGATGCCCGAGACGAAGCAGAACAGCAGTGCCGTATACTGCAGTGCCGGTGCATCCGTAAAGACGCTGTCGTTGTCGATGGCGAAGCCGCCCGTGGCCGCCGTGGTCAGGGCGTAGTTGACAGCATGAAACCAGTCCATGCCAAACAGCATGTAGCAGCTGCAGCAGCCCACGGTGACAATGAGGTAAATCAGCCATATCCACTTGGCACACATCGACAGGCGCGGGTGCAGCTTGTTGTGCAGCGGTCCGGTCACCTCAGCGGCAAACACCCGCGTGCTGCCGCCCACCACCGACGGCAGCACGGCGATGGTGAAGAACACGATGCCCAGTCCGCCCACCCACTGAGTGAGCGACCGCCAGAACAGTATGCCGTGGGGCAGCGCCTCCACATCGTCGATGACCGAGGCCCCCGTGGCTGTGAATCCCGACATGCTCTCGAAGAAAGCATCAGTGAATCCGTGCACATATCCGCCAAAGAGAAAAGGCATGGTGCCGAAGAGCGAGAAGCAGAGCCACGACGACGTGACCACCAGAAACGAGTCGCGCCGCGACAGGCGGTTCTCCGCATTGCGTCCGAGCCCGCGGAAGACGAAGCCGCAGAGCACCGTCACCACGACCGACACCAGAAATGCCGGCGTGTCGTCTTCACAAAACGACAATGCCACGGCCAGGCACACCATCATCAGGATGGCCTCTAGGAAAAGCAGTGCTCCCAGAATCCTGTATATAATCTTAAAGTTGATCACGTCTGTGTGTTATCTCTGTCAAAACATTTTTTCTATCTGCTTCATGTTCACGCCGTGGTAGAACACCACGACGATGTCGCCCGCGTTGATCTTCGTGTTGCCGGATACGAGCATGCCCTCACCGTTGCGCACCAGTCCGCCGATGGTCATGCCCATGGGCAGTCCCAGGTCTTTCACGGGCTTCAGGGTGATGCGTGCGCCCTCCTTGGCCACAAACTCGCCCACGTCGGCGTTGACCGCCATGAGAAACGTGACATTTGTCACCTCGGCATCGAGCATGAGCTGATAGATGCGGCTGGCAGCAATGGCCTTCTTGTTGATGACGGTGCCGATGTCGAGGCTCTCGGCCATGCTGGCATAGTCCATATTCTCCACCACGGCCACCGTCTTTCTCACACCGAGGCGCTTGGCTGTCAGGCAGGCCAGGATGTTGGTCTCGGCATTGCCCGTGAGCGCCACGAAGGCCTGCGTGTTCTTTATGCCCTCGTCGACGAGCAGCGATATGTCGCGTGCATCGCCGTTGATGACGAGCGTCTTCTCGCCCAATATCTGGTTGAGCTCTTCACAGCGGTCCTCGTCGACCTCAAAGAGCTTCACCTTCAGATATTCGGGCATGGTCTGTATGGCTCTCACTGCCGTGGCACCGCCACCCATGACCATCACGTTCTTCACGTCGGCATAGGTCTCCTTGCCCACGATCTTGCGCATGTAGGGTATGTAGGCGCGTGTGGTCATGAAGTAGGCCAGGTCCAGACACTTCAGTTCGTCGTTTCCGCCGGGGATGATGGTCTCCGCTCCCCGCTTGATGGCCACCACATGATAGGGGTCGTTGGGTCCGCAGAGGTTCTTGAGGGGCTGATTGAGTATCTCGCAGTTCTCGCGCAGCTTGATGCCAAGCATCACGAGCGCGCCGTCGTGCACATCCCACCGCTTTCTGACCCACGACATCTTCAGTGCGCTGTTGATGTCGCGTGCGGCCAGCACCTCCGGGTAGATAATGCGGTCGACACCCAGGTTGCGGTAGAACGCCTTCACCTCCTCTTCGGCATACTCGGCATCGCCCACCTGTGCCACCGTCTTCTTGGCACCCAGCGCGTGTGCCATGATGCAGCTCACGAGGTTGGTGTTCTCGTCGGGTGTGACGGCAATGAACAGGTCGGCATCGTCGGTGTTGGCCTCCTTGAGCACGTTCACGCTGGTGGGCGACCCCTGCAGTGTCAGCAGGTCATAGTCGTAGCCCAGTTTGGCCAGCCGGTCGTCATCGCTGTCGATGACGGTTATCTCCTCCTGGTTGCGCGACAGCAGTCGGGCCAGGTGTGTGCCGATGGCGTAAGCGCCGCAAATGACTATCTTCATGCTTTGTACATTTCCGTTATGGTCTGTCGGATGCTCTCCTCATCGATGCCGCACAACTGCTGCAACTCGCCCACCGTGCCGTGCTGCACGAAGCGGTCGGGCAGTGCCAATCGGCGCACGGCGGGCGTGTAGCCATGGTCGCTCATCCACTCGAGCACGGCCGATCCCATGCCGCCCTCGCGTGCCCCGTCCTCCACGGTGACAACACGGTCATAGCGGGTGGCCACCTCCTGCAGCAGCGCATCATCGAGGGGTTTGAGGAAGCGCATGTCGTAGTGGGCCACGTCGAGGCCGCTCTCGCGTATGACCTTCTCCACCGTGCATCCCACGGGGCCTATGGTCAGCACCGCCAGCGTGTGGCCCTGGCGCAGACAGCGTCCGCGTCCCACAGGCAACGCCTCGAAGGAGCAGCGCCAGTCGGTGTCGGCACAGCGTCCGCGCGGATAGCGTATGACGAACGTCCCCTTGTCGGGCAGCTGTGCGGTGTACATCATGTTGCGCAGTTCTTTGCCGTCCATTGGCGAGGCAATGGTCAGGTTGGGTATGGGGCGCAGGGCCGCCATGTCGAAGGCACCGTGATGGGTGGCCCCGTCTTCGCCCACCAGTCCGGCGCGGTCGAGACAGAGCACCACGGGCAGGTTGAGCAGTGCCACGTCGTGTATGATGTTGTCGTAGGCGCGCTGCGCAAACGAACTGTATATGTTGCAGAATGGCTGCAGGCCGTCCTTGGCCATGCCGCCCGAGAAGGTCACGGCGTGGCCCTCGGCGATGCCCACGTCGAACACACGGTCGGGCATCTCCCTCATCATCGTTATCATGGAGCAACCGGTGGGCATGGCGGGGGTGACGCCCACGATCTTGGAGTTGTGCTGTGCCAGCTCGAGCAGCGTGTCGCCGAAGACATCCTGAAACTTGGGAGGCAGCCCGCCGCAGTCATCCACGAGGCGCTCGCCCGTCTCGGGGTCAAACTTGCCGGGGGCATGCCACACGGTGGCCGCCTTCTCGGCCGGCTTGTATCCCTTGCCCTTCACGGTGTGCAGGTGCAGCAGCTTGGGGCCTCCCATGTCCTTCAGTTGGCGCAGCATGCGCACCAGTTCCTTCACGTCGTGGCCGTCGAAGGGTCCGAAGTAGCGGATGTTCATGCCCTCAAAGATGTTCTGCTGGTGGCTGAGGGCGCTCTTCAGTGCGTTGTTCAGGCGGATGAGCCCCTTGCGGCGGTCGTCGTCGAGATAGCCCTTCTGATGCAGCCACTGCGAGGCTTTGAAGCGCAGGCGGTTGTAGGTGGCGTTGGTGTCGAGGTTCAGCAGATATTTCTCCATGCCTCCCACGGCGCGGTCGATGCTCATGTCGTTGTCGTTGAGGATGATGAGCAGGTTGTTGGGTGTCGAGCTGACGTTGTTGATGCCCTCAAAGGCCAGTCCGCCGCTCATGGCACCGTCGCCGATGACGGCCACCACATGGCGCTCGGCATCGCCCGTCTGGTGTGCGGCGACGGCCATGCCCAGCGCTGCCGATATGCTGTTGCTGGCATGTCCGCAGACGAAGGTATCGTAGGGGCTCTCCACGGGTGTGGGGAAGGGGCACAGTCCGCCCAGCTTGCGGTTGGTGGCGAAGCGGTCGCGCCGGCCGGTGAGAATCTTGTGGCCATAGGCCTGATGGCCCACATCCCATACGATGCGGTCTTCGGGGGTGTCATACACATAGTGCAGGGCCACGGTGATCTCCACCACGCCCAGGCTGGAGGCGAAGTGGCCGGGGTTGACCGACACCTCGTCGATGATGTCTTGCCGCAGTTCGCGGCAGACCTCGGGCAGCTGATCGACGCTCAGCTGGCGCAGGTCGGCCGGACTTTGTATCTGGCTTAGCAGGTTATACTTCTCTTGATCCATAAATTGCAGGATGCATTAACCTTGCAAAGATACTATAAATAAATGAGAATGCGGCAAGCAGAAAAGCCAAAATAAAAGTCCGGCCACAGAATAGCAGATTTATAGCAGACTTGATTAGCCCCTAATCAATAAATCCACATATACATCGTTCACCCCAGCACCACAGGCACGGAGTAGAGTGGATAATTGACGAGCCAGTCTTGTTCGCGGTAAGGCGACATCGACAGGCGAATGCCTTTGAGCCCTGGGTTACGCTCCACAAAAGCCCGCAGACTCTTGGCCTGGAGATTTTCTTCTGCCTTTACCTCTACAGGAAAGATTTGCTCTTCCTGTTGCAACAAAAAGTCGACTTCTCCACGTGAATTGTCGGCAGACCAATAGAAGATTGACAGAGCCGGATCGGTCTTCAGTTGCTGCAAGACATATTGCTCGGTGAGGGCGCCTTTAAAATCGGAAAAGATCACATTGCCAGTCAGCAAACTTTGCGCCGGCACATTGCTCATTGCGCACATCAAACCCACATCCGACATAAACAACTTAAACGCGGAAAAGTCTTCGTATGCAGCCAAGGGGAGCTGGGCCTTTTTACAACGCTTCACCTTATAGACCAGTCCGGCATCGCGCAACCATTCTATTGCAAGTTCAAAATCCTTCGCACGAGCGCCTTGCTTCACAACGCCGTAAATAAATTTCTTGTTTTCTTTGGCAAGCTGCGCAGGTATGGAGTTCCACACCATTCTGATTCGGGGCACCTCAATGGCTGGCGCATGTTTGGAGAAATCGCGTTCATAGGCTTCCAGTATCGCTTTCTGTATTGTCCTCACCTCGTCCAGATTGTTGTTTGAGGCAAAAGACGCTACAGCGGCAGGCATTCCTCCCACATAATAATATTGGCGCAAGCATTGCTCAAAATTGCTTCTGAACATGGTTATCATCGGCCATTCTTTTGCCATCAGCAGATTTACCATCTTGCTCTGCCCCACTGCTTCCAGAAATTCCATGAAAGAAAGTGGATACAAATGCAGAAAGTCTACTTTCCCGACAGGGAAAGAGTCGTTTTTGTGCATGGCGATGCCCAGTAAGGAACCGGCAGCCATCACATGATATCGAGGGGCTTTCTCCGCAAAATATTTGAGAGATGTTATGCCACGGGTGGCTTCCTGTATCTCGTCGAGAATGATCAGCGTATCCTCATCGATATCTGTTCCTGTGCTCCATTCCAAGCTGGCTATGATACGCGGAATGTCAAAGTCGTGCTCAAACAAGCCCCGAAGCGTGTCATTGTCCTCAAAATTGACATAGACATACTTTAGGTATGCCTCTTTAGCAAATTCTTGCATCAGCCAAGTCTTGCCGACCTGACGTGCCCCGAGTATAATCAAAGGCTTCCGCTGACTACTTTCTTTCCAATGATACAGTTCTTTAATGGATGCTCTCTTCATAACGCTTGGAGATTTTGGATATATCGTGTTGCAAAATTAATTATTTCCGGTCAAACAAAAGCAAAAGTCGTCCTTAAAAGTGTGAAGTTTCACAAAAAGTCGAACTAAAAAGTGTGACAAACAACAAAAAGTCGAACTAAAAAGTGTGCCGGGGCGTAACCTTCGCCACCACAGGCGACAGCTGCAAATGGCAGACACCACAACATGAGGGGGAAACTTTTCGAGGAAAACCGACCCGAAATCGGCCGAGAATGTTTGTAAAAGTTTGCTCAACCTGCATCAGTTGTTGGCACTGGTGTGTAAAAGATGACATATTTTTATTATCTTTGCAGTCGGACATCACAACAAAGAAAACATAAAACGCTTCTTATCATGAACAAAAAGACATTCCTACTGGCTGCGTTTCTCGTCATGGCGAGCGCATCCATGGCACAGAAGGCCGGCGGCATCTCCACACAGATGCTCAGCCAGATTGAGGCCGCGCAGAGCACCAACGCCGCCGACAAGGCCCTGGCCAACGCCATCGCCACCAATAAGATCGACGACCTGGCCAAGAGCTACAAGAGTCTGGGGCAGGTGGACACCCACTTCAGCGTGGAGACGCCCGCACAGAGCATACACAACCAGCAGAGCAGCGGACGCTGCTGGATGTTCTCGGGCCTGAACGTGCTGCGCGCCAACTTTGCCAAGACACACGACGACACACTGCGCGTGGAGTACTCGCATGCCTACCTCTTCTTCTACGACCAGCTGGAGAAGGCCAACCTGATGCTGCAGGGCGTCATCGACTGCGCCGACAAGCCCATGGACAACCAGCGCGTGCAGTTCTTCTTCCAGCACCCCATCAACGACGGCGGCACCTTCTGCGGTGTGGCCGACCTGGCTGAGAAGTATGGCCTGGTGCCCATGAGTGTCATGCCCGAGACCTACTCGACCGACAACACATCGACGATGCAGAAGATGGTGTCGTCGAAGCTGCGCGAGTTTGGACTGGAGCTGCGCCAGATGGTCAAGGACGGCAAGAAGGCTGCGGCCATCACAAAGCGCAAGACCGAGATGCTCGCCACCGTCTACCACATGCTCACGCTCACCATCGGCCAGCCGGTGAAGCAGTTCTCTTATGCCTTCCAGGACAAGAGCGGCAAGGCCGTGGGCGCCGCCAAGACCTACACCCCGAAGGAGTTCTACGAGGCCACCGTGGGCCATGCGCTCAACGGCACGTTCATCATGGTGATGAACGACCCGCGCCGCCCGTTCTACAAGACCTATGAGGTGGACTACGACCGCCACACCTACGACGGACACAACTGGAAATACCTGAACCTGCCGATGGCCGACATCGCCCAGCTGGCCATCGCCTCGCTGAAGGACGGCCACAAGATGTACTCGAGCTACGACGTGGGCAAGCAGTTTGACCGCAAGCGCGGCGTGCTCGACCTCGACAACTACGACTACGCCTCGCTCTTCGGCACCACCTTCGGCATGAACAAGGCCGACCGCATCTCGACCTTCGACAGCGGCTCCACCCACGCCATGACGCTCACCGCCGTAGACCTCGACGCCGACGGCAAGCCCGTGAAGTGGAAGGTGGAGAACAGCTGGGGACCTGCCTACGGCCAGAACGGCTGCCTGATCATGACCAACGACTGGTTCAACGAGTATATGTTCCGCCTGGTGGTCGACCGCCGCTATGCCAGCGAGGAGACGCTGAAGCAGTTCGACCAGAAGCCCACCATGGTGACTCCCGAGGATCCGCTGTTCCTCCACGACCAGTAAGCCCCACCTCTGCGCACCGGCCATGGGTATAACGCTGCTGCTCGCCTCGCTCTTCACCTTTGTGGAGCTCAACTGCGAGAACCTCTTCGACACGCGCCACGACAGCCTGAAGCAGGACACCGAGTTTCTGCCCGAGTCGACACACCGCTGGACGCCCTACCGCTACTGGCGCAAGCTCAACCGCATCGGGCAGGAGATCGTGGCGTGCGGCACGGGCGGCGCCGTGGCAGCCATGCCCGACATGGTGGCGCTGACCGAGGTGGAGAACGACAGCGTGCTCACCGACCTGACGCGGCGCTCGCTGCTGCGGCAGGCCGGCTACGAGTATGTGATGACCGACAGCCCCGACGCGCGCGGCATCGACGTGGCGCTGCTGTGGTCGCCCTTCGCCTTCCGCCTCATCGGCCACCACGCCCTGCGCATAGAGCCGCTCAAGGGGTTCCGCCCCACACGCGACATCCTCTATGTGACGGGCGAGGTCATCACCGGCGACACGCTCCATGTGTTTGTGGTGCATGCCCCCAGCCGGTCGGGCGGCGAGCGGGCCACACGCCCCTACCGCCTGCATGTGGCCGACCGCCTCACCCAGGCCATCGACTCCGTGAGGCGCGCCAGCCCGCAGGGCCTCATCCTCGTGGCCGGTGACTTCAACGACTACACGGGCGATGCCTCGCTGCAGGCCATCGCCCGCCACGGCCTCACCGAGGTGTCGGCCAGCGCCAAAGGCAGCCACGGTGCCAAGGGCACCTACCGCTGGCATGGCCGCTGGGACAGCCTCGACCACATCTTCTGCTGCACCACGCTGGCGGCGCGGCTCACCGAGTGCCGCATCTGCGACGCGCCCTTCCTGCTTGAGGAAGACAGCAAGTATGGCGGCATGAAACCACGCCGCAACTATCAAGGACCCAAGTATCTCGACGGCTTCAGCGATCACCTGCCGCTGGTGGCCGTGTTTGAGCTCTGAAAACCATGAAACTAAGACTACGCCATAACACACGGATGCGCCTCACCACGGGCGCCGTGCTGCTCCTGGCCATTCCCGGCATCCTCTTTCTTGGCCTGTGGCCCCTGGTGGGCTGCCGGTGGGCATGGCTGCCCGCCGCGCTGTGGATCGTGCTGATGATCTACGGCTTCTTCTTCGGCTGGCGCCACCTCGTGGTGCGGTCGGCCACCTGCGCGTCGCCGCTGCTGCCCCAGGCATTCGACGGCTACCGCGTGGTGCAACTGTCCGACATACACATCGGCACGTTTCTGCGCAACCGCTCGTTTGTGGACCGGCTGGTGCAGATGGTCAATGCGCAACGGCCCGACGTGGTGGTGTTCACGGGCGACCTGGTGAACGTCGGTCCGCGCGAGCTGCTGCCCTTCCGGCAGGTGCTCAGCCAGATCACGGCCCCCGACGGGGTGTTTGCCGTGATGGGCAACCACGACTACTGCGAGTATGGCGATGACCGCAGCACTGCTGCCGTGCGCCGCAGCCAGACGCTGCTGCAGCATCTGGAGCGCAAGATGGGATGGCGTGTGCTCATGAACGAACACGCCACCATACGGCGCGGCGACGCCAGCATCGAGGTGGTGGGCGTGGAGAACATCAGCCGGCCGCCCTTCCCTGCCTACGGCGACCTGCAGAAGGCCCTTGAGGGCACCGTGCCGGGCACGTTCAAGATGTTGCTGAGCCACGACCCGAGCCACTGGCGGCGTGGTGTGCTGCGGCAGACCGACATAGCGCTGACGCTCTCCGGACACACCCATGCAGGACAGATGAGCCTGGGGCGGCTGTCGCCGGTGAAGTGGGCCTACAACGAGTGGGGCGGCAAGTACACCGAAGCCGGGTCGATGCTCTACGTGTCGGTGGGCATCGGCGGCACCGTGCCGTTTCGCTTCGGTGCATGGCCGGGCATCGACGTCATAACGCTCCGACGGGCGTAGGGGGCCACTGCACTGTATTATGCCGCCCTATTGGGTAGGGTGTTCACAATTCATAAAAAACAGTGCATGATTTTCAAGCGAATAATTAGCATAACTCATTGA
>CAVAXH010000003.1:0-40318 GCA_963592505.1 Bacteroidaceae bacterium
AACGCCTCGTGTACTGCAGTCCTTCGCCTCGTGTACTGGTGTCCTCAGGGCCTTAGGACTGCAGTGTTAGGGCCTTAGGACTGCAGTGTTAGGGCCTTGGGACCGGAGTGTTAGGGCCGAAAGACCCGAATGTCCCATATTTCTTGCTCAGACATGCCACATGCAAGATGGCAAAAGGGGTCATGCACAAACCATGTGCGGCACCCCGGCAGCATTTTATTCTGGCCAAATCCGCAACGAGAAAAGCGGAAGGACCTTTTTTATTAAAAAAATAAAATTTATCCCATAATATAAGGTGTATGCAAAAGTTTTAATTACTTTTGCCAACCGAAAAAATCAATACGTGTTAGCATGCAAGATAATTTAGTGATTGTCGAGAGCCCCGCAAAGGCCAAGACCATCGAAAAATTTCTGGGAAAAGATTTCAAAGTGATGTCGTCGTACGGACACATACGCGACCTGAAAAAGAAAGAGCTCAGCATAGACGAGTCGACGCTGCAGCCCGAATATGAGATACCCGACGACAAGGCAAAAGTGGTGGCCGAACTGAGGGAATGTGCCAAGGCCGCCAAGACCGTGTGGTTGGCATCCGATGAGGACCGCGAAGGAGAAGCCATCAGCTGGCACCTTTGCGAAGTGCTCGGACTCGACGAAAAGAACACCGCACGCATCGTGTTCCATGAGATCACCAAGCCGGCCATCCTCGAGGCCATACAACACCCGCGCCACCTCAACATGGACCTGGTGAACGCACAGCAGGCACGCCGCGTGCTCGACCGCCTGGTGGGCTTCAAGGTGTCGCCCGTGCTCTGGCGCAAGGTGAAGCCGTCGCTCTCGGCCGGACGCGTGCAGAGCGTGGCCGTGCGCCTCATCGTGGACCGCGAGCGCGAGATACAGGCCTTCAGAAGCGAGCCCTACTACCGCGTGAACGCCATCTTCACCTTCACCGCCGCCGACGGCACCAAGAGCGAGGTGAAGGCCGAGCTCGACCGCCGCTTCACCACACGCGAAGAGGGCACCGCCTTCCTCGCCGGCTGCAAGGAGGCCACGTTCACCGTGGACAACGTGGCAAAGAAACCGCTGAAGCGGTCGCCGGCACCACCCTTCACCACCTCCACGCTGCAGCAGGAGGCCGCCGGCAAGCTCGGCTTCACCGTGTCGCAGACCATGATGGTGGCGCAGCGCCTCTACGAGAGCGGACGCATCACCTACATGCGTACGGACAGCGTGAACCTCTCGGCAATGGCCATCGGCGCCTGCAAGGACGAGATCACGAAGCTCTACGGCGACAGCTACAGCAAGCCGCGCAACTACCACACCCACTCGAAGGGTGCCCAGGAGGCCCACGAGGCCATACGCCCCACACAGATGAGCGAACACACCATCAGCGGCAGCCTGCAGGAGCGCCGCCTCTACGAGCTGATCTGGAAGCGCACGGCAGCCTCGCAGATGGCCGACGCACAGGTGGAGAAGACCACCGTCACCATCAACATCAGCGGTGCCGACGAGCAGTTTGTGGCCAGTGGCGAAGTGGTGCGCTTCGACGGTTTCATGAAGGTCTACCACGAGACCGCCGACGACGACACAACCTCAGCAGAAGAGGGCGGCGCCCTGCCCGCCATGAGCGCCGGACAACCCCTGACGTGCAACGAGATAACCTCCACCGAGCGCTTCACCCAAGGACCGGTGCGCTACAGCGAGCGCAGCCTGGTGCACAAGCTCGAGGAGCTGGGCATCGGCCGCCCGTCAACCTATGCGCCCACCATCGACACCATACAGAAACGCGAGTATGTGCAGAAAGGCGACAAGAAAGGCACCGAGCGCGCCTACACCATCGACACGCTGAAGGGAAGCGCCCTGACCGCCAAGATCAAGAAGGAGATGGCCGGCTCAGAGAAGGGCAAGCTGCTGCCCACCGACGTCGGACTCGTGGTGAACGACTTCCTCATGCAGAACTTCCCCGACATCATGGACTATAACTTCACGGCCAAGGTGGAGGAGCAGTTTGACAGCATCGCGGAAGGCAAGGAGGAATGGACCACGATGATGGTGAACTTCGACAAGGCCTTTGAGCCCAACGTGGAGACCGTGATGAACGCACGCTCCGAGCACAAGGCCGGAGAGCGCCAGCTGGGCACCGACCCCAAGACGGGCAAGCCCGTGTTTGTGAAGATCGGACGCTTCGGACCCGTGGCACAGATCGGCACCGCCGAAGACGACGAGAAGCCGACCTTCGCACAGCTGCCCAAGGACAAGAGCATAGAGACCATCACCCTCAGCGAGGCCCTGGAGCTCTTCAAGCTGCCGCGCAAGGTGGGCGTGTTCGAGGGCTCGCCGGTGGTCATCGGCGCCGGACGCTTCGGACCCTACATCCTGCACAACAAGAAATACACGTCGCTGCCGCGCACCGAAGACCCCTACACCGTCACGCTCGAGACGGCCGTGGCCCTCATTGAGCAGAAGCGCATCGCCGACAAGGAGAAGCACATACGACAGTATGACGAAGACCCCAAGCTCGAGCTCATGAAGGGACGCTTCGGACCCTACATCGCCTACGACGGCAAGAACTACCACATCGACAAGAAGCTGCAGGAGCAGGCACTGGCCGGCACGCTCTCCTACGAGGAGTGCATGAACATCGTGAAGAACGCCCCGGAACCTAAAGCCAGGAGGACACGGCGATGATCCCCACGCGCATCATCCTCATGGGCTACATGGGGTCGGGGAAGACCACCGTGGGGCATGCCCTGGCCAAAGACCTCGGCATGCCGTTCTACGACCTCGACTGGTATATCGAGAGCCGCATGCGCAAGACGGTGAAGCAGATCTTCGACGAACGCGGAGAAGACGGCTTCCGCACCATCGAGCACAACATGCTGCATGAGGTGGCCGAGTTTGAGAACGTCATCATCAGCCTCGGAGGCGGCACGCCCTGCTTCTTCGACAACATCGACTACCTCAACCGGCAGGGCGAGACGGTGTATCTGAAGTGCACCCCCGACGTGCTCCACAAGCACCTGAGCATGGGAAAGACCGTGCGCCCCCTGCTGCTGGGCAAGACGCCCGAAGAGGTGAAGACCTACATACGTGAGCAGCTGATGCAGCGCGAGGCGTTCTACACGAAGGCCAAGCACACCGTCGACGTGACGCTCATGGACAACTACGACAAGATAAAAATTTCAGTAAACAAGCTTAAAGAAACACTCGGCATCGGATAAATGAAAAAATGGACTATTGAGGACTCCAAGGAACTCTACAACATCAACGGATGGGGCACATCCTACTTCAGCATCAACGAGAAAGGACATGCCTACGTCACCCCCTGCAAGGACAACACGCAGATCGACCTGTGCGACGTGATCGACGAACTGGCACTGCGCGATGTCACACCACCCGTGCTGCTGCGCTTTCCCGACATCCTCGACAACCGCATCGAGAAGATGTCCGAATGCTACGACAAGGCACGTGAGGAATACGACTTCAAGGGCGAGAACTTCATCATCTACCCCGTGAAGGTCAACCAGATGCAGCCCGTGGTCGACGAGATCATATCGCACGGACAGAAGTTCAACCTCGGACTCGAGGCCGGATCGAAACCCGAGCTCCACGCCGTCATCGCCGTGCAGTGCAAGAGCGACTCGCTCATCATCTGCAACGGATACAAGGACGAGAGCTACATCGAGCTGGCCATGCTCGCACAGAAACTGGGCAAGCGCATCTTCATCGTCGTGGAGAAACTCAACGAGATCGACGTCATAGCCAAGACGGCCAAACGCCTCAAGGTGAAACCCAACCTCGGCATACGCATCAAACTGGCCAGCTCAGGGTCGGGAAAATGGGCCGAGAGCGGCGGCGACGCCTCAAAGTTCGGACTGACACCCGCCGAACTGCTCGAGGCACTGGGCAGGCTCGACAGCATCGGACTGCACGACAGCGTGCGCCTCATACACTTCCACATAGGATCGCAGATCACCAAGATACGACGCATACAAAACGCACTCACCGAGGCCGGACAGTACTATGCCAACCTCCGGAAGATGGGCTACAACATCGAGTTTGTGGACTGCGGAGGCGGACTGGGCGTCGACTACGACGGCACACGGTCGAGCAACTCGGAGAGCTCCGTCAACTACTCCATACAGGAGTATATCAACGACTGCATCTACGCCTTCGTCGACATTGCCAACCGCAACAACATCCCCCACCCCAACATCATCACCGAGAGCGGACGCTCGCTGTCGGCCCACCACTCGGTGCTGGTGCTCGACGTGCTGGGAGCGGCCACGCTGCCCGAGATGTCGGAGGAGTTTGAGGCCAAGGACACCGACAACAAACTGGTGCGCGACCTCTACGACATATGGTGCAACCTCAGCCCGAAGTCGATGCTCGAAGACTGGCACGACGCCGACCAGATACGCGAGGACTGCCTCGACATGTTTGCCCACGGCATGGTGGACCTCAAGACACGCGCCGAGGTGGAGGCCATGTACTGGAGCGTGTGCCGCGAGATCGACTCGATGGCCAAGAACATGAAGCACGTGCCCGACGAGCTCAAAGGACTCGACAAACTGCTGGCCGACAAGTATTTCTGCAACTTCTCGCTCTTCCAGAGCCTACCCGACTGCTGGGGCATCGACCAGCTGTTCCCCATCATGCCCATCGAGCGCCTCAACGAGCGCCCCACACGCAACTGCACCATACAGGACATCACCTGCGACAGCGACGGCAAGATAGCCAACTTCGCCATCAACGGCTCGCAGGCCAACGTGCTGCCCGTGCATGCACTGCGCAAGGACGAGCCTTACCACATCGGCGTGTTCCTCGTGGGGGCCTACCAGGAGATTCTGGGCGACATGCACAACCTCTTCGGCGACACCACAGCAGCGCACATCAGCGTGAAAAACGGTGCCTACCACATCGACCAGATCATCGACGGAGAGACCGTGGAGGAGGTGCTCGAGTATGTGCAGTATAACCCCAAGAAGCTCGTCAGACAACTGGAACAGTGGGTGACCAAGAGCGTCAAGGAGGGCAAGCTCTCGCTCAACGAGGGCAAGGAGTTTCTCAGCAACTACCGCTCAGGACTCTACGGCTACACCTATCTGCAATAGACAACTATAGACATACACACACAGACCATCAGCACATGCACAACATAACCATCATCAAGGTAGGCGGAGCCATCGTGGAAGACGAGGCTAGCCTCAACCAACTGCTCGACAGGTTTGCACAGGTCGACGGACTGAAGATCCTCGTTCACGGAGGCGGACGGCGAGCCACCAAGGTGGCAGCGTCGCTCGGCATCGAGAGCCGCATGGTGGACGGACGGCGCATCACCGACGCCGACATGCTCGAGGTGGTGACCATGGTCTACGGCGGACTGGTCAACAAGGGCATCGTGGCACGCCTGCAGGCACGGGGCATCAACGCCCTCGGGCTCACCGGCGCCGACGCCGACATCATTCGCAGCCACCGCCGGCCACTCAAAAACGGCATCGACTATGGGTTTGTGGGCGATGTCGACAGCGTCAGAGGTGACCTGCTGCTCACGCTCATGCAGCAGGGCGTGGTGCCCATCATCGCACCGCTCACACACGACGGACAGGGACACATGCTCAACACCAATGCCGACACCATGGCCTCGGAGACGGCCAAGGCGCTGGCCCCGCTGGCCGACGTGACGCTGGTCTACTGCTTCGAGAAACCGGGCGTGCTGAGCAACCCCGACGACGACAGCAGCGTCATACCGGTCATCACACACACCGACTTCGAACGCCTCACGGCCGACGGCACCATATCGGGCGGCATGAAGCCGAAGGTGGAAAACGCACTGGCTGCCGTCAGCGCCGGCGTGAGCCGCGTCATCATCACACAAGCCTCGGCCATCGGCATGGAGGGAGGCACCGTCATCAGATAAAGCAAAGACACACGCCCTGTCTCAAGGGGAAAAAACAAGACATGTCCAAGATAAGTTTCCAGAACGATATCCTGCCACTGAAAAACCAGTTGTACCGGCTGGCGCTGCGCATCACCCTGCGCAACGCCGAGGCGGAGGATATCGTGCAGGAGACACTCATCAAGGTGTGGAACATGCGGGAGAAATGGGCCGACATCGAGAACATCGAGGCGTTCTGCTTCACCGTCTGCCGCAACATGGCCCTCGACAGCATCAAACGGCACGACAACCGCAACGAGACGCTCGAGAACGTGCGCACCGACACCGCCGACACGCAGCTGACTCCCCTCGACCGCGCTGCCACCAACAACCGCATGGACATCGTGCGCAGACTCGTGGACGGCCTGCCCGAAAAGCAACGGTCGTGCATACAGCTGCGCGACTTCGAGGGGAAAGCCTACAAGGAGATTGCCGCCATCATGGACATTCCCGAGGAGCAGGTGAAGGTCAACATCTTCCGCGGGCGGCAGACCATCAAGACTCAGTTTCAGAAACTCGACAACTACGGCCTCGACAAGCCATAATTTCCCGGCTGGCAACCCATTTCTTCGCACACCACAGCACAATAATTGCACGGCACACTGCGTTTTAAGGATATGCAATGGACTGACAGAATACGCCAGGTGAAGATCATCCTCGTGGTGGCCGCCATACTCATAGCCGTGGGATCGCTGGTTGTGTCGCATCTGCTCACACACGACCTCGAACAGCAGGAGCGGTCGCGCATGCAGGTGTGGGCTGAGGCCATGCGCGCACTCAACAACGCCGACAGCAACACCGACCTCGGACTGGTGCTCACCGTGCTCAACGAGAACAACACCATTCCGGTCATCGTCATGGACTCGCACGGCAACGTGTCGGACTTCCGCAACGTCAGCATCAAAGCCGACAACTACGACGACAGCCTAGCCATCGCAACAAGCGAGGGACGCCGACTGCTGGCCGCCCACCGGGGCATACGCATCGCCATCGGCAATGCCGACTACATCGACGTGTGCTACGACGACTCGCTGGTGCTGAAACGCCTGGCCCTCTACCCCTATGCCCAGCTGGGGGTGGTGCTGCTCTTTGTGGTGGTGGCCATCTTTGCGCTGCTCACCTCCAAACGGGCCGAACAGAACAAGGTGTGGGTGGGACTGTCGAAGGAGACGGCACATCAGCTGGGCACACCCATCAGCAGCCTCATGGCATGGGTGGAGATCCTGCGCGAGCAGTATCCCGACGACGACCTCATACCCGAACTCGACAAGGACGTGAAGCGGCTGCAGCTCATCGCCGACCGCTTCTCGAAGATAGGATCGCTGCCCGAGCCGGTGCCGACAAGCCTCAACGACGTGATGGACCACGTCATCGACTATATGGACCGGCGCACCAGCAAACGTGTCAGGATGGTGAAAGACTTCCCCGACCACGACGTCGTCGTCAACCTCAACGCGTCGCTCTTCGAGTGGGTCATCGAGAACCTTTCCAAGAATGCCGTCGACGCCATGGGGGGCGAGGCGGGCACCATCACGCTCCACGTGGAGGACACACCGGCCAAGGCCATCATTGAAGTGACCGACACCGGAAAGGGCATCCACAAGAAAGACCTGCGCAACGTGTTCAAGCCCGGCTTCACCACCAAGAAGCGCGGATGGGGACTCGGCCTGAGCCTCGCCAAACGCATCGTGGAGGAATATCACAAAGGGCGCATCTGGGTGAAGGCTTCCGAAGTGGGCGTAGGCACCACCTTCCGCATCGAACTGAAAAAACAGGTGCATCGCATGGCCTGACCTGCTCATCTAACCGTATAACCACGAAAACGCCGGCACTTCCTTGTGGAGGAAGTGCCGGCGTTTTCGTGGTGTGGCATGGTCACGTCCGCGTGGCATGGTCACGTCCGTGTGGCGTGACCGCTACCGTGCGGCTTGTCTCCTTGGTTTAGCCTGCCGGCATTCTTTACAGCTCGGCGATGCACTCAATCTCGACCAGGGCGCCCTTGGGCAAGGTCTTCACGGCCACGGCCGAACGGGCGGGATAGGGCTGCTCGAAAAACTCGGCGTAGACCTCGTTCATGGCAGCAAAGTCGGCCATGTCGGCCATAAACACGGTGGTCTTCACCACCTTCTGCAGGCTGGTGCCGGCCTCCTCGAGGATGGCCTTGGCATTGGTGAGCGACTGGCGTGTCTGCTCCTTGATGCCGCCTGCCACAAACTCGCCTGTGGCGGGGTCGATGGGCACCTGGCCCGATGCGAACACCATGTTGCCTACTTTGATGGCCTGGCTGTAGGGGCCAATGGCTGCGGGAGCCTTCTCTGTGTGTACTGCTTGCATAGATAAGATGATATTGTTTTTTTAGTTGATGGTTGGGGTTACATGTCCAGAATGTTCAGGCCGATGTCGGTCAGCGCCGTCTTGATGCTCTCCACATGCTCGAGGTTCTTGGTCTCCACGGTCAGGCGGAGCACGCAGTCGGTGACGTTCTTGCTGTCGGTGTTGCGCTCGTGGTGCACGCTGATGATGTTGGCACCCATGCGGGCCATCACCTCGCTCACATGGAGCAGCTGGCCGGGCTTGTCGGCCAGTTCGATAGACAGGGTGCAGATGCGGCCGCTGGTGGCCAGACCGCGGTTGATGACGCGGCTGAGGATGGTCACGTCGATGTTGCCGCCGCTCACCACACACACCGTCTTGCGGCCCTTGACGGGCACCTTGTTGAACATCACGGCAGCCACGCTGGCAGCACCGGCTCCCTCGGCCACCATCTTCTCGCTCTCGATGAGGTGGAGGATGGCGGCGCAGATCTCGTCTTCGCTGACCGTCACGATGTCATCGACATATTTTGAGCAGATGTCGAACGTCAGCGCACCCGGCTCCTTCACGGCGATGCCGTCGGCAATGGTCGACACGGTGCGCAGCTTCTCCTGCCGGTGGTCGTGCAGGCTCTGCACCATGCTGGCGGCACCGCTGGCCTGCACGCCATAGACTTTGACCTGCGGGTTGAGCGACTTCACGGCGTAGGCTATGCCCGAGATGAGACCGCCACCGCCCACCGGCACCACCACAGCCTCCACGTCGGGCAGCTGGTCGAGCAGTTCCAGACCGATGGTGCCCTGTCCGGCAATGACATTCTCATCGTCGAAGGGGTGTATGAAGGTGTAGCCGTGCTCGTCGCGCAGCTGCAGGGCACGCTGGTAGGCATCGTCGTAGACACCCGGCACGAGGCACACCTCGGCACCCAGCCGGCGCGTGGCCTCCACCTTGCTGATGGGGGCACCCTCGGGCAGACAGATGAGCGACTTGATGCCCATGGCTGTCGCACCGAGCGCCACGCCCTGTGCATGGTTGCCTGCCGAGCAGGCTATGACGCCTTTCTGCTTCTCTTCCTCGGAGAGCTGCGAAATCTTGTAGTAGGCGCCGCGCACCTTGAACGAGCCTGTCTTCTGCAGACACTCGGGTTTCAGAAACACGTCGCTCTCCGGATTGATCTTGGGAGCATGCACCAGGTCGGTGCGGCGAATGATCTTGCTCAGCACATAGCGAGCCTTGTAGAAATTGTCTAAATTCAACATCCTCGTCTGATTTACAATCTTTCTTGCAAAGGTAGTCATTATTTTGCAAACAGCTCTTGTCTTATGCGCAAAAAGGCGCCACCCGATGGGGGGTGACGCCTCTTATGGGGACGGCAATTGATGCCGATCAGTTCTCTATTGTCTTCACGGTCACTTCACAATCATCTTCACCGTCTGGTGCTCGCCACCATAGGCGAAGGTGAAGAAGCAGAGGCCCGAAGGCATGTTGGCGGGTACGGTGTAGGTGCCGTCGGCATTGAGGCGGCCCTGCTGCACCAGCACGCCCGAGGCACCCACGGCACGCACGGTGACGTCGGCGGGATTGATGTCGCCCAGGTCGAGGCGGATGACGTTGCCGCGCACGGCAGCGGTAGACATCATGTGGATCTTGTGGCCGGCGGCAGGCGTGACGTCGCGCACGCTCTCGATGCCGTTGGCATAGTCGTCCTTCAGCTCATCCTCGTATTTGTACCAGCGGGTGTAGGTGTCGGCGATGGCCATGGCGCCCTTGCCCAGGCGGATGCGGTAGTCCCAGTGGTGCTTGCGCTGGTCGTCGCCAGTGTAGACATAGTCGGTGTTGCAGACCACGCAGAACACCACGCCGTTGGCCGGCTTCTCGGTGATGTCGATGCTCATGTTGCCGCATTTCACCGGCTGGCTGTAGTAGCACTTGCCGTCCTGTGTGCGGTAGCAGAGCAGGGCACGCATCTGGGTGTCCTCAGGACGGAACTCCACGTTGGCCACGTCGCCCTGCACATGGATGGGGATGATGTTGCCGCCGCTCCATCCGGGGTTGGTGAGCGTGTCGGGCGACATCCAGCCGTCCTTGTTGTCGAGTGTCACCGACTGGTAGGGGGTTATCTTGTACGGAGCCACATTGATCCAGTAAGGCTCCCATTCCGCTTTCACGGTGATGCCGAAGTTGGCGTCGACCACATTGCGGTAGCATTTGTCCCAGCCTCCGAGGTCGAAGAGGGCCTGGCGGGCACGGTATGCGGTGACGATCTGGCGCATCGGCTCCTCGCCGATGGAGTCGCCCATGGTCTTGAGCACATAGTCCTTGCAGTTGCGCCAGATCCAGGGGATGACGCCGTCGCCGCAGACGTTGGCAGCCACCACAGGGAAGGCGTTGGCATACTGCACACCACCCAGATAGTTGCGCCAGGTGCAGACCTGCGAGCCACTGCTGTTGTACATGTTCACACCCTGTGCGCCCGGACCGCCATAAGAGCCGTCCTGCAGCCATCCCGAGTAGCACTCGATGGGCATGTGGGGAGCGAGGAACGGACCACCGTCGAGGAATCCGGCATCGCCATAGAGGCCGTCGCGCTTGGCATAGACCTGTCCCTGCAGCCATGTGTTGCCGCCCTCATGGAACCAGCTGGAACCCTGACAGGCGTTAAGGTCTGCAAAGATGGCATGGATGCCCTCGTGCACCATGGCGTTGCGCTGGTATTCGCCGTCGCTCCACTTCTGGTCGGCATCAGCACGGAAACGGCTGAAGGGATAGTAGCTGGCCCACACGCAGGCCCAGTTCTGGCCGTCGGCATAGGTAGAGCCCTGGTAGCCGCCCTTCTCGTTGATGTCGGTGTTGTCGTTGCTCAGGCCCGAGCCGAAGATATAGATAAACGACTTGTAGCCGCGGCGGGCGCTGAGGTCGGGCGGCCAGCCCATGTAGTCGCGGATGTAAGAGAAGTCGTAGTCGTATTTCTCCACCATGTTCTTGGCGGCAGTGTAGATGGTGGCTGAGTCGGTGCCCACCTCGGTGTTGAGGTTGTCGCCCCAGAAGATCGACCACCACTCGCCGGCATAGTGGTTGGCGGGTGTGCCGTCTTGCTTGGTGAAGGTGTGCAGCTTGGTGGGCTGCTGCAGGGTGGGATACTCGGTGTGGAAGTCGTAGGAGAGCTTATAGGTGGGCCACTCCATGAAGGCACCGGCATTGGTCTGCACGTCCACATAGTAGTTGTATCTCTTCAGGGTGTTCTTGCCGTTATTGTCGGTCAGCGTGACGTTAAGCACGTAGCGTGCACCGTCGTCGTAGGCTGCGCTTTGGGTGAGCGTATAGTCGGGCGTGTCCATATAGCGGCGCACGGAGGTGTCCACGTTCTTGTAGGTGCTTTTGTTCATCGTGGTCTTATACCAGCGGTAGCGCACGCTCTTGTAGGCTTCGGGGTTGATGAGCTCGCAGCTCAGGGTGATCTTGTCGCCTGCGTTGACCTGGATCCAGTTTTGCTCCACGGGTGTCTCGTCGTTCTTCTGCACGAGGGGCTTCACCAGCCAGCCGTCGGTCTCGCTGTGGCGTGCCACATACTGGGGCTGGTCGGTGCTGACGTTGCCGGATGTGCCGGCTCCGGTGAACGTGATGTTGAAGTGGAAGAACACCGAGTCCTCACCGTTGACGAGACCCTCCACGAGGGCTACCTTGGTGCCGACAGTGGCCAGGCTGCCGTGTGTGATGCTGAAGGCGTTGCCGGTCCACAGCACCTGCACGGCACGCTGTGTGGCGCGGTTGGTGGGTATGCCGTCGGCAGCAAACCAGTGGCCGGTCTGTCCGCCCTCGAGGCCGGGGGTGTTGGTGGTGCGAAATTTTTCTTCGCCCGCCGCATTGTAGTAGGCGGCCACCAGGGTGGCTGCTGCGGGGTCGGTGACACCGATGGCTGTGCGCAGCAGGCTGCTGTACACGGAACACACCGTGGCGCTGGTGGCATCCACCGGCCGGCTTACGGTGTAGTTGTAGTCAAAGCGTTTGCCGGCCGTCGCCGTCGACAGGCCGACGAACGAGAACAGCAACGTTATGGCTGCCAGTCTGAACAGTACTTTTTGTTTCATACGAAAATGAGGTTGTTTTAGGATTTGTTGCTGCAAAAATAATAAAATACACCCAACAAGCGCGCGCTCACGGGCGTGTTTGTTGGGTGTATTAGACATTTTTTGCAAATGTTGTACGATAATTCCATGGTCTGCCGGGCAATAACCCATGGATAAATGCCAATGGCTGGTGGCAAAGCGCAACGGCCGGGGACGGTCAGCGCACGGCCGGCGGTCAGCGCATGGCCAGCGCCTCGTTCTCGTTGGCCTCCATGACCTCGCGTTCGCCGGGGCCCTTGTCGTTGATGCCGCAGAGATGCAGTATGCCGTGGATGATGACACGGTGCAACTCGTCGTCGTAGTCCTTGCCAAACTGCTCGGCGTTGGTGCGCACGGTGTCGAGCGAGATGACGAGGTCGCCGTTGAGCACATCGTCTTCGTCGTAGTCGAATGTGATGATGTCGGTGTAGTAGTCGTGGCCGAGATACTGGCGGTTGACCTCCAGTATCTTCTCGTCGCTGACGAACATGTAACCGATCTCGCCCACCTTGCGTCCGTGGGCGGCGGCCACGCGCTTGATCCAAGCGGTGGTGTCGCGGCGGCGTATCTTCGGCATCTTGACGCCGTCGGCATTGTATGTGATCATATCTTGCTAATAGATAAAAATGTGTTATTCTGTCGTGTCGGCATGAGGCATCTGCGGCAACATGGCTGCGGCCTCTGCGTCTTTGTGGAAATGGCGGAGCTGACGATAGGCTGTCGACGACACCGACACCAGCGTGGGGTCGGCATAGAGCAGCACCGTCTCGAGGTCGCCCAACTGCTTGTTGTAGTCGGCCTCCACCTTTTCATATTCGAAGTCGATGACCGACCGCACGCCCCGCACGATGAAGCGGGCTCCCATCTGGCGGGCGAGGTCGGCGGTCATGCCCTCGTGGGCCACGACCTGCACCCGGCTGTCGCAGTGATAGAGGCGGCTGATGGCCTCCACCCGCTGGGCGGCCGTCAGCAGACAGCGCTTCTCGGGGTTTACGGCCACCACCACGATCACCTCGTCGAACAGTGCCAGCGCACGCCGCACGATGTCGGCATGCCCGATGGTAAACGGGTCGAAACTGCCGGCGAAGACGGCCTTGCGCAGTGCTGACGGGGCAGAGGCTGCCGGAGGTGTAGCGGTCGGAAGAGCGGTCATATCCTTGTTCTTGTTTGAGTCTGTTGGTTGTTTTTTATGAATGAGGCTTGCCAGACTGCGCGGAGCAGACGAGTGGCTGCCGTTGCGGCATGGCTCAGAACAGCTCGGGCTGCATGATGTTGCCATTGTAGGGGTTGCGCCCCAGATGCTCATAGGCCAGCTGTGTCACCATGCGTCCGCGCGGCGTGCGCTTGATGAAGCCTTCCATGATGAGGTATGGCTCATACACGTCCTCCACGGTGCCGGCATCCTCGCCGATGGCGGTGGCTATGGTGGAGACGCCCACAGGTCCGCCCTTGAACTTGTCGATGATGGTCAGCAGGATCTTGTTGTCGATCTCGTCGAGACCATACGAGTCGATGTTGAGGGCCGACAGGGCGATGGTGGCGATGTCTTTGGTGATGGTGCCGTTGCCCTTCACCTGCGCAAAGTCGCGCACACGGCGCAGCAGGCCGTTGGCTATGCGGGGCGTGCCACGGCTGCGGCGTGCTATCTCCACGGCGGCATCGTCCTCGATGGGCACCTTCATCAGTCGCGACGAACGGCAGATGATGCGCTGCAGCGTCTGCGGGTCATAGTACTCGAGGTGCATGTTGATGCCGAAACGGGCGCGCAGCGGAGCGGTGAGCATGCCCGAGCGGGTGGTGGCACCGATGAGCGTGAAGGGGTTGAGGTCGAGCTGTATGCTGCGGGCCGACGGGCCCTTGTCGATCATGATGTCGATGCGGTAGTCCTCCATGGCCGAGTAGAGGTATTCCTCCACCACGGGCTGCAGACGGTGTATCTCGTCGATGAAGAGCACGTCGTTGGGCTCGAGCGATGTGAGGATGCCTGCCAGGTCGCCCGGTTTGTCGAGCACGGGGCCCGACGTGATCTTGAAGCCCACGCCCAGCTCGTTGGCAATGATGTTGCTCAGTGTGGTCTTGCCCAGTCCGGGAGGCCCGTAGAGCAGGGTGTGGTCGAGCGGCTCGCGGCGGTACTTGGCGGCCTCCACGAAGACGCTGAGGTTTTCCACCACCTTGGCCTGACCGTTGAAGTCGGCAAAGCGGAGGGGGCGGAGCGCATTCTCAAACTCCTTTTCTTCTCCTTTTCTGTTGTTTTCTCGTATGTCGAAATCGTCAACCATGTGCTGTCTGATGCTTTGTAGGTGCAAAGTTAACCATAAATGACTGAAGGCTAAAACAACGGCAAACCAAAAGGCGAACCGACGTGTGTTAAAGCAAGTTAAAACAATTCATTGTTTTGTCGCACTTATGCCGTAACGGTTTGGTCTTCAGTAGGTAAGCCGCTTAATAACATGCGGCATTTTTCGAGTATATCCACCACTTCCTCTGTGGTTTCGGCCCTCAAAAGGGCTATGCGGGTCTGCCGGAAGTTGGGAATGTTCTTGAAAATGGGCGATGCGGCGAGGTGACGGCGTGTGTGCAGTATGCCGCGGTACTCGTCGATGCGCTCCACGTTGATGCGGAGCTGCTCCTCGAGGATGTCTATCTTGTCGTCGATGGTCAAGGGCGCAGGCAGTACCTTAGCTGCACCCTGACGGTAGTCCATATAATCGCGGCACTCCTTGAAAAACCAAGGGCGTCCGAACGTGGCGCGCCCGATCATCACCGCGTCGACGCCGTAGCGCTCGAAGGCCTGCTGTGCCCCCTCGGGCGTGGTGATGTCACCATTGCCAATGATGGGGATGTGTATGCGTGGGTTGCGCTTCACCTCGCCGATGAGTGTCCAGTCGGCCTGGCCCGTGTACATCTGCGAACGGGTGCGCCCGTGGATGGTCAGCGCCTGTATGCCGCAGTCTTGCAACTGCTCGGCTAAGGTGGTGATAACCAGTTCGTTCATATCCCATCCCAGACGTGTCTTGGCCGTCACAGGTGTGTTCACGGCGCCGACCACCGCCTTGGTGATCTCGAGCATTTTGGGGATGTCGCGCAGGAGGCCGGCGCCGGCGCCTTTGCCTGCCACCTTCTTCACCGGGCAGCCGAAGTTCAGGTCGATGATGTCGGGATGAAACGACTCCACGATCTTGGCAGCCTCCACCATCGGTTCGAGTTCGCGGCCGTAGATCTGTATGCCCACGGGGCGTTCGTCGTCGTCGACCTTCATCTTGGCGAGGGTGCTGGGTATGGAACGTATGATGGCGTCGGCCGACACAAACTCGGTGTAGACCATGGCCGCACCATAGCGTTTGCATAGTTTTCGGAAACCAATGTCGGTAACATCCTCCATGGGTGCAAGGAATAAAGGACTGCTACCAAAATCTATATTGCCTATCTTCATAAATCTGTATTTATCGTCGTGTCGTGATGCTGATTCTTTGTTTTTTAGGGTGTCTTGCCGTGTGTGCGTCCTGACAGGCACGGTTGTCAGGCCAACAGATGATACACGCCGCCAGCGTAAGCCTTCACCACGCCTTTCATCTCGAGCTGGAAGAGCAGTGACATGACGGTGGGCGTGGACAGGGCGGTCCTCACGGCAATGATGTCCTGCCGCAAGTCGTTGTTCTTGCTGAGCAGTTGCACGATGCGCTGTTCGTTGTCGTCGAGGTCGGGAAACATCTGGCGTTCGATGCCCTGGCGGCGTGCCTTGGCTTGCATGGCGTCGTCGGCCCACCCCATGGCATTGACGAAATCCTCGGCAGAGGTGATGAGCGAGGCCCCGCAGTCGCGTATGAGGCGGTTGCAGCCCTCGCTGTAGGGCGCGCCCACCGGACCGGGGAAGGCAAACACGTCGCGGTTGTACTCCTTGGCGATGCGTGTGGTGATGAGTCCGCCTCCCTTGGCAGCGCTCTCCACCAGTATGGTGGCATCGCAGAGACCTGCCGTGATGCGGTTGCGCCGCACAAAGTTGATCTTGTCGGGCTGGGTGCGCGTCATGTATTCGGTGACCAGACCGCCGTGGAGCACCATCTCGCTGGCCGTGTCGCGGTGTCGTTGCGGATAGATGGTGTCGAGGCCGTGGGCCAGCACGGCCACGGTGTCCATGCCGTTGCTGAGCGCCTGCCGGTGGGCATGGATGTCGATGCCATAGGCCAGTCCGCTGATGATGAGCGTGTCGGGGCACCACGTGCGCAGGTCGGCCACGAAGCGCCTGATGAGGTCTTCGCCGTAGGGGGTGCTGTGGCGCGTGCCCACGATGTTGATGATATGGCATGCATTGAGGTCGGCCGTACCCTTATAGAACAGCACAAGGGGTGCGTCGGGTGTCTCTTTCAGACGGTATGGATACTGCGGATCGTTGAGTGTCAGCACCTTCACATCGTGCTGGGCCGCCCATGCCAGTTCCTCTTCCGCACGCTGCCGCATGATGTCGATGTGGGCCAGGTCGTCGGCCACGCGTGCCGGCAGTCCGGGGCATAGCGTCGGCAGTTCGTGGCGCTTGTTCACCACTTCCGTTGCCGAACCCATCTTGAGATAGAGTGATAGCATCGCAGGCAGGTGGAAATAGCTCAGCCGGGCCAGTGCCAGGGTGTTTATCAGTTCTGTGTCCAAGGGATTTGTCACTTCTGTGTCCAAGGGGTTTGTCGGTTCTGTGTCCGGGGTGTTTGTCGGTTCTGTATCCAAGGTGTCTGTTGTGTTGGCGTAATGACGGATGATAATGTGTGTGTGAATGGGGTGTGTTGGCACAGCTTATTGTTGGCTGAAGCCAAAGGCGCGGTCGTAGTCTTCGCTCACGCCGAGCTTGCCGTTGACAAGTGTCACGAGGTCCACATCGGCGTGAAACGAGAGGCGCATGTCCGAAGCCCTGTAGATATCGTGTTCAAACACATAGCGCATGCCTTCCTTCTTCAGGTTGAGACACGACACCATCTCGTCGTCGCAGCGCAGCGGTGTCTTGAACTTCAGTTGCATGCGTGCCACTACGGCGTCGATGCCCTTCTCGTGGAGCGCAGAGAAGCTCACGCCCAGACTGTGCAGAAAGCGGTGGCGTGTGTGCTCCGTGTAGTGCAGGTAGTTGGCATTGTTGACGATGCCTTCGATGTCGCACTCGTAGTCGCGCACATCCATACGTGTGGTAAACAGATATTCTTTCATCAGTGTATGCTATTTCATGTTTGCAGGGTGGGCACCCTGCTGGTTTCCCTTGAGATATTCGTAGCCGAAGCGGCAGCGCAGACAGTCGCGCCGGTCGCAATAGTCGTTTTTCAGTTGTATGAGCGCCTGCGAGTCGCCGGCGTTGTCGACGGGCAGGCCACAGTCTTTCCACATGCGCACGATGTGGTTGTCCTCGGCATGCAACTGATCCAGGAGGTCGAAGGCGCGTTGGCAGAGGCGCTCGTCGCGCTTGTGACGGCCGTAGGCAAAGAGCATCGGCACCACGGTGTTGATGAGCAGCAGGGTGAGCGACGATGCCGACAGCCGTTTCTCGCTGTACGCGCTCTCGCAGCCGAAGGCATAGTGGGTGTGCCAGTAGTCGGTGGTCTGCGTAGCCAGCAGCCGTTGGAACGCCTTGAGGTCTTCACACTCTATGAGTTGCGACAGGCCGGTCTTCCCGAGATGATAGAGGCGTGCCAGTTGGGATATGCGTATATGCGGGAAGTTCTGTGGCCGCAACCGCAGGAAGCGCCACAGATGGTGGTCGATGGGCTTCAGGCCGAACTTGTGCGCGAGGTATTTGTATTCGCTGGAAAGCCGCAGGTAGTAGTCATCGGCCAGCGCAGCCTCGCGGTGTCTCTCGGGCACCGACAGCGGGTCGAGCAGGCCCGCCTGTCCGAGGAAGAAAGCCTCCACCTGAAAGAGGTCGTCGCGGTGATGGCCCACCGCCCCCAGCGGTATGCTCATGGCCCATTGTTCCATGGCATCGTTGTTGATGCCGAAGCCATAGTTGCGTGCCATGGTGACGAAGTATGCCGTCTCCCACGATCCCTGGCTCTGCTGTGCACGTCGGCCGATATCCTCTGTCTTGCGCTCGAGGCGCTCGGTCTCGAGGGCGCCCATCCAGGCATGCACGGTGATGCGCGGCAGCGAGGGCACTATCTTGTAGCACGGCGGATAGTTGTCGGCCTTCAGCAGTTCTTCGTAGTTGCAGCGCACGGCCTCGGGCACGTCGAGCTGCATCTGCGGCGGTGTGAGCCCGTTGGCGGTGTGCACCTCGGTGTCGACCACGCTTGCCACGTGCAACACCACGTTGTTGTAGTGTTCGTCGTGCTGATGACCGTGCACAAACCAGTCGGACGACTTACAGTGTATCTCCACATTGCCCACCCACAACTCACCGTCGACCTTGATCTTTGCATTGAAGAAGTCAGGGCCGGCGTTGCGGTTGTGCAGTCCCGGGTCGATCACCTCCACCGTACGTCCGTCGGTGGTGTGCAGTGTTCCGAGCGGAAACATCCTGTGCTTCCAGCAATAGTGAAGCAGCTGTTCCATGTCTGCTGCGATTAGGTGGTGGCGTTGTCGTTATTTCCAGGCCTCATCGTTGGTCATCACCTCCAGGGCTTTGTTCACGATAGGGTTCTGGCTGTTTATGATCTGGTAGTATTCGCTCATGTCCCACAGGTCGCGGGCCACGAGTGCCTTGAGCTGCGTGCGCAGCATGGGAAGTGTCTGCTGGAGCTCGGCATCGTCTTTAGGCTCCACCTTTTGCTTCTTGCCTTCATCCAGCACATCGTCCATCAGGCTCTGCGGCACCTCAAACGATGAGAGGAACGTCTGGAACGTGGGGTATTGTCGCTTGAGCTGTTTGCGGTGGTTGTCCACATACTTCAGGTTGGCCTTTATGATGATGCCCTTGGCAGCCAGTTGCCGGTGCAGGCGTGTGTACTGCGTGGTGTCGAGCGGCACAAAGTAGTCGGGCATGATGCCGCCACCGCCGTATACCGTGCGGTGCTGCCGGAGGGTGTAGTATTTCAGCGAGTCGGCAAAGTGTATGGAGTCGGCGCTGTAGAGCTCGCCGTGCTTGTAACGGTCATCGAGTTCTTCGGCATATTTCTTCTTGTCGCCCTTCTGGTAGGGCTTCTGTATGCAACGTCCTGTGGGCGTGTAGTAGTGGGCCACGGTGATGCGCATCATCGAACCGTCGGTGAAGTCGACAGGGCGCTGCACCAGCCCTTTTCCAAACGAGCGGCGTCCCACCACCAGTCCGCGGTCCTGGTCTTGTATGGCGCCGGAGACGATCTCCGATGCAGAGGCCGAGAACTCATTGACAAGCACCACCACGCGGCCTGTGAGCAGAGAGCCGTTGCCCTGTGCCCGAAACTCGCTGCGGGGCACGCGGCGCCCCTCGGTGTAGACGATGAGGTCGCCCTTGGCCAGAAACTCGTTGGCGATCTGCACGGCAGCGTTGAGGTAACCGCCTCCGTTGTCCTCGAGGTCGAGCACCAGGTCGACCATGCCCTGTGCCTTCAGCGTCTTCACCGCCTCCATAAACTCCTTGTAGGTGGTGGCGCCAAAACTGCCGATGCGCACATAGCCAAGTCCGGGGCTCACCATGTAATAGGCATCGATGGTCTTCACCGGGATCTTGTCGCGCACCACGGTGAACGTCAGCGTGTCGCCGATGCCGCGGCGCACCACGGAGAGCACCACCTTCGAGCCCTTTGGTCCGCGCAGGCGCCGCATGATCTCGTCGCGTGCCATCTTCACACCGGCAATGGCCGTGTCGTTGACAGCCACGATGCGGTCGCCGGCCATGATGCCCACCTTCTCCGACGGGCCGCCCGTCACGGGCTGTATGACGAGCAGCGTGTCGTCTTGAATGTTAAACTGCACACCGATGCCTTCAAACGAACCGCCCAGCGACTCATTCATCGACTTCGTCTCCTTGGCCGTAGAGTACGACGAGTGAGGGTCGAGCTTCTCGAGCATGCCGCGTATGGCATCCTCCACCAGTTTGGGCTGGTCCACAGAGTCCACATAGAGCTCGCTGATGGCCAGTTCGGCAATCTGCAGCTTCTGCAGCAGTTGGGCCTGTGCCTTGCGGTTGTCTTGCTGTGCCAGCATCCCTGCGCACGTCAACAGCCCGGCCACGGTCAGCGCGAGGGTGCGCCACAAGCCCCTTATAATAGTAGGTGTTGTTTTCATTTGCGTGTTATGTTTCAAGCGTGATCCAGAAAACCACAGTCGGAGAATCGCCAGTCGGCCATCAGTCCTCCTCGGGGATATCCTCTTCGACCACCAGGTTGTCGATGATGAAGTTTTGGCGCTCCATGGTGTTCTTGCCCATGTAGTATTCGAGGAGCTTCTGCACCTGGTCGTTCTTGTGGAGCGTCACCTGCTCGAGGCGCATGTCGGCACCGATGAAATGGGCGAATTCGTCGGGTGAGATCTCGCCAAGTCCCTTGAAACGCGTGATCTCAGGGTCGGGTCCGAGTTCGCGAATGGCGTTGACACGCTCCTCGTCGCTATAGCAGTAGCGGGTGATGAAGTCGGTCTTGCGCTCGCCCTTGCCCAGCTTGCTGTCGTAGTCGGCCATCACCTTCTTGTCCTTTATCTTGGTGCGCCGGTTGCGCACGCGGAAGAGCGGAGTCTGCAACACGTAGACATGCCCTTTCTTGATCAGTTCGGGATAGAACTGCAGGAAGAACGTGATGATGAGCAGGCGGATGTGCATGCCGTCGACATCGGCATCGGTGGCCACGATGACCTTGTTGTAGCGCAGGTTGTCGAGGCCCTCCTCTATGTCGAGCGCCGCCTGCAGCAGGTTGAACTCCTCGTTCTCGTAGACCACCTTCTTGGTCAGTCCGAAGGAGTTGAGCGGTTTTCCGCGCAGCGAGAACACTGCCTGCGTGTTCACGTCGCGGCTCTTGGTGATGCTGCCGCTTGCCGAGTCGCCCTCGGTGATGAAGATGCAGCTCTCCTCCTTGCGGTTGTCCTTGGCGTCGCAGAAGTGTATGCGGCAGTCGCGCAGCTTGCGGTTGTGCAGGTTGGCCTTCTTGGCGCGTTCGCGTGCCAGCTTGGTCACGCCCGCCATGGCCTTACGCTCCCGTTCGCTCTCTTTTATCTTGTTCTCGAGCACGTCGGCCACGTCGTCCTTGTGGATATGCAGGTAGTTGTCGACCTCGCGTTTCACGAAGTCGCCCACAAACTTGTTGATGCTGTCGCCACCCGGTTCCATGAGTGTGGATCCCAGTTTGATCTTCGTCTGCGACTCGAACACCGGTTCCTCCACGTTGATGGCTACGGCAGCCACGATGCCGTTGCGGATGTCGGTGTATTCGTAGCTTTTGTCGAAAAACTCCTTGATGGTTCGGGCGATATGTTCCTTGAAGGCGCTCTGGTGTGTGCCGCCCTGTGTGGTGTGCTGGCCGTTGACGAAGCTGTGGTATTCCTCGCCATACTGATTGGTGTGCGTGAAGGCCACCTCGAGGTCATCGCCCTTGATGTGCACGATGGGATAGAGCGGGTCGGTGGTCATGGTGTCGGCCAGGAGGTCTTCCAGTCCGTTGCGGCTCTTTATGCGCCGGCCGTTGTACATGATGGTGAGCCCGGAGTTGAGGTAGGTGTAGTTGCGGAGCATGGTCTCCACAAACTCGCCATGAAAGAGGTAGTTCTTGAAGAGCGTGTTGTCGGGTTCGAAGAAGATGTATGTGCCGTTCTCGTCGGAGGATGCCTCTGTGGTGTCGCTCACCAGTTGTCCGCGCTCGAAGGCCAGGCTTCTCACCTTGCCTTCGCGGTAGCTTTTCACCTCGAAGCGCGTGCTGAGCGCATTCACGGCCTTCACGCCCACACCGTTGAGTCCGACGCTTTTCTTGAAAGCCTTCGAGTCGTACTTGCCTCCGGTGTTGAGCATCGACACGGCTTCCACCAGTTTGCCCTGCGGGATGCCGCGTCCGTAGTCGCGCACCGCCACACGCAGGTTGTCGTCGATGTCAACCTCTATGCGGTCGCCGGCATGCATCTTGAATTCGTCGATGGAGTTGTCCACCACCTCCTTCAGCAGCACGTAGATGCCGTCTTCGGGCAGTGTGCCGTCGCCCAGTCGGCCGATATACATGCCGGGGCGCGTGCGCACATGTTCCATGTCGCTCAGGTGGCGTATGTTGTCGTCGGTATAGGCCACGGTGGGCTGTGGTGTTTCGGCTGTCGGCTGTTGCTGGTTGGTTATGTCGTTGCTCATGTAAGTGATGAAAAATGTCTTGAAGTGTCTGTGATTGGAGTCTTTCTGTTGCAGTGGTCAGCGTCACAGCGGCTTGCGGTAGCAGCGGCGGCGCTTGTGGTTGATGGGGTTCAGCGGCCCCCACTGCCCCTGCACGCCCTCGTTGCTCTCCATCTCCACCTGCGTCTCGCCCCACTTGAATCCGTAGTCGATGTAGCGAGGAATGAGGTCGGCAAAGAGCAGGGCGTTGGCACCCTTTGTGCGGTATTCGGGCAGGAAGCCCACGAGCAGCAGGTCGACACCCTCGGTCTTGTGTTGCTTGATGGCACGCAGCACATGCCACCAGCCGGTGGGCAGCAGGCGTCCGCGCCGGCACTTCTGCAGTGCCCGCGACAGCGACGGGATGGTGATGCCCATGCCTGCCACGGCCCCGTCCTTGTTGTCGTCGACGATGACGGTCACCAGGTTCAGGTCCACCATGGGCATATACATCTTCACATACTGGTCGATCTGGCGGTCGGTGAGCGTCACGAAGCCATAGAGGTCGGTGTAGGTGGCATTGATGATCTCGAAGAGCTTGCGGCCCCAGCCACCCTTCCACACGTCGTCGCGGGTGAGCTTCTTCACGTGCAGGTTATAGCGCTGCTCCACCAGGCGGGCAATCTTGGCGTATTTCTCGGGCACCGTCTCGGGCACGGGCAGGAGGTACTCCACGTAGTCGTTGTCCTTCTCCCATCCGCCGAGCTGCTCCATGTGGCGCGGGTAGTAGTCGTAGTTGTAGATGGTGGCCATGGTGCCCAGCTTGTCGAAGCCCCACGTGAGCATGCCCTCGGGGTCCATATCGGTAAACCCGAGCGGGCCCACCATGGCAGTCATGCCATTGGCGCGGCCATACTGTGCCACGGCGTCGAAGAGGGCGCGGCTCACCTCCAGGTCGTCGATGAAATCGATCCATCCGAAGCGCACGTCCTTGGTGTTCCAGTGTGCGTTGACACGGTGGTTGATGATGGCAGCCACGCGGCCGGCCACCTTGCCGTCTTTGTAGGCCAGGAAGTACTCAGCCGTGCAGAAGTCGAAGGCAGCATTCTTGTCCTTGCTCAGCGTGTTCTTGTCGTCGCTATATAGATTGGGCACGTCGTAGGCGTTGCCGGCGTACAGGTCATAATGAAAGTCGATGAAGGTCTTGAGGTCTTTGGCCGTCTCCACCTTGCGTATTTCTATTGCCATGAGTGTTGCAAAATCTTGATGTTGAATACATTTAAGCATGCAAATATAAAACATTTTGCGTGAAAGGCCAAAACTAACGGCTTTTTTTCATTTGTTTATTGTAATTTTGCATTGTTGTTGACCGCAACACCATCATTACCTAAACCAACAATTTGAAACAAAGCACATGAAACGCAACAAGCAATCGGCCCGCATCACAGGCATCCGCCGGTGTGTGGCTCTGGCGCTGTGCCTGCTCGGCACACTGGCGGCATGGTCGCAGAGACAGCTGTTCAACGACGGCTGGTCGTTCCGTTATGGCGACGGCGACGTGACGGCTGTGGCACGCCAAAGCGGCTGGACGGCCGTCAGCCTCCCCCACGACTGGAGCATCCACATGCCGTTCAACGAGAAGAATCCTTCGGGCAACGACGGCGGCTACCTGCCCACAGGCACCGGATGGTACAAGAAGACGCTGCGGGTGCCGGCCAAGTGGCTGACAGACAAGGCCGCCCGCACCGACCTCTACTTTGAGGGCGTCTACATGAACTCCGACGTCTACGTCAATGGCCAGCGTGTCGGCGGGCATCCCTATGGCTACACCAGTTTCTTCTGCGATGTCAGCAGCGCCCTGCATGAAGGCGACAACACCATCCTCGTGC
The DNA here is from genome assembly GCA_963592505.1 of Bacteroidaceae bacterium. Lineage (GTDB taxonomy): Bacteria > Bacteroidota > Bacteroidia > Bacteroidales > Bacteroidaceae > Prevotella. Next base: position 24,412 of record CAVAXH010000003.1, read on the forward strand.
GCGTCGACAACTCCAAGCAGAAGAACAGCCGCTGGTACACCGGTTCGGGCATCTACCGCAATGTGTGGCTCGTGCGCAAGCAGCACGTCGGCATCGACCGATGGGGCATACAGATCACCACGCCCACCGAGCGCGAGATACACGTGAAGGCGACGCTCTTCAACCAGTCGGCGCTGCCTGCCCAGGGCCGTCTGGTGGTGCGTGTGGGCAATGCCACTGCCGCCAGCAGAGACATCACGGTCAGTGCCTCCGGCCAGCAGGTGTACGAACAGGTGTTCACCGTCGACAACGCCCGCCTGTGGAGTCCCGAACACCCCAACCGCTATAAGGCCGTGGTGGAACTGCAGGACAGCAACGGCAACACCCTCGACCGCGAAGAACGGTGGTTTGGCATACGCACCTTCAGCTATGACACGGAGCGGGGCTTCGTGCTCAACGGACAGCCGGTGAAGCTCAACGGCGGTTGCCTTCACCACGACAACGGCATCCTGGGAGCCGCCGCCTGGAAGGATGCCGAGATCCGCAAGGTGCAGCTGATGAAGCAGGCCGGATACAATGCGGCACGCACCAGCCACAACCCGCCCTCAGAGGCGTTTCTCGATGCCTGCGACTCGCTGGGCCTGCTCGTCATCGACGAGGCCTTCGACGGATGGCGCAGCGCCAAGAACTCGCAAGACTACTCCACGCTCTTCGACCGCTGGTTTAAGGCCGACGTGGAGGCTATGGTGCGCCGCGACCGCAACCACCCCAGCATCATCTGCTGGAGCGTAGGCAACGAGATCATCGAGCGCAAGGAGCGCATGGCCGTGGCCACCGCCTACCAACTGCGCGAGCAGGTGCACCGCTGGGACGACAGCCGCCCCGTGACGTCGGCCCTGGCCGCCTGGGATAAAGATTGGGACATCTATGACGCCCTGGCCTCGGCACAGGACATCGTGGGCTACAACTACATGATACACAAGGCTGAGAGCGACCACCAGCGGGTGCCTCAGCGCGTGATGTGGCAGACCGAGTCGTATCCCAAGGACGCCTATGCCAACTGGCGTCGCTGCATGGACCACTCGTATATCGTGGGCGACTTCGTGTGGACCAGCCTCGACTATATCGGCGAGAGCGGCATCGGCCGCTACTGGTATGACGGCGACCCCGAAGGCGAGCACTATCACCGTCCGCTGTGGCCATGGCATGCAGCCTACTGCGGCGACGTGGACCTCACAGGCTATGTGAAGCCCGTGGGCCACTACCGCTCCATGCTGTGGAACGCAGACCAGGAGGAGCGCCTGCACCTGGCCGTGTATGAACCCGACGGCTACAGCGGCAAGGTGCGCACAGGCCTATGGGCCACCTGGCCCACCGTGGTCAACTGGAACTGGCCGGGATGGGAAGGCAAGGACATCGACGTGGTGGTCTACAGCCGCGAGCCGCAGGTGTCGCTCTATCTCAACGACCGTCTGGTGGGCACGAAGGCTGTCGGCGACAGCACACAGTATAAAGCCGTGTTCCGCCTGCCCTATCAGGCCGGCACGCTCCGCGCCGTGGCCGGCACCCACGAGCAGACCATCCGCACCGCCGGCACGCCGGCACGCCTCGTGCTGAAGGCCGACCGCAAGGAGATGACCGACGGCGGTCTGGCGTTCGTCGATGTGTGGGTGGAAGACCAGGACGGCAACGTCTGCCCCACCGCCACCAACCAGCTGACCTTCGAGGTGTCGGGCGGCACGCTGCTGGCAGCCGGCAACGCCGACATCAAGGACACCGATGCCTACGACGACAAGACACATCATGCCTGGCACGGACATGCCCTGGCCGTGGTGCGAGGCGCAGAGAAGTCGGGCAAGGTGACGCTCCGTGTCACGGCCAACGGCCTGAAGGCAGCCCGCCTGAGCCTGTCGGTCAAATAAGGCCAATGAGGTATTTTGGCTAGAACTAACCCCAAATAAGAAATGGCGGTTTTGTTTGTGTTGCGACAAACAAAACCGCCATATTCTTTTATTGTAAAAGTGCGATTCTTACTCAGATGCAGTGTGGCGTCTCGCCACCTGCGTCTTTATTTCAGCACCTTCTTGCCGTTGATGATGAAGATGCCCTTCGTGGCCTTGCTCACCTGCTGTCCGCAGAGGTTGTAGATGGCATCGGTCTTACGGCTGTTGTCTGCGCCGACGGTGTGGATGGCATCGGGTGTACCCTCCACAAGGAAGAAGGCGAAGAGGTGAGCGATGGAAGTGTTGTCGGCATTGGCCGTCTTGCCCACAAGGGCGAAGTGGTAGATACCGGTCTTTTCCACAGTGACGGCAGTGGCCTCATTGTCCTCGGTGTAGGCATCGGTGAACGGCGTGAGCGTCTTCAGCGTGGTGAAGGCCGTAGAGTCGGCGTGTGATGTGCCGAGGGCCAGCGACAGGTCGAGGGCACCCTTCGTGTTGTTGAAGGCAGCCAGTGTGCGCACGGTGTAGTCCTTGCCGGCCTCGAGCATGAAGGCGGGCGACACATACAGGTCGGGTGTGGCATTGCCGCTCTTCAGTTTCACGTCAGCATAGAACTTGCCGGCCGTCTTGTCGTAGAAGCCGTAGTCGGGCTCATAGACCCATGAGGCATCGGCCGTCTCGCCGCTGATGACGGTCCAGTCGTCGGCAGGCTCGGTGAAGAGCTTGTAGTAAGGCAGAGCCACGGTCTCTTCGTCCTCCTCGGGCTCGGCGTCAGCCTTTTCGGCGATGGCAAGCGAGAAGGCGTGGGCACGTGCCGATGAGCCGGCCGTCTCGCCCTTGGCGTGGATGGCGAGATAGTACATGCCGGTGGAGTCGACAGCCAGCACGGTGGTCTTCGTAGCCTCAGCGTCGTAGCCCTTCTCCACAGGTGTGAGGTCGCCCAGCACCTTGAAGGCAGCGGTGTCGGTGTTTGATGTGCTCACCTCGAGCGTCAGCGTCATGTCGAGGCTGCTGAGCAGGGCGGTGAGGGTCTTCACCTCGTAGGTCTTGCCGGCCTCGAGCTTGATGGCAGGCGAGATGAGGTAGTCGTTGTAGGCCGAGCTGTAGTCCTTGGCCGTCACCATGTCGTTGACATATCCATTGTCGGTGTAGCACGATCCGGGAGCCCATGTCTTGCCGGTCTTCTCGCTGGCGTCGAGCACAGTCCACTCCGAGTCGATGAAGTCGGTGGCCGACGAGATGGTGGAGAAGTCCATGGTGTAGGGAGCCTTCAGCACAAACTCGTCGATGGAGAAGCTGAACAGGTGTGCGATGGTGCTCAGTTCGGCATCTGTCGTCTTGCCCACGAAGGCCAGGTAGTAGACGCCCGTAGAGTCGACGGTGAAGGTGGTGGCCTCCACGCTGTCCTCGCTGTAGGTGTTGGTAAACGGAGCCAGCGTCTTCACCGTGGTGAACGTGGTGGAGTCGGTGGCCGATGAGCCGAGGGCCAGCGTCACGTCGAGGGCACCCTTCGTGTTGTTGAAGGCAGCCAGCGTGTTGACGATGTAGGTCTTGCCGGCCTCGAGCGTGAAGGCAGGCGACACATACAGGTCGGGAGTGGCGTTGCCGCTCTTCAGCTTCACGTCAGCATAGAACTTGCTGGCCGTCTTGTCATAGAAGCCATAGTCGGCGACATAGGTCCATGAGTCTTCTGCTGCGCCGCTGATGGTGGTCCATCCGTCGGCACCCGTCTGGAAGTCGGCGGCATAGGGCAGGGCCACGGTCGTGTCCTTAGGTGTGTCGGGTGTGTCGGGTGTCTCGCCGCCAGCCTTCGCCTCGATGGCGAGCGAGAAGGCATGGGCGCGGGCCGACGAGCCGGCCGTCTCACCCTTGGCATGGATGGCCAGGTAATAGGTGCCGTCGGCCTCCACGGTGAACTCGGTGGTCTTTGTGGCTTCGGCATCGTAGCCCTTCTCCTCGGGTGTGATGTCTGCCAGCACCTTGAAGGCAGCGGTGTCGGTGTTCGACGTGCTCACCTCGAGTGTCAGCGTCATGTCAAGACTGCTGAGCAGTGCGGTGAGCGTCTTCACCTCGTAGGTCTTGCCGGCCTCGAGCGTGATGGCGGGCGAGATGAGGTAGTCGTTGTAGGCCGAGCTGTAGTCCTTGGCCGTCACCATGTCGTTGATATATCCGTTGTCGGTGTAGCACGATCCGGTGCCCCATGTCTTGCCGGTCTTCTCGCTGGCGTCGAGCACGGTCCACTCCGAGTCGATGAAGTCGGTGGCCGACGTGATGGTGGAGAAGTCCATGGTGTAGGGCACGGCGAGCTGTGCCGAGGCCGTTGTGGCCATGGCTGAGAGCAGCACGGCTCCCGTCAGTTTGCGTAGTCTTTCAATCATAACTGTTTGTTTTTTTGATAAAATAATGCGTTGTTATCCGTAGCCGGCCGTTGCCGGTTATCTGTTGATCACCACTTTCTTCATCTCTACGCTGCCGTCGCTGTAGGTGGTGGCTTTCACGTAGATGCCTGCTGCAGGTGTGCTGACGGCACGTCCGCTGAGGTCATAGAAGCGGGTGGTCTTGGCGTCTTTGTTGGCCAGCTGGCTGCTGATGCCGTTCTTGTAGGCCTCCGACATCCACACGGCGGTCTCCGAGTAGTGTTTCACGCCATCGCTGTCGATGAAGTATTCGGTCAGTGTCACTACGTTGTAATCGGTCATGAAGAAGTAGATCACGCGGCGTCCCTTGTAGGTCTGGAAGTCTTCGTTGTCCACGAATGAGTAGGGCACGTCGGTCATCTCCTCCTCCACATTCACATATTCGTCGGGATAGAACGTCAGCGGCTGGCCGTCAACGGTGATGGTGTAGTAGATGTTGCGTGTGTCGAGGAAGTCGCCGTTTTCGGTGGTGTTGGTCAGGTCGGCCTCGATGTAGCTGTAGCCATAGTCTTCATACATGTCTTCCACGCTGTAGATGCCCGGCTTGGCAGGAGCCGCCTTCATCTCCGTGTAGGGGGTCAGCACAGGTTTCTTGAAGCTGTTGACGATGTTCACCTTGTTCTTGCCGCCGTTGACAGCCATGTAGTTGTCCTCGCCGGCAAAGCGGTCGGCAGCCTGGTCGTAGTCGAAGGTGATGTCCTTCACGACGTATGTGCTGTCTTCGTAGCTGTTGCCGTATGAGGCCACGCGCTTCCAGCCCAGAGCCTGGAAATAGTCGAAGTAGCGTGCGGCATTGTAGGTCTCCACCTTCGACAGACCCATATACTGTCCGCTCTCCATGGTCAGCTTGCCGTCGGCCAGGGTGCCTTTGGCGTATATGCTGTCGCCGGCACCGGTGAGGCCGGTCAGGTAGTAGTCGTTGCCGTCCTTGTAGAGGGTCACGAGCTGCTGCTTGGTCGACAGCGTGTCGGCGCCTGTCTCATACATGCCGTAGGACATGACATAGTCCTTGCCCTCTGTTGCCGTCTCGGGCAGCATCACCGGTGTGTCCGTCTGCTCGGTGAGGATCTTGCGGTAGTCGCCAAAGCCGGTCCACTCGCCGTCCGAGTAGAACAGTCCGAGGGCTGCATAGCCGTTGTTGTTGACCAGGATGATGGAGTCGTTGCGCATCACCATCTTCACCGAGGGGTCGTCCTCATCGAGCGACCAGTAGTTCTGACCGTAGTCCTCCACATAGCCGTATTTCATCTTGGCGGCGTAGCAGAGCGTCTCATCGTATGCCTCGTCGGCCGGCTCATAGTAGATGGGCTGTGCGTCGAAGGTGATGGTGTCGCCGTCGATGGAGCCTTTCAGCCATGTGCCTGTGGCAAACTCGCTGAACGGATTCTTCAGATAGAAATGGCCGTCGGTGCCATAGACCACATCGACGGCGCGTCCGTTGTCGACACCCGGCAGGATCATGCCGTAGATGGCATAGTATCCGCCGAGGTTGCCCACATAGGTCTTCAGCTCGCCTTCGGGCTGTTTGGCCACGAGGTCAGAGGGTGCGGCTTTCTTCACCGCGACGGTTTTGTTTTGTCCCTTCGCCCGACGTTCGAGGGTGTGCTTTTTCATGACGGGTGCTGTGAGCGAGTGTGCTTCCATGAATTGCTGCAGGTGTGCTTCTGTCACGATGGGCTTTTGTGCAAATGCCACCGCTGACGTCAACATCAGAGCAGAAATGATGCTCAATTTTCTCATTCTCGTTTCTTTTTTGTTTAAAATAGCTGTTTTATCTGTCCTTTTGCAAAGGTATATACTTTAGTTTGCTTTTGCAAGCGTTTATTAACATTTTTCTATTATTAGGCGGAGAAATGTGCGTTTTCTCAACCGGTTTACCAAATAATGATAAATAAATGTTATCGTTTTGATATTTTTGAGTTACCTTTGCATTCATATCCAACATAACACTTGCAAACAAACAGATACGCAATGAAAAAAGCACTTTTGTCACTCTCACTAGCATTGACGCTCGCCACAACAACCGCCTTGGCCGTTCCCGCCCAGCCCGGTAAGATACGCGTGCAGCAGCCCGACGGCACCTGGCTCACCATCGTGCTGCGTGGCGACGAGCACACGCACACCGCCTTCACCGAAGACGGCTATCCGCTGACCTTCGGCAGCGAGAGCCAGCGCTACGAGTATGCCACGGTGAGCGACGGCCGTCTCTTGGCATCGGGCATCATGGCCACCGACATTGCCTGCCGCCCGGCGGCCGCCAAGCGCTTCTTGAGCCAGATAGACAAGCAAAGCATCGCTATATATAATAATGTGCAGCAGACCATCGCCGACACGCGTCGTGCCCGCTTGAGGGCAAAGGCTGCCGAGGGCGCTGCGCCGGGCAGCACGCGTCTGCGCATATCCAACGTGCCCACAACGGGCAGCCCGAAGGCGCTCGTCATCCTGGTGGAGTTTCTCGACACGAAGTTCTCCTCGCAGGTGGGCAACGCCAAGACCTTCTACCACAACCTGCTCAACCAGCCCAACTACACCAACGAATATGGTGCCACGGGCAGCGCCTACGACTTCTACAGCGCCAGCAGCGAAGGCGCCTACACGCCCCAGTTTGATGTCTATGGTCCGGTGACGGTGAGCCAGCAGGAGTCGTTCTATGCCGGCGCGTCGGGAATGGCCAACGTGTCGCTCATGGTGTATGAAGCCGTGAAGAAGCTCGACAAGGACATCGACTTCTCGCAGTATGACACCGACGGCGACGGCGAGGTGGACAACATCTACTTCTTCTATGCCGGCAAGGGAAAGGCCGACACCAACATCTCCGGGCTGATCTGGCCCCACAACGAATGGGTCAGCCTCTCGGGCTACAACATCGTGAAAGACGGCGTGACCATCGACCGCTATGCCTGCAGTTCGGAGCTCAACGGCAAGACGGGCACGCCGCTGGGCATCGGCACCTTTGTGCACGAGTTTGGCCATGTGCTGGGCATCCCCGACCTCTACGACACCGAGTCGGAGTTTACGTCGGGCTACACCGTGGGCCACTGGGACACGATGTGCAACGGCAGCTACAACAACAACCAGAACACGCCGCCCCTCTATTCCTCCTATGAGCGCTATGCGCTGGGATGGCTGCAGCCCACGGTGCTGGGTACCTCAGAGGTCAACAACGAGACGCTCCGCCCGCTGACCGAGGCCAACAAGGCATATATTGTCAGTGCCAAGGCCGACGGCTCCGAATATTTCCTCCTTGAGAACCGCCAGCAGCAGGGATGGGACACCTATCTGCCCGGCCATGGCCTGGTGGTGTGGCACATCGACGAGAACCAGCAGGCGTGGTCGAAGAACGCCCTAAACAATGTCATCAACAATCCGGCCGGCCACAAGTGTGTAGACATCGTGAAGGCCGACGGTGTGGCCTCGCTGGCCACCGAGGCCGACGACGCCTATCCCAGCACGGCCAACGTCACCAGCGGCACTTTCTCCTCATGGGCCGGCAAGAAGCTCTTCACCCTGTGGGACATTGCCGAGGCCGACGGCAGCGTGAGCTTCAGCCTGGGCAGCACCACGGGCATGGCGCCGGTCATCGCCACCCCTGCGTCTCCGTCTGCTTCAGTCTATAACCTTGCCGGCCAGCGGTTGTCTGCCGGCGGCGCCCTGCCGAAGGGCATCTACGTCATCGACGGGAAGCGTGTCGTGAAATAGCCGGGACATAACAACGCGGCAACACACGATGCATGGCATAGCCCCAGCGCGAGCGGGTGTTCAAAATCCGTAAAAACACCGCATGATTAACAGAATGTAGCATTACAACGATTGGTTTAGTGCGTGAGCCTGCGTCGGCTCACGCACTAAACCAATCAGCAATAGTTGTAATGCAACGTACATTTTCCGCGATTTCATCGGCAAAACACCTTGGTGACGGTGTTGCCATGGCGCCTGATCATCATCTCGCCGATGCGCGGCGTGGCGGTCTTCATCCCGGCGAGCGTGAAGTATTCCACGGGGGCACCACACTGTTCGGCCAGAGGAGCCACGACGGCCGACGACTGGTTGTCGGCCAGAAACAGGCGGATGTTGTCTACCTGAAAGCCACCCATCGACGTGGCATCTGCTGTGGCCGGACAGTCGTAGCCGATGGTCACCGCGTGGTTGTCGGTCAGCGTGAACGACAGGCTCAGCGTGCGCCAGTTTTGCAGGTTTTCATTGTCGTTGACATTGATGTTCACGGTGCTGTCGCTATTGTAGGGCTCCGAGAACACGGTGACGGCGTCAGCCACGGCTCCCGTAGTGGCAAAGAGGCGCTGCCGTCCGGTCACGGCCAGGTTGTCCACACATCGCAGATCGCCGTAGAGCGTGTAGGTGCCCGCAGGCAGACTGATGACCTGCGAGAGGCGCACCGACACATAGTTTCTGCCATACCAGATGTGCCAGTCGTAGACACCCTCCGTAGGACGTATGTTGCGCTGGTCGCTGGTGTTCAGGTCGCCCCACTGCCCGGAGGTGTCGGGGAAGTCGAGTGTCCAGTGGGCTGGCGCCCAGGGCGCCACACTGGTGTCTTTTATCTCAAACCCCGGGTTGAGCACATACTGCTCGGTCACCTCCTTGCCCTTCGGGTCAGCAGGCTCCGGCTCCGGTTCTTCGAGCGTGCTGCCGTCGAGGGCAAACACATAGTCGCCGCTGCCCAGCGTGAATGTGACCAGTGTGTCGGCATACGCCACGTGGCTGACACCCTCCACCTCCGTCAGGTCTTTGCCGTTCTCCGTGAGCCGTTTGTCCTTCACGACGGGCAATGTCACCTGCGCCACTGCACCGGCCGGTACGGAGAGGCGATAGACGGTGGTCTGCTGCGTGCGCTCCCATGCCATGCCGACCCATCCGCGCGGTGTCAGCGTGGCGATGTCGGCCTGAGCCATGTCGGCCGGTATCCAGGGAGCGATGCCGATGGTCTCATAGCCGTTGGCTTCGTTGGTTATGCCGCCAAGGCAGGCAAAGAACCACTCTTCTATATGGTCCATCATGCAGTGGTTCTGGCTCAACGACATGTCCCAGTATTCGAGCGAGGTGGTGGCACCCTGCTTCACCCAGTAGCCATAGCTGGGATAGGTGGTCTTGCAGGCCATGCGGTACACCACGTCGTTGTATCCGTTTTGTGCCAGTGACATGAGCGTAGGCCGCAGACCTATCTCGCCCGTCTTGATGCAGTAGCCGCTGGCCTTGACGGCCTCGGCCAGCGCGGCGGCCACAGCCGGTGTGTTCTCCGCGTCCACCAGTCCGTAGTAGAGCGCCATGCCGTAGTTGGCCTGGTTGCCATACTCGTAGACACCGTTAAGGAAGAAACGCTCATTGAACGCCTTCTTCACCTCGGCAGCCTCTGTCGTCCAAAGGGCGGCGTCGGCCTCATGACCCAGTGCCGTGGCCACCTCGCTCATGGCGTTGAGCAGATAATAATAGGTGCAGGTGAGCGTAAACGGCGAGGAGGTGTGCTGGGCCAGTCCGCTGGTCTCCTGTCCCCAGTCGGAGAGCACGCTGTAGTTGCGTATGATGTGGTTGTCGGCGAGCGAAGCATAGTAGCTGATCAGCGCCTTCATCTGTTCGTAGTGGCGGGTCATGAGCGTCGGATCGCCATACATCTTGTAGTTGCGCCAGGGGATGGTGATGGCCGCGCCGCCCCAGTTGAGGTCGTCGTCGTAAGCCTTCATGAAGTGGGGCACGGTGCTCGGCACATAGCCGTTGGCGCCCTGCGAGTCGAAGGCGTCCATGACCACCTTGGAGAGCAGTGTCTTCACGTCGAAGTTGTAGGAGAGCGACTGGTACATCATGTTGGGCACGTCGAGCCATCCCAGCTTCTCGCGGTGCGGACAGTCGGTCACGGTGTTGTAGAGCTGGCTCTCGATGCCGTGATAGCAGATGGCGTGTATGTCGTTGAGCAGCGTGTTGCTGGTGCTGAAGCGGCTGGCCACGTCCATGTTGCTGCGGATGCGTCGGGCCACAAAGGCGCTGGCGTCGGGTGCCTCGCTGAGGCCGCTCACCTCCAGATAGCGGAAGCCGTGATACATAAACTCCGGTCCCCAGGTCTCGCCCGCCTCATCGCCGCTGAAGGTATAGGTGTCGAGCGTGACGTTGGTGGCGCCGCTGGGCTGATACATATATTCGAACTTGCAACTTCCGTTCTCCTGCAGTTCCGAGTCGTAGAGGGTGATCTTCGTGCCGGCGGGAGCCTTCAGTGTGAACTGGTAGGTTCCGGCAAAGTTCTGTCCGAAGTCCACGAGGTAGTGGCCTGCCGCATTGCGTGTGACGCTGACGGCCGGCCATGTCTCCACCACGCGCAGCGGCTCGTATTCGCGTGCCTTCATCTCTCCCACCGGCATGACGTCTGCCGACACGCTCGGTGCGCAGAACGTGGGCTGCACCGTCGCGCAGCGCTCCCAGGTGCTCACGTCGCAGGCGCCGTCGTAGATGCCGGCCGGCAGGCGCCGTGCGTCGTAGTCCTCGCCGCCATACCAGTTGCTGCCTGTGGTGGCCGAGGTGCGTGTGTGCCACAGCGAGTCGGTGGCTACGCACGTCTCCGTGCCGTCGTCATAGCGCACATAGAGCAGGGCGCGCAGCGAGGTGGTGGCAGCGTTGTTGGCCAGCTCGGGCTTCACGAAGCGGTCGTTCATGGTGCTCATGTTGGCGATGCCGCCGGCCACCTGTGCCAGCAGCGTGTTGCGGCCCTCGCGCAGCAGGGCTGTCACGTCGTAGGTGGCGTAGAGCACATGCTTGTCATAGGCCGTCTCGCCCGGCTCGAGCACGTTGTCGGTGACGGGCTGGCCGTTGAGGCGCATGGTGAACACGCCGAGGGCCGAGGCGTAGAGGCGTGCCGAGGCGACGGTCTTGGTGCCGTCGATGGTGAAGTTGCGGCCCAGATAGGGCACATTGGTGTCGTTGGCATAGAGGGGCGGCTCGGCTCCTTCCACACTGTAGAGCTCGGCATAGCTGTCCTCCGTGGCGGCTGCCGAGAGCGTGTAGGTGCTGGGGAAGTTGGCTGCCTGCTCCGCGTTGCCCACGGCGGCGGCATCCTGTCGCGGATAGATCACCACCCGTGCCACGTCGGTCAGCGTGCCCAGGTCGGCCACGATGGTGGTGGCGGTGGTGTTCTGCGGGGTGGTGAAGCCGTTGGTGGCGCCGCCGGCCACGATGCCGTCGTTGATGTAGCCGATGCTCCAGCCATAGCCTGTCAGCTCCCACGATGCGGTGGCGCTGAACGTGGCCGAGCGCGCCACGTTGGTGCCGTGGCTGTCGTAGACCTCAATCTCTGCAATCTGCACAAAGCCGTAGTTGGGGTCGGCGGCCGCATGCGGGCCGGATGCCTTCACGTCGAGTTTCAGATAGCGGGCTGTGGTCACGCCGCCCTGCGGTGTGATCTCCACGCGTGCCTTGTAGGGTTGTGTCTTGGGGGCCACCCAGTGTGCGTCGGCCCACTCGGCCTGGTCGAGCAGTGCCGTCTCGAACGTTGCGGTGCCGCGCTCCGAGGGCTGGTCGTCCTGGTCGTAGGCCACCACGGTCCAGTGGTAGCGCGTGCGGCTCTTCAGCGCCGGTCCGCCATAGGTGATGTCGGTCTGCCGGGTGCTGGTCACCTTGCCGCTCTCCCACACGGTGGAGCCGGCATCGTCGGTCACGGTGATGGAGTAGGCCTGCTGGCGGAAGCCGCGTCTGTCGGCCTTCACCACCCAACTGAAGGTGGGCGTGCTCTCTATGCCCAGCGGGTTGCGCATGCCGAGGGTTCGCATGTCGGCTATCTCCGTGGCTGCCGACACACCCAGCGCTGCAGCGACAAGAATCAGAAAGGTCACTAATCGTTGTTTCATGTGTGTGTGTGATATTAGTTTTTGATTGTTGTGATTGTCCGTACCGGTGCCGCAAAGGTAAACGGCCTTCGGTCCACAGGGCGGGATTTTTGTGTTCAAATAGGTTCAAACAGAGTTCAAACATTGATTTTGAGCCATTTGTAGGGGCGCGGAGAACTCACTTTGAACAAAAAGTGTTTATATTTGCAGCATGAAAGCGCTGACAAGAACAACCGTCTGCCTGCTGCTGGCCTTTGTCTTTATGACGGCAAGGGCGCACGCCGACTGGCAGCACCTCGCAGGCATGCCCTGCGAGGAGACCACCTCCATCGCCCAAGACGCCGAGGGCTACATGTGGTTTGGCACCCGTCTGGGACTGGTGCGCTACGACGGCTATCAGCTGCAGGTACACCGCAACGACATGCGCCGTCCGCACGCATTCAGCTCGTGCGACATACGCAGTCTGTGTGCCGACCGCAGCGGACGCGTGTATGCGGGTTCGTTCTTTGGCCTGAACACCTTCGACAGCCGTTCGCACCAGATTGCGTCGTGCCATTTTCGCGGCAACGACTATGTCGGGGCCTTGTGTGTCGCTCCCGACGGCACGTTGTGGGTGGGCACGGGCAGCGCCCTCCATGTCATCGGGGCCGACGGCCATCGCCGTGTGGTGGGCGCCGTGCCGGCCGGCGGCATCGCAGACATGGCGGTCCTGGCCGACGGATCGCTGCTTGTGGCGACGGCCAGCAGCGGCCTCTACCATGTCTTGTCGTCGGGGCGCAGCGTGGTGCGCATCATAGGCACCGAACACCTTGGGCCTTGCGCTGTGGCCGCCGGACCGCGCGGCACAGCCTTTGTCGCTACCCGCAGCGGCACGCTGCTGCGCTATGCCGACCGCTGCCTGACACGTCTCGGCACGTCAGCCGGAGGACCTGTCGGGACGATGCTCTACAGCGCCACCCGGCAATGTCTGCTGCTGGGCACCGACAGCGGTCTGCTGGCCTTCCACGGTGCTGCCGACCAGCAGACGCTCTTGTCCGGCCGAAGGGTCAACCGCATCTACGAAGACCGCGCGGGTAACCTGTGGGTGTCGGCCACGGGCGAGGGCATATGGTTCAGCCACCGCCGTCGCCAGGCGTTCAGCACCTCGCACCCCTCCTTTGTGCGCCACACCAGCGCCCTGCTGCCGCAGTTTGCCCCCCGGCACCTGGCCGACACCGCCCTGCTGGCCCGCCATGCCGACATCAACTGCGTGTACCACGACGGCCGCGGCAACTGCTTTGTGGGCACACAAGCCGACGGGCTCTATTGCTATCGGGCGGGGCAGCCCGCATGGCACCTGACGCCGGACCTGACGCCCTGGCTGCACCACAACGACTGTTATGCGCTGACGACGCTGCCCGGCGGACAGATGCTCATGGCGGCATGGGATGGCCTGTATGTCTTCGACGCAACGACACGACAGGGGCACAGCGTGAACCGCATCGGCACGTCGGACATCAGCCACATGCACATCCTCGGCATGACCCTCGCAGACCGCCACACCCTATGGCTCGGACTGGTGGGGGGCATCGCACGCATAGACCTCCGTGGCGCCGACCTCGCGGCAGCCCGTCTCACGCTCTACACCCATGCCGGCAAGGCGGGACTGCGACAGCCTGCCCGCGTGAGCCAGTGGACCGACCGCCACACCACGACAGGCCCTTACCAGCTGGGAGGCATCTACCGCATCGTGTGCGACAGGGCCGGCCGCACCTGGGCTTGCACCAGCGAACCGGGACTGCTGCGCTATGATGCGGCGGCCGATGCGTTCCGGTCTGTCAGCGGCCAGTATGGCATCAAGGGCGACAATGTGCACAGCATGGACATCGACCGCTTCGGCAACTACTGGCTGACCACCAACTATGGCATCATGCAACTGCGGCTGGATGCACAGGGACGCATGAGCTATCAGCATCTCTACACGCACCACGACGGTCTGCCGACCGATTATTTCGGCAACGCTCTCAGCACCCGGCTGGCCGACGGCACCATAGCCGTCATCAACCAGCACCACCTGGTGACCTTTGCCCCTGTGGCCACCGACAGAGAGCAACGGCCAAAGACCACCGCCATCGCCGACATTGAAGTGGGGATGACGAGTCTCTACGACAGCGTGGCCCACGGCGGCGCGCTGCTGCATGATGGCCGCATCAGCCTCAGCCACCGGCAGAACGACATCACCGTCATGTTCACCACGTTCGACTATGGTGAGGAGACATCGGTGCGCTATGTCTACAAACTTGCGGGAGCCGACACCGGATACCAGCTGACCGACTTGGGACAAAACAGCATTCGCTACAATCAACTGCAGCCAGGGTGCTACACCTTATATTATGGTGTCTATGACCCATGCCGCAAGGACTATGACGGTCTGCAGACGTTGCGCTTTGAGATCATGCAACCATTGTGGTGGCGCTGGTGGGCCAAGGTGCTATACGTGTTGCTGATGGCCGGCATGGCCTATGCCTTCGCCAGCAGCCGTGCCCGTCGGCGCCGCGCCCACCACCAACTGGAGATTATGGCCATCGAGAAACGCAACGTCGATGAGCAGTATGCCAAGATGACGCAGTTCTACACACGCGTCATCCACGAGTTTATGACCCCCGTGACGCTCGTGAGCGAACTGGCGCACGACCTGCAGCAGCGCGTGCGGCCGACGCTGCAGGCCACGGTCTACATGCTCGCCAGCCACACCGACCAGCTGCTCGACGCCATGAACCGCATGGTCAGTGCCAACGATGACGACTCGCTCAGCGAGGCCATGCGCAAGGCCAAGGAGATGACGCAGACCGACCAGGACTTTCTGCGACGGTGCACGGAGTCGGTCAACAGGCATATTGCCGACCCCGACTACACCCATCGCGTGCTGATGGACGAGGTGGGGGCTTCACACGCCACGCTCTATCGCAAGCTGAAAGCCCTCACGGGCATGGACTCCACCTCGTTCATACGGAGCATGCGCATGAAGGCGGCTTGCCAGATCATGACGCAAGAGCCGGGCATACGCATCGGCGAACTGGCCACGCGCGTGGGCTATACCAACCCAAAATACTTTGCCACATGTTTCAAGAAAGAGTTTGGCATGACGCCGCGCGAATATCTGGAACGGGGATAAAGACCCATGGGCGGAACAGGCTTTCGTGCAGGTGAGCGCTGCAGCACTTCCTTCATTTCAGCCTGCACAATTCATTGCCGATGTGGCAAACATGACCAGTGCGTGATACCTTTTATCACGTTGCATGTCGCTTGTCCGACCAAGAAGTGCGGAGCGGTTGGGTCCTAAGGCCCTAACACTCCAGTCCTAAGGCCCTAACACTGCGGTCCTAAGGGCCTAACACTGCAGTCCTAAGGGCCTTAGGACCCGAGTTTGGGGGCCTTAGGACTGCAGTGCAAGGGACTAACGACTGCAGTCCCCCCTACCCTGCCTGTATAGACGGGCTATAAAATGCCATCCTTCCACCATCTGAGCACAACGCCACATTTGTCACCCCGCGGGCGCGGGCAGCAGCCAGACGACCGCAGAAGGCGCGCAGACACTTTACAAAACGACAGCCACATACCCTCTTTAACTATCATTATGTCACGAAAACTCGGAAAACTTACGGAATTTGGTAAGTTTTCGAGGTTTTATATTTACGTTTAGAGCGTTTTTTCTTGCACTTTGTTTGGACATTGTCGGCAATGCCTATACCTTTGCACCCGTCAA
>CAVAXH010000004.1:0-38751 GCA_963592505.1 Bacteroidaceae bacterium
AGCCCTTCAGGTCGCCGTCGTTGCGGTAGGTGCCGTTGACGTGGATGTCGAGCATCACGCCCTTCTGGTCTTTGAATTCTTCGAGGAGCAGCGGCACGTAGTAGTCGATGTGGCTTGCCGCCAGCTTGATATTGAAAGTCTTCTGCTGCTTCTGCCCGGCCACCACTTTGACGTTGGCCATCTCGGCGCTCTCCTGCACGGGGAGCAGCAGGTATGTCATCTGTTTGCCTTCCTCGCCGATGCGGTAGATGCAATGGTTGTTGCTGAGAAACTGCGTCTGCTGGGCAAGCATTGCAGTTGCCGGCATCAGCATGGCCATGAGGGCCACGAGGTTCTTCTTCTTATTCATAGATATAGGGATTAGGTAGGAGTTATCTTCTGTTTACGATTTTCTTTGTCACGACAGGCGTGCGGTCTGCACCGAGAGTCTTCACGATGAGCACACCCTTGGCAGAGAGCGGCAGGCTGCCGGTGCTTGCGAGGCCGGTGGCCTCCTGAAGCTTTCTTCCGAGCGTGTCGTAGACAGCGAGCGAACAGCCTTCGGCGGGCATGTCATAATACAATGTGCCGTCTATGCAATACATGCTGCACGGTCCTGCCGTTCCTTCTGTCACGTTGCCGATGCCGGTGCCGTCGCCTTTGCCGTCGGAGGCGCTGGCGTCAAGGATGTATGCCTTCAGCGACTTCACCTTTGTCTCTCCTGACGCGAACGCCGTAGCCTTCACAGCACTTTCGTCGGTGGGGAAGACTCTTACCGAAGCGGCGTAGGTGTCGTTGACGAAGATGTCGACGATGGAATGGTCAACGTATGCCGTGAGCTTCACCTCGTTGCCTGAAGCGACGGCGCCCACTGTCTGCTGGTAGACACCGCCAAAGGCGTTGTCCTGCACGATGCGACTGATGCCGGAAGCATCCAGTCTTACGGAGCCTGTAGCGGGAGAATAGGTCAGCGTGGCCTGCTTGCTGCCGTCGCCGAAGAAGGTGAACCCGAAGTCGCTGCTGCCGGCCGTGAACGTGGCGCTCATCTCCATGCTTCTGCCTTCCACGGGCGAGAGGTCCTGCGAACCGTTGAGCGTGATGTCGGTCTTCTCGAACGATGCTGCAGTGCGCATGGCGGTGAGCCCGCTGTATGGCTTCTGCACCAGGTTGCCGTTGGCATCGAGAGCTATCTCGCGTGGCAGGCTGTAGGTGTGTGCATAGCCGAGCTTGTAGTTGTGCTCCGAAGCCAGCTTGTCGGGCACGATGCCGAGCATCAGCACCTTGTCGTCCTTCTTGAAGATGGTGGGAGAGAGGAGACCGTAGCCGTCTTTTGTGAAGCCGGCCATCTCGACGGTCTTTGGCGTGTTGCTGTCAGCCTTGAACGTGCCGTCGCTGTTGACGGTGCCGGTCCAGTAGAGGGTGCGCACACCCGATGCGGTGTTCTGCGGTGTGACGGTGAAGAGCCATTTGTCGCCCATCTGCGTCATGTTGGGCATCTCCCAGAAGGTGCCAGCCTGCGAAGCATTGGCGCCGCTGAAGAAGATGTCGCCTTCGTTGTTGCTCCAGGTGCCGGTCGTCTTGTTGTACTTGTGCAGCGTAGCAGCGCCGACGCCGTTCTTTGACGTGCCTACTATCATGTAGACGTTGTCGCCGTTGCGGAAGACGTAGCAGTCGCGGAAGTCGTCGCTCAGTCCGCCGGGCTTGCCGTTGATGACGGGGTTGTCAGCCATCTTGTTCCACACGAGCAGGTCGTCGTCTGCCGGCTGCGCCTGTGCTATCATGGCCTTGGCATAGTCGACGCCCGTGTAGAAGATGTTTGGCTTGCCACCAGTCAGCTCGTCGTCGGTGAAGACGCAGCCCGACCAGCATCCCTTCAAGTCGTACGACTCTGCCGGACTGATGGCCGTGCGCTCCTCCTGCCAAGCGTAGAGGTTGGTGCTGGTGATGTGTCCCCAGTTGAGGCGCGCCATGTAAGGGCCGTTAGGATTCTTCTGGAAGAACACGTGATACTTGCCGTTGTAGTACACGGCGCCGTGCGTCTCGTTGGTCCATCCGGCGGAAGGCATTGCGTGGAAGGCCGGGCGCAGGATGTCGCCGGCATAGCGGTTGGCAGAGTAAGCCAGTTGCGGAGCATCGGTGCAAGTAGCGTTGATGAGGTCGCTCTCTATTCCGGTGTATATCTCGAAATCATCAATCAAGCCATTGAAGGTGTTGAGATGGAAGTAGCCCGACTGCTGCT
Organism: Bacteroidaceae bacterium; assembly: GCA_963592505.1. Taxonomy (GTDB): domain Bacteria; phylum Bacteroidota; class Bacteroidia; order Bacteroidales; family Bacteroidaceae; genus Prevotella. The sequence goes on from CAVAXH010000004.1 coordinate 2,219, forward strand.
CTGCAGGTGCCTTGCCGATGTAGAGCTCGCTGCCGCCGCCGTTGAAGCCTTTGGTGGCACCGGTCTTTTTGGTAGCCACCTGCTTGCCGTTGTTATACATGGTGATGCACTTGCCGTTGGTGCCGTCGACGGTCACCACGAGGTGGTTCCACTGGTAGCGGGCCAACTTCTCGCTGGCTGTGATCTCCACCTTGAAGCCCTTGATGTAGCAGCTGAAGCCATAGGTGCCCCGGTTGCCCAGCGTGAAGGCGAAGCCCTTGTCGCCGGAGGTGGCAGCGTTCTGGTTGCCAACGATGGTGGTGAACCATTCGCCGTCTTCGTCGATGCGCATCATGGGATATGACTCGGGTGCCACCCACAGCGAGAGCGTCACCTGCTCCTGGCCGTCAAACTTTGCGGGGTCGATGGTGGCCTTGGCGTATGAGGAGTATCCGTCGAGGCGCCATGCCTTGCCTTTGGCTCCGTCTGCAACAACGGGTGCCGTCGCGCCGTTGACGGCGCTGCTCGTTCCGCTCACCGTTTCCTCGATGGTGCCGGCAGGCGTCACCTCCATGGGGAACTTCACCACCTGGGCATCAGCGATGACGGGGAGAGCAAAGAGGCAACTTGTCAGGATGTGTTTGCTTGATGATTTCATAGAGTGTTCAGATTGAGTTATTAGCAATTCTTAAGCGGACTGACGGCAGGCTCCAAACCTGTTGCGTTCGGAACCTGCCTATAGTGCAAATGTTACTGTGCGAGATAATCGATGCAGTTCTTGGTGAGGAGCTCAATGTTGCCCTGGTACTGGTTGGTGCCGGAGTTCTGGTTGAACTCGTAAGCAGAGAGACCTATGCAGAGGGTCTTGCCCTTATAGTCGGCCGTGGGGTTGAACTCGATGATGCCGGCGCAGCAGTAGTCTGTCACGTGTCCCCAGGTGGCGAGCACGGAGCAGCCGGTGAGCTGTTCGAAGGCAGCCACTACGTTCTTGGCTGTAGGCACCTTTGTCGGCAGATCGTAGGCATTGAGGTCCCACATGCAGTTGTGGTCTTCGCGGAAGCCGGGACCCTCGATGGGGTAAGACTCGTGGTCGTAGTTGTCGATGGGGTCGCCGGCAGGCAGCACTTCCAGACCTTGGAAAGCAGCATGTGAGCGATGGTCGTATTTCGGATCGCAGTTGCTGCCGATGACAGCATTGGTGGTCCAGATGTCAGAGCCTTGACCGCCTTCGCCGCTGCCGAAGAGGCCCGGTGCAAGACTGCCGTCGATGCGCTCCAGCGCGGTGGTGAGCTGTGTGGCGTGCTTGGTAAGGAAGAGGTTGCCGCCAGCCTTGGCATACTGCTTGAGCTTTGCAATGACATCGCTGTCGATGATGTCGGCCGGGAGATTGTCTACGCCATAGCCGATGCCCACGCGGTCGATCTGTATCCATATCATGCTGTAGCTGGCACGGTCGATCTTGCTCATGGCCTTCACGTCGGCAGGAGTGATGACCGCTCCCTTGTCGCCGTAGGTCCTCTTGAACCACTCCATGGCAGCGCTCTCGTCGTCATCGAGCGTAGCGGCGTCGTTGGAGGGCAAGAGCATTGCCACCTTGGCAGGCTCTACGTCGAGGTACACCTTCACGGTGTTGCCTTCCGACATTCTGCCGTCGGCATAGTTCACCTTTACGGTGTAGAGCAGGTCGGTCTTGGCAGGCTGCATGTCGAAGAACGCTGTGCTCACGAGACCGAGCGTCTCGAGCAACGTGTTGTTGCGGTAGATGCTGACGCCTTGCTTGGTGTCGTCGGCAGGAAGGGTCCAGCTGAGTGTCACGTCGCGGCTCTCGGTCTGGGCTGTGAGGTTCTCTACCGTCGGAGCAGCTATGGCCTCAGGTATTTCCACGTCAGAGCAACTGGTGAAGGCGAGGCATGCGAGGCCGGTGGCCAGGATGCTGTATATTGATTTTCTCATAACGTTATTCTTTAATTATAATGTTGGTGTATGAAAGAAGTTATTTGTAGAGCCCCTGCGAGTTGTTCACCTCGTCGTAGGGTGCGGGCAGGTAGATCTCGTCCTCAGAGATGGCGGCACCTTCGTAGTAGGTGTGATACTGCTTCTCTGACTGCATGTACTTGTTGACGGTCTCAACGGCTGTGCCCCATCTTACGAGGTCGAACCAGCGGTGGCCTTCCATGGCAAGTTCGAGGCGGCGCTCCATGCGCACGGCCTTGCGTGCATAGTCCTGGGTCCAGTTGGCGGCAGGATAGGTTCCCACGTTGTAGCTGGCAGCCATCGGGTCGACATCAACCGGAGTGTAGTTGCCGTCTACGCTGCGTGCAGCCTTCTTGCGGACGGAGTTGATGAGCTCGCGTGCCTTGTCGAGGTCCTTGTTCTGCTCGATGAGTGCTTCAGCCTCGAGCAGCACGATGTCTGCATAGCGGATGAGGTTGAAGTTGAGGCTGGAAGCGCCCCAGGGGAATCCCTGCACCATGTTGCTTGAGCTTGGGTCGATAAGTCCTTTCTTGCCCGAGTATTCACCATAGGTGTTGTAGGCGCGGCACCAGTTCATGTTGTACGTGTGACCTCTGAACGGCATGCCGAGGCGGCCAACGGTGAAGTCTACTCGTGGGTCGACATTGCCTTCGTAGTTGCCTTCGCCGGAGACGGTGGTCTTCACGTAGTGCTCCGAACCGTCGAGGTAAGGCAGGCCGTTCTCGTCGGTGGCAAACGCGTTGACGAGGTTCTGGCTGGCGAGGAAGAAGTCGTCGCCGTTGCCGAAGAGGTTGCCTTCAGAGTATGTGGTGTTGAGCAGGTTCGACCAGTTGATGTGGGCGTTGTCGTTGGCTGTAGAGAACTGTATTGCGAAGATAGCCTCCTTCTTGTTGTTGAACTCTATCTTCGACATGTCGAGATAGTTGTCGTAGAGGGCATACTTGTCACAGCCGGTGACCACCTTTGCCCATTTCTCCACGTTTGCCCAGTCGGAGGTCATGGCATATACCTTTGCGAGGATGGCGGCGGCAACATACTTGTTTACGCGGCCTGCAGAAGCCTGGCTCTCTGGCAGCACTTCGTAGGCGCTCTCGAGGTCGTCGGCGATAAACTTGTATATCTGCTCGCGCGTGTACTCGTCGTTGGTCTTGCCGTTAGGGTCTTCGTTCTCCGTGAAGTAAGGGATGTTCTTGAAGATGCGGATGAGGTCGAAGTAGAAGTAGGCGCGCAGCGTCTTCAGTTCGGCCTTGAGGGCATCCTTGTTGCTGATGTCGGCCAGGTCGATGGCGTTCATTGCCTTGTGCACACGTGAGATGGCGTAGTAGTCGTTCTCCCACTTGTAGAGACAGGTAGCGTTGTCGCTGGTGATGTTTGAGATCTCGAGCAGGTGGATGTTCTGCTCCATCGAGAGACCGTCGCCGCCTTTCACTGCGTCGTCAGAGCGCACGTCGAACACCCAGTTGGTGGCAGGGCCCGAGAAGCTCTCGTTGTTGCCGAAGAAGTGTGCCTCGAGACCAGCGTATGCTGCTGTGAGCAGACCGTCTACGGAGTCGTCGCTGAGTTGGGCTTCGGTGAAGGCTCCCTGTGGCTTGAGGTCGAGGTAATCGTCGCAAGACACGAGAGATGACGAAGCGCATATCAGGGCTGCCGAGAGGGCCATATATCTGAATTTAATTGACTTTTTCATAGTGTGTTGTATATATAATAATGTATTATACTGTCGTGTTGCTTAGAACTGCAGGTTCAGTCCGAGAGTGAAGGTGCGTGAGCGCGGGTAGGGACCGTTGTCCACACGTGCTCCGTAGGTGCCGAGAGGAAGCTCTGGGTCGAGACCTGAGTAGCTGGTGATGGTGAACACGTTCTCCATCTGTCCGTAGACGCTCAGCGAGGTGCCGTGGATGGCCTTGAGCCACTTGGAAGGCAGCTCGTACTGCAACTTGATGTATTTCATCTTCATATATGAGCCGTCCTCTACGTAGTAGGTAGACATGCGTGTCTCATTGTTGTTGTCATTGAGGGAGAGGGCCGGGATAGAAGAGTTGGGGTTGGTCTCGCTCCATGCGTTGAGCACATCCTTGCTGCGGTTGGTGTTGGTGCCGCCGTAGCTCATGAAGTGGAGCTGACGCTTTGTGGTGTTGTAGATGTCGAAGCCAAACTCGCCGGTGAAGAAGGCGCTCAGGGTGAGGCGCTTCCATGTCACGCTGAGGTTGAGGCCCATGCTGAAGTCGGGGTTGGGATCGCCGATGATGCACTGGTCGGCTTCGGTGATCTTGCCGTCGCCATTGAGGTCGCGGTACTTGATGCGTCCGAGGTCCTTGCCCTGCTGCTCTGCGTGGTTGGCCACTTCCTCCTGGCTCTTGAAGAGTCCGTCGGCCACGTAGCCGTAGTAGACACCCATGGGCTGGCCTTCCATGAGGCGGATCTCGCTGCCGATGGTGCTGACGAAGTTGTTGAGTTTCACCACCTCGTTCTTGTAGCGTGAGATGTTGAAGTTGCCGTTCCACGACCAGTCGCCATACTGTGGGCTGTTGTAGCCTACGGTGAGTTCCCAACCGGTGTTCTTCATGTCGCCGGTGTTCATCCATCTCACTGCGTTCTCACCTGCTACGGCAAGCACGGGCGGCTGGGTGAGCATGTCCTTGGTCTTCTTCCAATAGTAGTCGAAAGAGACGGTAAGGCTGTTGTTGAGCATGTAGAGGTCAAAACCGAGGTTGGTCTGTGTGGTGGTCTCCCACTTGAGGTCAGTGTTGCCGGTGGAGCCCACCTTGATGCCGCTGGAGATGCCGGTGTTGGTTCCGTTGATGTCGTAGGCACCGTTGCCGGTATCGAAGACATAGGTGGAATATGTGGCATATTCGCTCACCACGGCGGAGTTGCCGTTCTGGCCCCATGCTGCTCTCACCTTGACGTCGTTGACAATGTCGTTCTGCGGATAGAACTTCTCCTGTGAGAGTCGCCATGCAGCAGAGAAAGCAGGGAACACACCCGAGTTTTTGCCGTTGAAGAGGCGTGAGGTGGCATCGCGGCGGAGTGTTGCAGAGAACAGGTAGCGGTCGGCATAGTTGTAGTCGACTTTTCCGAAGAGTGAGAACAGTGCCCACTGTGTCTTGCCGCCGCCATTGGTCTGTGTTCCCTCGCCAGTGTCGATCTGCATGTAGTCTACATCTTCGAAGGCATAGTTCTTGCGCATGGCGCTCAGACCCTCGTAGGTGTACTTGATGGCTTCGGTACCCAGCAGCACATTGAGATGATGGTCGCTGTTGATAGTGGTGTTATAGTTGGCGGTGTTGGTCCAGGTGTAGGTGTCGCCCTGGCCGTAGGCGCGGCTCATGGAGTTGACGTCCGAGCTGAGCACCTTGCGTGTGAGCGTCTTGTTGATATACTGCGAGTGGTCAAGGCCGAAGTTGGTCTTCAGGCTGAGGCCCTTGATGGGAGTGATCTCCAGATAGGCGTTGCCAAAGATGCGCCAGCTGTCGTTGGAGTTGTCGCGAGCGTTGTAGAGCTCCTGTACGGGGTTGGCATAGTCGGAAGACAGTTCTGTCATAGGACTGGTGAAGCTGCCGTCGGCATTGTAGACCGAGAGGCCGGGGTGCTGGCGCATGGCGGTGTAAGGAATGCCACGGTCGTTGCCTGTGGTGCAGCCACGGTCGGAGAACTTGGCTATCATGAGATTCTCGCCTACCTTGAAGTATTTTGAGATGTTGTAGGTCGAATTCAGGCGGGCTGAGTAGCGACGGTAGAAGGTCTGGTCTATCAGACCGTTCTGGTTGATATAGTTGGCAGAGAACATCACGCTGCCCTTGTCGCTGCTGTTGGCAACGCTGGCCGAGAGGTTGTTGGTCCAGGCAGAGTGGTATACTTCATCCTGCCAGTCGGTGTCGGAAACGCCGTTCTGCACGGCAGGAGTCTCGCCGCTGCCGTAGTATGGGTGCGATGGTGTGATGTTGGCATTCTTGGCTGCTGTCCAGTAAGCCTGGCCCCACTCCTGCGTGTTGAGCATGTCGTAGGTGTTTCCCACGGTCTGCAGGCTGGCAGCATAGTTGACGTTCACGGTGAGCTTGCCGCCCTTGCCTTGCTTGGTGGTCACGATGATGACACCATTGGCAGCACGCGAACCGTAGATAGAAGCGGACGAGGCGTCCTTCAGCACCTGGATGCTCTCGATGTCGGCGCCGTTGATGGAGTTGAGGTTCTCCGTTGTGGCGACACCGTCGACGATGAGCAGCGGACTGGCACCATTGATGGAGCTCATGCCACGCACGCGGATGGAGGAGCTGCCACTGCCGGGAGCTGCGTCGGTGACAACCTGCACGCCGGCGAGCTTGCCCTGCATGGAGTTGAGCATGTTGGGGCTGCCTGCACTTACAGGCTCCTTCATGTCCATCACGCTCACGGCGCCTGTCAGGTCGGCCTTACGCTGGGTGGTGTAACCCGTAACGACGAGCTCCTGCAGGTTGCTGGCCGATTCCTTCAGCGACACCTTCATATTGGCGCCGGCCTTCACCTCGGCTGGCATGTAGCCAATATAAGAAATGACGAGGGTGGAACCAGGAGCGGCATCCAGCTGGAAGTTGCCGTCGATGTCGGTAACGGTACCATTGTTAGCACCCTTCACTTTCACAGTGGCTCCGATTACCGTTTCGCCCGAAGGGTCAATAACGACGCCACTTACTTTCGAATTTTGGGCATTGGCTACTGTGCAAACGGCGCAGAGAGCCGACCCCATGAGAAATCTTGAAAGGCTAGTCATACGTTGTTTTTGTTTTAGTTATGGTTTATTAAACGTTGCATTGTCGGTTTCTGACGCAAAGTTAGTAAACATGTAATATAGAGGTAGATAAAAAATCGTTCATGGTGCATGAAATATGTTGCATGTATCAAAAGTGTAGCCGTATGAACGATTTTTTCAATTCACATTCCACCTATTATTACTACTTTTGCGGCCGAAGGAAAACCTGAACAAGTCAACATCAAAAAATAACTAAACAACAATCCTAGCCACAATGGAAATCAATCAAATCAACGGAAAATACATCGTGGGCCTTGGTGAGGCTCTGTGGGATGTACTGCCGGAAGGCAAGCAACTGGGTGGCGCACCTGCCAATTTCGCTTATCACGCTGGTCAGCACGGCATGACGTCGGTGGCTGTCAGTGCGCTCGGCGACGATGCGCTCGGCGACGAAACGGCAGCCAAGCTCGAAGAGAAGGGGCTGCACTATGTGATGCCTCGCGTGCCATTCCCCACGGGCACGGTAGACGTGGTGCTCGACGCTGAGGGCGTGCCCACCTACGACATCAAGCAGGGCGTGGCATGGGACAACATCCCGTTCACCGACCAACTGCGCGAGATCGCCATCAATGCTGGGGCTGTCTGCTGGGGCTCGCTGGCACAGCGCAGCGAGGTGAGCCGCGAGACGATCTACAAGTTTCTCGCATACACGCCCGACTACTGCCTCAAGATCTTCGACATCAACCTCCGCCAGAACTTCTATACCAAGGAAGTCATCCAGGAGAGCCTGAAGCGCTGCAACGTACTGAAGATTAACGATGAGGAACTCGTCACCATTGGCCGTCTCTTCGGCTATCCCGGTCTTGACATCGAGAACAAGTGCTGGCTCATCCTCGGCAAGTATAACCTTGACATGCTCGTGCTCACCTGCGGTGTGAACGGCAGTTATGTCTTCACCCCTGGCAACGTGTCGTTCCAGGAGACTCCAAAGGTCGACGTCGTCGACACCGTGGGGGCCGGCGACAGCTTCACCGGCACGTTCTGCGCCAACATCCTGAAGGGCAAGAGCGTGGCCGAGGCTCATCAGAAAGCCGTGGAGGTCAGCGCATACGTCTGCACGCAGGCTGGTGCGATGCCGGTTATCCCGGCCGAAATGCTGTAGTTCACAGCCTGTCGATGCGCAGCGTCTGGTCGCAATAGTCCACCACGGCCGGCCGGTGGGTGATGAAGATCACCGTCTTGTCGTGCGAGGCCAGAATGTTGCGGAGCAGCTGGCGCTCGGTGTCGGGGTCGAGGGCAGAGGTGGCCTCGTCGAAGAGCATCACCGCCCGGTTGCGCAGCAGCGCCCGCGCTATGGCTATGCGCTGCGCCTGACCCTCGGAGAGGCCGCTGCCCGCCTCGCCGCAGAGCGTGTCGAGGCCGTCGGGCAGGTCGGTCACGAAGTCGGCACAACTGGTGTGGAGCGCCTCGCGCATCTGCTGGTCGCTGGCGTCGGGGTTGCCCATGAGCAGGTTGTCGCGTATGGTGCCGCTCATGAGCGTGTTGCCCTGCGGCACATACACAAAGTTGCAGCGCATGCGCGGCGACAGGTCGTGGCTCTCCTGGGCATCGTAGAGCACCACGCGCCCCTGCTGGGGGCGCAGCAGCGCCAGGATCATGCGGATGAGGGTGGTCTTGCCGGCTCCCGTCTCGCCCAGCACTGCCGTGCATGAGCCGGGGCGGAAGTCGAAGCTGAGGGCGCTGATGACCGGTCCGTCGGCCTCGTCGTAGGCATAGCCCACACCTTCGAGGCGCACGCCGCAAGGCCCTGTCAGCCTGATGGGGGCGCCCTGTTCTTCCAGTGGCGTCTCCTCCAGTTCCATGAGGCGCTCGGCGGCGGTGAACACCGACACGAAGGCCGGCACCAGCTTGGTCAGCGACCGCGCCGGACTCTGTATGCGGTTGACCAGCTGCAGGAAGGCTGTCATGCCGCCAAACGTCAGCGTGTGCTGCGACAGGCGCACGGCAGCCCACAGGAAGGCCACGAGGTAGCCCAGCGCAAATCCGAAGTTGAGCGCCAGGTTGCTGAACACCGAGAACATGGTGCGGCGCACCACACGACGGCGCAGCTCGCCCTGCGTGTGCTCCAGGCGGTCCACCATGGCGTCGTCGTTCTCGAGTGTCTTGATGAGCACACGGTGCTGTATGGTCTCCTGCAGCACGCTCTGCACCTTCGAGTCGGATGAGCGCACCTCACGGGTGAGGCGCCGCATCTGTCCCATGTAGATCTTGCTGAACGCCGTGAACACCGGAATGATGGCTACGGTGATGAGCGCCAACACGGTGTCCATCGACAGCAGGTAGCAGAAGGCACCCGTGAACAGGGCTATCACCGACAGCGTCGACGGGATGGTCTCTGTGAGAAACCCCACCACATTGTTGACATCGAGCTCCAGGCGGTTGAGCACGTCGCCCGAGTGGTAGCGCTCGCGCCCGTTCCACTCGGAGCGCAGTATGCGGTCGAGCATGCGCTGCTGCATGCGGTTCTGCGCCTTCACTCCCAGCAGGCTGCGCACCCAGGTGCTGGCAATGTTGAGGCCGAAGTTGCAGATGATCAGGCCGCCCATCACCGCCACGGAGGCATAGAGCGAGCCGCGGGTCACCCCTGACGCCACGTCGATGGCATGCTGGATGGCCCACACCTGTGCCAGCGACACGGCCACGGACCCCAGGTCGATGAGCGCGTTGAGCACGGCCTGCAGGCGGTTGCCGCGCCAGGCCTGCCACAGCCAGCAGATGATGGTGCGTGCGCTGTAGCGCGATGGAGGTATCTTCAGCAGTCTTTTGATGTTCATGCGGGTCGGAAAGTGGGCGTTAGGGTTATGTTATAATGGGCGTTAGGGTTATATCATAAGATGAGGAGGGCCGGCGCGATGCCGGTGGCGGTCAGCGCTGGTCGGCGCCCCACGAGAGTTTGTCGCGGAGCGTAGAGAAATAGCTGGACGCCCGTCGTTTCACGATCTTCGTCTTGTAGGGTGCCCGGCGGATGGTGACCTTGGTGCCCTCGCGCAGCGTCTCCGAGCGGCCGTCGACAGCCGCCAGGAAGTCGTGGCTGCGGCTCTCCACCTGCAGCTCCACCACGTTGTCGTCCTTGATGACCACCGGTCGTATGTTGAGGCTGTGGGGTGCCACGGGGGTGAGACACAGTATGTCGGCCGACGGCACAATGATCGGACCGCCGTTGGAGAGGTTATAGGCCGTGGAGCCCGTCGGTGTCGACACGATGAGGCCGTCGGCCTGGTAGGTGGTGAGATATTCGCCGCCCACGGTGCAGCGGATGGTGATCATCGAGGCGTCGACGCGCTTCAGCAGGGCAATGTCGTTCAGGGCAAAGGGATTGCCGCTGATGGGGTCGCCGTCGGTCTCTATCTGGATGACGGTGTGCTCCTCGATGTGGCACTGGCCCGCATAGATCTCGTCGAGCGCCTGCTCCACATCGGTGGGCAGCACATCGGCCAGAAAGCCCATACGCCCCATGTTGACACCCAGCACCGGAATGCCTTTCTCGCCCACACGGCCGGCGGCGCGCAGAAAGGTGCCGTCGCCACCCAGCGACACGGCATAGTCGGCACTGAACGAGCTGTCGTCGAACACGCCCGAGCACCACACGTAATGGCCTGCCTGCCGCTCCAGAAAGTTGTGGTACGGACGGTCTATGTAGACCTCGGCACCACGGGCGCGCAGGGCGTTGATGGTCTGTTCCACCGCTACCGACTTCTTTACTTGGTACTCGTTGCCGAAAAGGGCAAAACGCAAATGCTGCTGAGTCATCGTTTATCGCTTTTTTTAATCTTCTTTATCTACCTAAACCGATGGGGAATGGCAAACTTTTTGTAAATTTGCAACAACAACCCCCCTTCGGTGTGTGGGCCCGGCGGCGGCAAGCGCTGAGGGCACCTGGCGCTGGCGGCGGGCGAGCTATAGCCTATCTTATGCAAAAATACTGCTTTTTATCGAAATAAATCATCTTATCATGGCAAAAGTATATGAATTTCTTGCCAATGGCTTCGAAGAGATCGAGGCGTTGGCTCCTGTGGATATCCTCCGTCGCGGAGGGGTAGAGGTGAAAACCGTCAGCATCAGCGGCACGGAGTGGGTGGAGTCGGCACATGGCGTGACGGTGAAGGCCGACCTGCTGTTCGACGAGGCCGGCGACTTCAGCGATGCCGACATGCTGCTGCTGCCCGGAGGCATGCCCGGCGCTGCCAACCTCAACGCCCATGAGGGGGTGCGCCAGGCACTCCTGCGCCAGCATGCCGGCGGACGGCGCGTGGGAGCCATCTGTGCAGCGCCCATGGTGCTGGGATCCATCGGCCTGCTTGAGGGCAAGAAGGCCACCTGCTATCCCGGCTTCGAGAAATACCTCACGGGGGCTGTCTACACCGCCGCACTCTATCAGGAGGACGGCCTCGTCATCACCGGCGAGGGACCTGCTGCCACGCTGCCCTATGCCTATCGCATACTGGGCTATTTTGTCGGCGAAGATGCCGTGAGCGACATGCAGCAGGGCATGATGTACACCCATCTGATGGGCGACAAGTAATCAGCGGTCAGTAACCTTCAATCCACATCCATGGACCATATCATTATTGTGGCAGGGGGGAAGGGCACACGCATGGGCGGTGACCTGCCCAAGCAGTTTCTGCCCGTGGGCGGCAAGCCGGTGCTCATGCGCACCATAGAGCGTTTCCACAACTACGACCCTGCACTCCATATCATCGTGGTGCTGCCTTGCGATCAGCAGGACTACTGGCACCGGCTGTGCGCCGAACACCACTTCGACATTGCGCACGACATTGCCGATGGCGGAGCCTCGCGCTTCGAGTCGTCGCGCAACGGACTGGCCCTCGTGCCCGACGGTGACGACGGCGTGGTGGGGTTTCACGACGGCGTGCGCCCCTTCGTCTCTGCCGACACCATCGGCCGCTGCTTCGAGGCTGCACGCGAGGAGTATGCTGCCCTGCCCGTGATGCCTGTCACCGACACGCTGCGTTTCACCGGCGGCAGCACTGCCGGACGCAACGTGCCGCGATCCGACTATCGCATCGTGCAGACACCGCAGGTGTTCGACATAGCGCTTGCCAAGCAGGCCTTCCGACAGCCTTACCGTGACACGTTCACCGACGACGCGTCGGTCGTGGAGAGCCTGGGATGCCAGGTGTGCATGGTCGACGGCAACCGCGAAAACATCAAACTGACCACGCCTTTCGACCTGCAACTGGCCGACTTCATCATCAGCCACGAGTAACCGCACGTCTGCCAATGGATATTCTTTCGCAAGACATCATGTATCTCTCGGGGGTCGGACCGCATCGGAAAGACACGCTGGGCAGTCAACTGGGCATCAACACCTGGGGTGACCTGCTGGAGTATTATCCTTATAAGTATGTGGACCGGTCGAAGGTCTACTGCATTGCTGACCTCACGGGCGACATGCCCTTCGTGCAGATAAAAGGCAAGATCCTGAGTTTTGAGGTGTCTGCCACCGACCGCCGCAACCGCCGCACCGTTGCCCACTTCACCGACGGACATGGTGTGGCCGACCTGGTGTGGTTCAAGGGCGGACAGTATGCCATGAAGACCTACAAGGTGGGCGAGGAGTATGTGGTGTTCGGCAAGCCTACGGTCTACCAGGGGCGCTACCAGTTTGCCCACCCCGAGATGGAGCGGGCTGCCGACCTGTGTCTCGACGACATGGGCATGCAGCCCTATTACATGACGACGGAGAAGATGAAAAACGTCGGAATGGCTTCGCATGCGGTGGCTCGCCTCACGAAGACGCTTGTGGAGAAGATCCCGGAGGGGGCGCTGCCCGAGACGCTGCTGCCTTCGCAGGTGGCGCGTCTGCACCTCATCTCGCGCGAAGAGGCGCTGCGCAAGATACACTATCCCAAGTCGCTCGACGATGTGCAGCGTGCTCAGGTCCGACTGAAGTTTGAAGAACTGTTCTACGTGCAGCTCAACATCTTGCGCTACACCGTGGAGCATCGCCGCAAATACCAGGGCTATGTCTTCGGACGGGTGGGCGCGCTCTTCAACCGGTTCTACCATGAGAACCTGGCGTTCGAACTGACCGGTGCGCAGAAGCGCGTGATGCACGAGATACGCGACGACCTGCGCTCCGGACGGCAGATGAACCGGCTGCTGCAGGGCGATGTGGGGTCGGGAAAGACGCTGGTGGCGCTCATGGTGATGCTGCTGGCGCTCGACAACGGCTTCCAGGCGTGTCTGATGGCACCCACGGAGATCCTGGCCGAGCAGCATCTCGCCACGCTGAGGGCTTTTCTTGAGGGCATGGACGTGCGCGTGGAACTGCTGACGGGCATCGTCAAGGGCAAGCGGCGCCGCGAGGTGCTGGCAGGACTGGCCGACGGGTCGGTCAGCATCCTGGTGGGCACGCATGCGGTCATAGAGAACAATGTGCAGTTTCAGCGGCTCGGCGTGGCTGTGGTCGACGAGCAGCACCGCTTTGGTGTGGCGCAGCGCGCCAAGCTGTGGGCCAAGAGCGAACGGCCGCCTCATGTGCTCGTGATGACGGCCACACCCATACCGCGCACCCTGGCCATGACGCTCTATGGCGACCTCGACGTGAGTGTCATCGACGAGCTGCCGCCGGGCCGCAAGCCCATCGTCACCCTGCACAAGTACAACAACCAGACGGCAAGTCTCTACAGCGGCATACGCCAGCAGATGAACGAGGGACGACAGGTCTACTTCGTGTTCCCGCTCATCGAGGAGAGCGCCAAGCTCGACCTGCAGAACCTCGAGGACGGGTATGCCGCGCTGTGCGAGGTGTTTCCCGAGTTCAAACTGGGGAAGGTGCACGGACGCATGAAACCGGCAGAGAAGGAGGAGGAGATGCGCCGCTTTGTCAGCGGGGAGACGCGCATGCTGGTGTCCACCACCGTCATCGAGGTGGGAGTCAACGTGCCCAACGCCTCGGTGATGGTCATCATGGAGGCGCAGCGCTTCGGCCTGTCGCAGCTCCATCAGCTGCGCGGACGTGTGGGGCGTGGCGCCAAGCAGAGTTACTGCATTCTCGTCACGGGCTACGAACTGTCGCAGGACACGCGCAAGCGCATCGACATCATGTGCGACACCAACGACGGCTTCCGCATTGCCGAGGCTGACCTGAAGCTCCGCGGACCCGGCGACCTGGAGGGGACGCAGCAGAGCGGCATGGCCTTCGACCTGAAGATTGCCGACATCGCACGCGACGGACAACTCGTGCAGATGGCACGCGACGAGGCTCAGCGCATCATCGACGGCGACCCCGACTGCAACAAACCTGAGAATGCAATGCTGTGGGACCGGCTGCGCGAACTGCGCAAGACCAACATCAACTGGTCGGCCATCAGCTGATGCCAGACGGCTGCCGCACCCTGAGCCTATGCCGGCAGGGTGGGCATGCCGGTATTAGCCGGTGGGCATGGCTTGGATATTTCCCGAAATCTATCACATTATATAGCATAAGCGAGATGCTCGTGCATGGTGAATGGCAACAGAGCCTTGCGTTTGTTAAATGATGAAAACAAACATAGCGGAATTGTTAATAGCTTTTAAAAACACTAGGATTTGTGTTAATTAGACAAGGGAAGACGGGGAAAGGGGAGAAAAACTGACTTTTTTTTACTATATTTGCAAACGTCTTTTGATAAAACCATCTGTCTGCCCTGAAACAAGGCACGACATCACGTCCGGCGGTGCTTGCACATCTGCGGATACAACCTAAATACAATTAGAACTTCATGACACTGAAAAAAACAATAAAGACACTAGCAATATCATTGTTTTTAGCCTTGGCGGCCGAACCTGTGGCAGGCCAAGACCTGCTGGCCCGGCAGGCCCCGATAGACCGAAGGGCAAAGAAGCTCGACTCCATTGAAGTCAAGACTTTCGCAGAACGGGAAAACATGCAGTCGCCGGCTGCCGACCTTTATGGCGACGAATGGGACAACTACTCTACCCGCAACGGCAGCGAAATCCCTGAGACATTCACCATTGACCTCCGCCATTTCTGTATGCCCACGCCCAGCCGTGTGGTCACCAGTAATTTCGGTGCACGCTGGGGACGCCAGCATAAGGGTCTCGACATCAAGGTCTATGTGGGCGACACCATCCGTGCTGCCTTCTCAGGCAAGGTGCGTGTGGTGAAATACAACCCTGGCGGCTTCGGCAAATACATCGTCATCCGTCATCCCAATGGCCTGGAGACCTACTATGGCCACCTCTCTGAGCAGATCGTTCACGAGGACCAGGTGGTGCGGGCCGGTGAGCCCATCGGATTGGGTGGCAACACGGGCCGTAGCACAGGTTCGCATCTGCACTTCGAGACACGTCTCTGCGGCGTGGCCCTCAACCCGGCGCTGTTCTTCGACTTCCGCAACCAGGATGTCACGGGCGACCAGTATGTCTTCAGCAAGAGCACCTACGACCATGAGTCGGCCGAGGCTACCCGCGAGCGCGGCAAGGTGGGCAACGGCGGATACACCCGCGACATGGTGCAGGGCGGCAAACTGGGCCGCAGCGAGACGGCCGACGAGGTGATGGCTAGCGCCATGAATGCGCCTGAGCGCTTATATTATAAGGTGAAGAACGGCGAGACGCTCGAGAGCATCGCCAGCAAGCTCCATGTGGACGTCGACAAGATTTGCCGTCTCAACGGGTTCCGCAAGAACCAGCGCATCAGAACCGGACAGATCGTGAGATACTCTTGATCCTCCGGCATGCACCGCACATGCGGCCATGCAAAAGCCCTGCAATCCACAGAAGGATTGCAGGGCTTTTGCGTAGCGGGCCTCTTTTGCATAGTGAGCCTCTTTTGCATAGTGAGCCTCTTTTGCATAGCGGGCCTCTTTTGTATAAGGGGCCTTTTGCGTAAGGGGTGGGGTGGGGCGTGCGTGGCTTAGCGCTTCACGACGGCCCTCATCACAAACCAGATGTGCATGGCCAGCGTGGTCAGCAGGCCGTAGTGGTGGCACATGAGGCGGAAGCGCTCGCGCAGCGAGGCACGGTGGTTCTTCACCGACAGACCGCCGTCGAGATAGTTCACGATGACCGCCTCCACGTTCTTTAGCGTCAGCCCCTTCTGCTCGGCAGCTTTCATGATGCGTATGCACCAGTCTACGTCGGCCGACAGGCGGTAGGTCAGGTCGTAGGCATTGGCCTTGGCCAGATCGGTGCGGGCATAGAACGCCTGGTGGCACACCAGCATGCCGTGGCGAAACGAGCGCCAGCTGAGGTGCTCGGGCGGTTGCAGACGGCGATGGCGCAGAAAGTGGCCTTCGTCGTCCACGATGTCGGTGTCGCCATAGAGCACACCGGGCAGCTGTTCGCCGTCGCCCATGCTGCTGGCTATCATCTCCAGCGTGTCGGGCGACGGGAAGACATCGCCGGCATTGAGAAACACCACATACTCGCCGGTGGCCATGCGTATGCCCTTGTTCATGGCATCGTAGAGGCCTCCGTCTTTCTCGGAAACGATGATGACCTCGTGCCCGTTGTCGGCCTGGGCGGACCGGTGCTCATAGGTGCGTGCCGTTTCCACGGTGCCGTCGGTCGACAGACCGTCGATGATGAGGTGCTCCACGTCGGCATAGGTCTGGCTGAGCACGCTCTCGGCGGTGCGCGGCAGATAGTGGGCGGCCTGGTAGGTGCAGGTTATGATGGTAAACTTTATCATAGGTTGGGTGTGGGGAATGGTCAGATGTTATAGTGTTTGAAAGCCATGGTCTGGTTGTACACCTCTATATAATGCATAGCCACGGCACGCTGCGAGTAGCGGGTGTGCACCTTGGTCAGCGCATTTTGGCGCAGTGTCTGCGGGTCGGCTTCATCGAGCACCCAGCGTATGCCTGCCGCCAGGTCGGCAGCATCCTTGTATTTGGCCACATAGCCGTTCTTCTCATGGTCTATCATCTCGGGGATGCCGCCCACCTTGAAGCCCACCGACGGCACGCCGCAGGCCATGGCTTCCATGATGGTGTTGGGGAGGTTCTCGTCGAGTGAGGGCAACACAAACACGTCGGCAGCATTGTAGACATCGGTTATCTTGTGCTCGTCGCTCACATATCCCAGCGGATAGGCGGGCAACTGCAACTGCTCCACCACCTCGTCGGCGTGTCCGCCAAGGATGGCCACGGCCGTGTTGGCCGTCATCTCGGGATGTTGCGTGGCCAGCAGGCCGATGGCTTCGGTGAGATAGGCTATGCCCTTGCGTTCCATGGTGACGCGCTGCGACACGAAGAGGATGATGCGCTTGTCCACCGGCAGGTTGAGGCGCATGCGTGCCTCGCGCTTGTCTTTAGGGCAGAACACGTGCGTGTCGATGGGGTTGGGGATGGTGTCTACGTGCAGACCGGTGAGCAGGGCGCTCTGCCGTGCCTGCTCGCCCAGCCATTTGCTGCATGTCACAAAGTGGATGCCGCTGCCGCGGTAGAGTTTTTTCTTGCGGTTGAAGATGCGTGTGGAGAGGTCGGCGGGCGTGTGGTGGCGAGGCAGATACTTGCAGGCCTGGCAGGTGCTGCGGTATGCCTTGCAGCCCAGGGTGACGTGGCAGATGCCTGCAGCGGGCCAGATGTCGTGCATGGTCCACACCACGGGCTTCCCCGAGGCAATGATCTTGCGTATGGAGCCCAGCGACAGCAGGCCTTGGTTGATCCAGGCCAGGTGGATGACGTCGGCCTCCTTGAACTCCGGCAGACGGGTGATGTCGAGGCCGGCATTGCCCATGTCGACATCGAAGAGGTTCTTCCGTGTGAACCGCAGGTGCCAGAACAGACACCAGCGCTCCCAAAGGAAGTTCCACCGCCTGAGCCAGCGGTGCGGAGCCTGCACCACGGTGATGTTGTCGGTCGTCTTGTCGGCCACGAGCATCTTGGCCTTCACGCCGTTGTTGTTGAGCGTCTCGAGCAGTCGGTTGGCTGCCACAGCTGCCCCGCCTGTCTTTTCGCTTGTGTTGATGATTAGTACACGCATACCTGGTTGTTGATAAATGTGTAGGATGAGGGCGGTCGGCCATGATGCACCATGCTGTGCAAGGCCCGTGGGTGCCCCGTGTGATGCAAAGATAATAAAAACACGACAAACAACCCGAACGAACACGGAAAATAGGCGAAAAAGATGATGTGTGCGCACACAACGATTGATTTAGGTCAATTAAACGATAAAAATAACAAGAAATGAAGGCTTTGGTATTGCGCCTGATAGTTTTTCGGTGTACCTTTGCATCGTCAAAAGGTTAATAGATTGTTTAGGTTAGTAGTAATAGATTTTAGGTTTTTAGTTATTAGGTTTAAGGTAGATTGATAGATTGTTTAACGGACAACAATGGAGACCGTGAGGTTTTCATTTAGTTTGAAAAGGATTTTTAGTTAAACATAGGTGTACGTTGGAGCTCGTCGATGAGTTTCAGCGTATTTTTTTGTGCCCCTCTCCCGTCCCCTTCTTTTGTCTTTGCTTTAGCCTCTGGCATTCCGTCATTTCTTTTCCCGCAGGGTGGGGTGGTGGCCGAGTAGACGATGCCTTTGTGTGGGTGTCGGTTGTTGCAAAAAGGTTAATTTTTCTTTTCTCTCAAAAAAAACAGCCGGCGTTAACGATTTTGTAACATATTTAGTATATATTTGCACCGACAAAAGATGTTGTATGAAACGAACCTTAGCGATTTCGCTGATATTTCTTTTAATGGGACTTACTCTGTCGGCCCAGTCTGCAGTCTATGATGTCACGGCCTATGGTGCACGTGGCGACGGGCAGACCAATGATGCTGTGGCCATACAGCACGCCATCGACCAGTGTAGCGCTGATGGAGGCGGCAAGGTGTACTTCCCCCGCAACCACACATTCCTGGCCGGACCGGTGCAGTTGAAGTCGGACGTAGAGCTGGTGCTCGACGCCACGGCTACGCTCAAGGCACACCCCGACGAGAGCCTCTACCACTTCAGCGCCTTCGGCAAGAACGAGGGTGAGGGCATGCTGTGGCTCTGGGCTAAGGACTGCCGCAACCTAGCGTTCTCGGGACATGGCACCATCGACGGCAACGGAGTGGCCTTCATGGGCAGCGAACTCAGCGACTCCTATGAGCTGAAGCCTGTCACCACCTTCGACCCGCGTCCCCATGTGCTGACGCTCTTCGGCTGTGCCAAGGTCAGCATGCGCGACATCACCGTGCGCGAGGGAGCCTACTGGACGGTGCACCTCGTGGGATGCGACGATGTGGTCATCGACGGCATCGACCTGCTCAACAACCTGAAGATACGCAATGGCGACGGCATCGACGTCGACCACTCGCGCAATGTGCGCATAGCCAACTGCCACATCACCTCGGGCGACGACTGCATCTGCCTGAAAAACCGGCGTGAGTATGCCGAGTATGGCTCCTGCCACGACATCACCGTCACCAACTGCACCATGACCTCACGCTCGTGTGCCGTGAAGATCGGCTCCGAGAACATGGACTCCATCTATAATGTAGCCATCACCAACTGCATCATCACTGCCAGCAACCGCGGACTGGGCATACAGAACCGCGACGAAGGCACGGTGACCGATGTGCTCTTCAGCAACATCGTCATGGACTGCCGCCTGTGGTCGGACGTGTGGTGGGGCAAGGCCGAACCCATCTATGTCACCTCCTATCCGCGTGCCGACGGCAATCATAAGGATGCCAACTGGCGCTTCCCCGCAGGGCAGACCCATGGCCGTTCGGGCGAGGTGAGCCGCATACGGTTCACCGACATCTACGCCACCTCGGAGAACGGATGCTTCATAGGCGGCGACACCGACACGAAGGTCAACGACATCACCCTCGACCGCGTGCACATCGACCTGCGCCCGCAGACAGCCTATAAGGGCGGCACCTACGACAAGCGCCCCTGCCGTGGCGAGGGCTTTGTCAACGACAAGGTCTACGGACTCTATGTGGAGAAAGCCTCGGAGGTCAACAGCGACGGGCTGACCGTCAAGGCCGCACCGGGCATCGACTATGGAGGCGTGCGGAATGGATCTCGCTCAGCAAAAAACAATTAAACAAATAATCTGGAAGGACCTCAAGAGACCATTCTGCCGGCCAAACGGGAATGTCCCCAAAAGACCATGCTGCCGCATAAGCGGTAATGTCCTCATGAGACCATTCAGGTAGATAAAACTTAAAAACATTACACAACCAAAAACCATAACCCAATCAGATGAACGCTTATGAAAAAAGGTAAGAAACAACTGAAGAGTGGATTGCAGCGCCCGCTGCTCTCTGCTGCCTTGTTGCTTTGCGGAGCCACAGCCATGGCACAAGGGCTGCGGACTGGTGTCATCACCGATGCCAACGGCGAACCGCTCGTCGGTGTGAGTGTGCTCGAACAGGGCACGCAGAACGGCACAACGACCGATGCCAACGGCCGCTACCGCCTCACCACCACCAAGGCCAACGCCAAACTGCGCGTGACCTACACAGGCTATGAGCCGCAGATCATCAACCCCGGACAGAATGCAAAGATGAAGGAGACGGATCAGACGCTCAACGAACTCGTGGTGGTGGGCTACGGCACCATGCGCCGCAAGGACGTCACCTCGTCTATCACCACCGTCGACGCCAAGGACCTCAACCAGGGTGTGTTCACCGACCCCGCACAGATGTTGCAGGGTAAGGTGCCCGGACTCGTGGTGACCTCCACCGGCGACCCCAACGGATCACCCAGCATCTCGCTGCGTGGTGCCTCATCGCTCCGCTCGGGCGAGGCCATGCAGCCCTACTATGTCATCGACGGCATCCCCGGCGTGGACATCTCCATGGTGGCTGCCGACGACATCGAGTCGATCGATGTGCTGCGCGACGCCACAGCCACGGCCATCTATGGTTCGAAGGCTGCCAACGGTGTCATCATCATCACCACGAAGAAGGGTAAGGCCGGCCGCACCAACGTCAGCTACAACGGATATGTAGGCTTCGACCAGGAGGCCAAGACCCTCGACATGATGAGTGCCGACGGCCTGCTGACACTCGGCAAGGAGACAGGCATCCATATCGACAACAATGGTGGCAATGTGGACTGGCAGAAGGAAGTGCTCCGCACAGGTGTCAGCCACAACCACAACGTGAACATCAACGGCGGCAACGAAAAGACCAAGTATATGGCCAGCGTGAGCTACCACAACCGTCAGGGCATCATCAAGGGCAGCAACATGAGCCGTCTGAATGTGCGCTCGATGCTCACCACCTCCATCCTGAAAGACCATGTCGACCTCTCCGTGGGTGCCAACATGATGTATGGCAAGTATGCCGGTGTGGCCATGAACAGCGAGGGCGCCTCGGTCATGGATGCCATGAACTACTTCTCACCGCTTAACCCCATCGACTGGACGGGCAAGGACAAGAACTACAACCCCCTGCACATGATTGATGAGGATACGGAAGCCAACCAGTGGAAGCGCCAGCAGTTTACCGCCAAGGCCACTGTGCACATCATCGAGGGCCTCGACTTCAACGCCAACTACTCGTTCTCCAACAGCCAGTACACCACCAACGCGTACCACTCTATCTCATCGGAGATCTACAGCGGCAAGAAAGGACAGGCTACCCGCTACACAGGCTTGAACCAGGAGAGCACCTTCGAGGGATATGCCAACTACAACCACACCTTCAACAAGGTGCACAGCCTGTCGCTCATGGCCGGTTACTCATGGGAGGAGCGCGTCAGCAACGACGGCTTCGGCCTGACCGTGCACAACTTCTTCGACGACTATGTGAAGTGGAACAACCTGACCTACGCCAGCGTCATCGACGGCATAGCAGCTGTGAGCAGCGGCACCAAGCAGACCATCCGCAACATCTCGTTCTACGGACGTGTCAACTACTCTTACAACAGCCGCTACATGCTGCAGGCCACCGTCCGCCGCGACGGCTCGTCGGTCTTCGGCAAGAACAACCGCTGGGGTACGTTCCCCTCAATCAGTGCTGCATGGAACATCACCGAGGAGCCGTTCATGAAAAACCAGACGGTGTTCTCCAACCTGAAGCTCCGTGTGGGCTATGGTGTCAGCGGTAACGCCCTGGGCTTCGGCGCCTACTCGGCAGTGGCTACATACGGTGCCAGCGGATTCTTCGACTACACCGAGGCTGACGGAACCACCACGTCTTACCGCACACTGGCTGCCACCAAGAACGTCAACCCCGACCTGAAGTGGGAGTCGACAGGCATGTTCAATGTGGGTATCGACTATGCCTTCCTCAACGGACGCATCAACGGTACCATCGAGTTCTACAACAAGAAGACCTGGGACCTCATCTGGAACTATCCCGTCTCCACCAATGTCTATCCCTACGGCGAGATCAATGCCAACGTGGGTGAGATCACCAACCGCGGTGTGGAGTTCACCATCAATGCCGACGTCATCCAGACGAAAGCCTTCCGCTGGAACACCTCGATCAACCTCTCGCACAACATGAACCGTGTGGACAAGCTCTCCAACGAGACCTACCACACCGACAAGTTCACGCAAGGCGACCCGATGGTGGCCGGTGTGTCGGCCAACGGCTACACACAGCGCATCATCGAAGGCGAGCCCCTCGGAACATTCTACACGTTTGAGTTTGCCGGCTTCGACAAGAACGGACAGGCCACTTACTACGTGCACGATGCTGACGGCAAGCGCACGGGTGAGACCACCACGCAGCCCGACGACAGCCGCGACCGCGTCATCACAGGCAGTGCCCAGCCCAAGCTGAACCTTGGCTGGAACAACACGCTGACCTATAAGGACTGGAGCCTGACGATGTTCTTCACCGGCGTCTTCGGCAACAAGATCTACAATGGTTCACGTGCCAGCTACATGGCTTCCACCAACCTGGCCTCAGCCGGTGGCACCAAGAACGTGCTCGCCGACTTCGCCACCGAGCAGGTCGTGACGCTCAGCGACGGTTCGAAGGTCATCAACACCTCGCCCAACTCGCCCTCTGACCGCTGGATAGAGAACGGCAGCTACCTGCGCCTGCAGACGCTGACGCTCGGCTATACCTTCCGCAACTGCTTCGACGGTTGGATCAACAGCGCCACACTCTATTTCACCGCCAACAACCTCTTCACCATCACCGGTTACAAGGGTCTCGACCCCGAGGTCAACATGGGTGGCACATCGCCCGGTGTCGACTACCGTTGGAGCGTATATCCCCACACGCGTACATACATGGTTGGCGTGAAAGTAAACTTCTAATCATTAAACGACTTCCGATATGAAAAAAAGTATATTGTTCATGTGTGCGGCCGGCATGCTCGGCTTGACCACTGGCTGCACCGACCTGGATACTACCCCCGAATCACAGTACACCGAGTATCCATCCTCGGAGATAGCCCAGGAGGCAAAGCTTGCCGATATCTATTTCCATCTGAAAGGCGTGTTCGGACGCCGTTACATGGAAGCACAGGCACTCTCGAGCGATGAACTGGTGGGCATCAGTTTTGACGGCGACTATTACGATGAGGGAACCTACGTCCACGCCTGTCAGCACAACTACTCGCCCGACGACGCCTCTACCGGATGGTATGAGTCGGTGGCTTCGGGCATCACGAAGGCCAACACCGCCATCCGCGACATGGGTGGCAACAGCGGTGGTGCCGGCGTAGCCTCGGCACGTGCCATGCGCGCCTTCTTCCACTTCGTGTTGATGGACAGCTATGGTGATACACCTATCCTCGACTCGCTGACGTCGGATGCCGATGAGGTGAAGCGTCAGCCCCGTGCAGAGGTGGCACAGTATATCGCCAAGGAGCTGGAGGAGATCATCCCGCAGCTCACCACCGATGTGACAAGCAACACCTACGGCAAGCCCACACGCTGGATGGCCGAGGCCCTGCTGGCCAAGCTCTATATCAACTGGCCTGTCTACACCGCCAGCAGCGTAGATGCCTACGATGCCGCCAGCTACACCAACGACAAGCTCAACCGTGTGGTGGAGCTCTGCGATGACATCATCCAGGGTGGCAAGTTCAACCTCTCTGACCCGTATCTGTCGAAGTTCTATCCCAACAACGGATCGCAGATCAAGGACTTCATCTATGCCATGCCTTATGAGGCCGTTAGTGACAATGCCAGCAGTTCAGGCATGCAGTATTCACGTCCGTTGACATGGCGTAAGGCCAATGACGCCGGCGGCAGCTACTATGGCTGCGTGCTGACGAAGTCGGCCGGTGGCAACTTCTCCATTGCGCCCGAGATGTCTGACCGTCTCATGGCGCTCAGCACCGACGACCGTCAGGACCACGTCTTGGCCGGCACCATCTACATGTATGATGCCGTCACCTACAAGAAGACCTCTACCCCCTGGAACTACAAGGGCAAAACCATCACGCTGACGAAGGACATCACACTGGCTGCAAACGGCGAGGAGAAACTGAACGTCGGCAACACCACGGAAGGTTTCTGCCAGGGCTACAAGTCGGTGAAGTGGTTTGTGACCAACAGCGACTTCATGAACAACCGTTGCCAGAGCAACGATGTGCCCATCTTCCGTTATGCCGACATCATCCTGATGAAGGCTGAGGCCATTGCCCGTGGTGCTGCTGCCACCAACGGCGACACCGCAGAGAGCCTGTTCAATCAGATCCGTGCTTATGTGCATGCTCCCAGTCTGGGTCATGCTCCCTCGCTCGAGGAGATCTACGATGAGCGTGCCCGCGAGTTCTTCGACGAGAACTGGCGTCGCAACGACATGATCCGCTTCGGCCACTTCGAGGACGAGTATGGCTTCCACAAGCGCATCTATAAGGATGCACGTTTCGACAAGACATGCCGTGTGTTCCCCATCCCGACAGGTGTGCTGAACAAGAACACGGGCTGGAAACAGAACGCTGGTTACTAAACCTATAATCATCCTCCCGCTGACGGCGACGGTGCAGAGCCAATCCTTCTGCAGGCGTCCCCCTCAGCGGGAGGTTTTTCTTTTTTCCCCATCTCTCCCCATCCCCCCATCCCGACATGCGTATCCTCTTATCCTTCCTTTTTGCCCTATTGCTGCAGCCGCTGGCAGCCGCTCCGGCGGAGCACGGTGGCCTCTGCCGCTGGGTAGACCCGCGCATAGGCAGCGAGGGTCTGGGCCGCACCTTCATCGGTCCGTCCATGCCATTCGGCATGGTGAAGCCCGGCCCCGACTGCCTGTCGATGCCCAATGCCGGATGGGCTCCCATGCCCGAGGCCGTCAGGGGCTTCTCGCAGACCCATGTCAGCGGCACCGGTGGCGGCCAGAAGTATGGCAACGTGCTCATACAGCCCATCCTCCATGCCGACACCCCTCTCACACACCCCTTGCTGATGCCCGACGGCAGTGTGCGCCATCTGCCCGTCTATGCCCAGCAGCGCACGGCCGAAGAGCTGTCGCTGGGCTACTACCGCTGCACATATCAGAACGGCATCACCACGGAGATCACCACCGCTGCGCGTTGCGCCCTCTATCGCGTCAGCCATGCCGACGGACTGTATGTCGACGTGGCCTCGTTTCTCGGCATGGACTCCATCCCCGACAAGCGCGAGGGGCAGCAGTTTGTCGGCTCGTCGGTCCGGCTCGTCAATGCCCGCGAGCTGACGGGCCACACCTCTGTCCGTGGCGGCTGGAACAATGGCGCCCCCTACACCGTCTACTTCTGTCTGCAGGCCGACGTGCCCTTTGCCACGGCCGAGATGACCGACAGCCTGTCGGCCAAAGTGTTTTTTGCAGCCCGCCATGCGTCGGCCCCATCCTCCCCGGCCGTCACGCTGAAGGTGGGCATCTCCTATGTGTCTGAAGAGCAGGCGCGCCGCAACATCAGCCCGAATGGGTTTGATGCGCAGACCGACACCCTGCAGGCAGCATGGTCGGCCCTGCTGGCGCGTGTGCCCTATGAAGGCACGCCCAAGGAGCAGCGCATGTTCTACACCGCCCTCTACCACACGCTCCTCATGCCGGTCGACAAGACGGGCGAGGAGCCGGCACACTATCGTGCAGCGCAAGCCCCGGCAGCCCGGCAGCTGCCCTACTACGACGACTACTATGCCCTTTGGGACACCTACCGCACCTCGTTCCCGCTGCTCATGGAGTATTATCCGGAGCGTGCGGTCGACATGGTCAATGCGCTGCTCAACATCTATCTGCACGACGGCTACATGCCCGATGCCCGCAGCGGCGACTGCAACGGCCGCACACAGGGCGGCTCACACGCCGAGGTGGTCATTGCCGAGGCCTATGCCCGCGGCCTGCAGGGCATCGACTACGACCTGGCCTTGCAGGCCATGCTCAAGGATGCCGAGGTGCCGCCCGCCGACCACGAGAAGGAAGGGCGCGGCGGTCTCGACGAGTATAAGCGCCTGGGCTATGTGCCCTATGGCATACCGCGTGCCGGCACCCGCACCGTGGAGTATAGCTACGACGACTGGTGCATCGCCCAGGTGGCGCGCGGCCTGGGACATGCCGACCTCTACGAAAAATACATGCAGCGCTCGCGCCACTGGCGCAACCTCTGGCGTGCCGACTATGAGTGGCAGGGCATGCGCGGCTTCATCATGCCGCGCGCAGCCGACGGCCAGTGGCTCGACTCGGTGGTGTGGGGCCATTCTGCCGTCTGCCGCCCCAAGATAGCCTATCGCCCCGACACCAAGGTGGCACCATGGTACATAGCCTGGTGGGACACCTTCTTCTATGAGGCGCTGTCGGCCGAATACTCGCTCAGCGTGCCCCACGATGTGCCGGGCCTCGTGTCGCTGTGTGGCGGCGACTCAGCCTTCCGCCGCCGCCTCGACACCTTCTTCGACCACGGCCATTACAACGTGGCCAACGAACCGTCGTTTCTCACGCCCTACCTCTATCATTACATAGGGCGCCCCGACCTCAGCGCGGCGCGTGTGAGCCAGATCGTGCGCGCCAACTTCTCCGACACGCCAGCCGGCCTGCCCGGCAACGACGACAGCGGCGCCATGTCGTCGTGGCTCATCTGGGCCATGCTGGGCCGCTACCCCGTGGCCGGACAGGGCCAGTGGCTCCACATCCCGCCGGTGCACATCCCCGATGCCGCCGGCACATCTGCCGCTGACGTCACGGCAACCCCTGCACCCGAGATCGCGCTGCCCGGCGGCAAGCCGATGCTCACCGCCTGCTTTGTGCTCAACCGCCAGTATCGCAACTGGCCGCTGGCATGGACCTTTGAGGGCGACACCCTGCGCATGGTGTGTCACGGCAACGAATACCTCGTGCCGCGCTCCGTGGTCGAGCAGGCCGACGCCTTCTGCTGGGACAGCCCGCAGCGCACAGGGCGCAGCTACACATGCCGCGGCACGTTCCTCTTCATCTCGCGCAAGGCTCTCGGGCAGTTGCGCCGCCACCACCGCTTTGTCTACGACAGGCTGACGTGGCGTGAGGTGGACCGGCAGGAGAGGCTCATCCACGTGCGGGCCGACGAGGACGGCACAGAGATGTGGATCGACAGCCGCAGCGACTTGCCCTTCGTGGTGAAAATGAAAAACAACAAACTAGGAATAGACTGGACACTGCAATGAGAAAAACACTAATGGTGTGGGCGCTCCTCCTGACGGCGCTCTTCGCAAACGCGCAGCCCACCTGGGAACAGCTGGGCGGCGTCTATCACGCTTATCCCCAGCGGTCGGGCACCGACTTCCGCGTGCCTGCCGGCTACGAGCCGTTCTACATCAGCCACTATGGGCGTCACGGCTCGCGCTGGCTCACCAGCGACAGCCGCTACGAATGGGTCATCGGCCATTTTGCCGACCGCCAGAACCTCACGCCGCTGGGCCGCAGCGTGGCCAAGCGCCTCGACAAGGTGTGGCGCAACGCCCGTGGCAACGGCGGCAAACTGACACCGCTGGGCGCACGCCAGCACAGCGGCATCGCCCGCCGCATGGCTGCAGCCTTCCCGCAGGTCTTTGCCGACGGGGCGGTGGTGCAGGCCTGCAGCAGCGTGGCCGACCGCTGCCGCAAGAGCATGGCGGCTTTCACCGCTTCGCTGCAGGAGGCCACAGGTGTTGCGGCCAACTGCCACACCGACTCGGCCGACATGGCCTGGATAGCCTACGACTCGCCCGAGGAGAAACGCCTGACGGCTACCACCCGCGTAGAGGCGAACGTCACGGCCGACCGCTTTCTGAAGGCGCTCTTCCGCGACCCCACAAAGGTCACGGCCGGTGTCAACCTGATGAGCGAACTGTTCACCGTCGCCACCGACATGCAGGACGTGCCGCTGCCCATCACCTTCAGCGACGTGTTCACCCGTGCCGAGGCTGAGGCCTTCTACTGGCAGAACAACCGCCGCATGTGGATCTGCAATGGCCTCACCGTGCTCAACGACGGTGTGCCGGCCCGCTGCGCCGAGAGCCTGTGGCAACACGTGGAGGCCGACGCCGACAAGGCCATCGCCCGCGGCGTGCATGGTGCCGACCTGCGCTTTGGCCACGACACCAACCTCTACCGCCTGCTCACGCTGATGCAGCTCAGCGGCATGCCCGGCCGCCCGGCCGGCGAGGTGGACCGCATGGACAGCATCGTGCCCATGGGCGCCAACCTGCAGATGGTGTTCATGCGGCGTCAGGGATCGCGCGATGTCTATGTGGCTTTCCTCCACAATGAGCGGCCGGTGTATGCCACGGGCTGCCAGCCGGTCGACGACAGTCCTTACGTCTACCCTTGGGACTCGGTGAAGGCGTTTGTGCACCGCCGCATGGCATCGCTCGAGCGGTTGCGCCTCGTGTCGGAGGTCAACACGATGGTGGGCACCGACCAGGCCGTCACACGCTCGAAGGGCATCTATGGCAAAGGCTCCGAGGAGCACGGACAGACCATCCCGGCCGTGCTCGTGCCCCACGGCCAGAACTTCTGGACACCGCAGACACGTGCCACCGAACAGAAATGTGTGGCACCCTATTATTACCCCGACAGCCTGTGGCAGGGCTTGCGCTGCAGCCACTGGCTGGTGGGCGGCTGCACACAGGACTACGGCTCGTTCACCCTCACCCCGCAGACAGGCCGACAGCTGCGCCTCGGCGTGGATGAGGCGGGCACCCCGTTTGCCCACGAGGACGAGGTGTCGCATCCCCATTACTATGCCGTGCGGCTGCCCCGCGAGCGGCTGCGGGTGGAGGTGACGGCACTGTCGCATGCGGCCATGCTGCGCATCACCCCCGAGGCCGACGGCGATGTGCACCTCGTGATACGTCCCAACAGCGACGAGCATGAGGGCACGGTGCGCCTCGACACGCTGCACCACCGCGTCTATGCCAGCAATCCCGTTCACCGCATCTATCAGGGGTGGGGCGAGCGGGCCGGCTTTGCCGGACACTTGTCGCTGGCCTACACCGATGACCTCGTGGCCGCCGGCAGCAACGACTCGCTGGCATGGCTCACCTTTCGTGGCCGTGCCGGACAGCCCATCGTGCTGACGGCCGCCACCTCGTTCACCTCAGCCGAGGCGGCCGACCGCAACATGGCCGCTGAGGCCGGCAACAGCGACTTTGAGGGAATGATGACTGCCAATGCCGCCCTGTGGGACCAGCGCTTCTGTGCCGTAGAGGCCACTGATGCCGACAGTGCCAAGGTGCGCCAGTTCTATGGCGCACTCTATCGGGCCAGCTTTCTGCCCCGCGAGTTTAGCGATGTGGCCGATGCCCAAGGCTTGCGTGCCTGTCCGCGCTTTGCCGACGGACGTGTGGAGGCCGGTGAGCAGCGGCCGATGTATATGGACTTCAGCATGTGGGACATCTACCGGGCAGAGATGCCCCTGCTGTTGCTTGCCGACACCACGCTGGCTGCCGACATGATGCAGAGCCTCTGCCGCATGTACCGCGCTGCCGGCTGGATGCCCATCTTCCCCTGTTGGAACTCCTACACGGCAGCCATGATCGGCGACCATGCCGCGGCCGTCCTGGCCGATGCGGCCGTGAAGGGCGTGCGCGGCTTCGACCTCGCCACGGCCTACGAGGGCGTGCGCCGCAACGCCTTTGAGACCCCTGCCGACCCTGCCGTCTACCGCGACGGCATGGGGCGCCGCGCCCTTCAGAGCTATCTGCGCTATGGCTATGTGCCGCTTGAGGACAGTGTGCCCGATGCCTTCCACACCCGCGAGCAGGTGAGCCGCACGCTGGAGTATGCCTACGACGACTTCTGTGCAGCCCAGCTGGCGCAGGCCGTGGGCAGCCATGCCGACCATGAGGCGCTGATGCGCCGATCACACAACTGGGCCAACGTCTTCAACCCTGCAACCCGCTGGGCCGACGGCCGCCATGCGCCTCTGCAGAACAACGGCCGCAAGCGAAACCGAAACAAGCAGAGTGACGGCGGAGCCTATCTCGGCAACAGCGACCTGCTGGGCCGTGTGCCGTTTGTCACCGAGGGTGCCGTGGCACACTACTCCTTCTATGTGCCCCACGATGTCGGCGGCCTGATGGAGGCCATGGGCGGACGCGACAGTCTGTCGGCACGCCTCGACCGTCTCTTCGGTCTCTGCACGGCCGACACGACAGCGCTGACCGCCGGCCGCATGACCTACTGGCACGGCAACGAGCCTTGCCACCACATAGCCTATCTCTATGCATGGACGGGTGAGCCCTGGAAGACGCAGTATCTGGTGCACGAGATCTTGCGCACCGAGTATCTCGACCGTCCGGGCGGCCTCTCGGGCAACGACGATGCCGGACAGATGAGCGCGTGGCAGGCCTTTGGCATGATGGGCTTCTATCCCGTATGCCCCGGCACACCCTGTTATGTCATCGGGTCGCCCTCACTCAGCCATGTGCGCCTGGGGCGTTTCGAGATGGAGGCCGTGGGCGCAAGCGATGAAAACATCTATATCCAGTCGGCCACATGGAACGGCCAGCCTTACGACCGCACCTACATCACGCACGACATGATCAGCTGTGGCGGACGGCTGGTGCTCACCATGGGGGCGCAACCCAACCGGCAGTGGGGCTGTGGCCCCGACGCGGTGCCTGCCACCGTGCGCTGACACCGCATCAATCGTGTGACATAAAGGCGTGGCCTGCCCCCGCATGAAACAAGAAAATGCCAGACTGTTATGGATGTGACAGTCTGGCATTTCCCTGTTTTGGCAACGCCGCAAGAAAAGAAACGGGTCTACCGCTGCTTGCCGAAGATCTTCAGCAGGTAGAGGAAGAGGTTGATGAAGTCGAGATAGAGCGTCAGGGCACCCATGAGCGCCATCTTCTGTGCTGTCTCACCGGCATCGCCCTGCATGGCCAGCATCTGGCGGATCTTCTGCGAGTCCCAGGCGGTGAGTCCCACGAAGATGATCACGCCCACATAGCTCAGGATGAGGGTGAGCATGGTGTTGTTCAGGAAGATGTTGACCACAGTGGCCAGGATGAGGCCGATGAGCGCCATGAAGAGGATGCTGCCGATCTTCGACAGGTCGCGCTTCGTGGTGTAGCCGTAGAGGGCTGTGGCGGCGAAGGTGCCTGCGGTGATGAAGAACACGCTGGCTATCGACGACAAGGTGAACACCACGAATATCGACGACAGCGTCACACCGTTGAGTGCCGAGTAGATGATGAACAGCGTGGTGGCGGTGGTCAGCGACAGGTCTTCGATGTGTGACGTGGTGAAGAACACCAGGGCCAGCTCGGCGATGAGCAGCACCCAGAGCGTGGCGCTGTTCGAGAAGATGAGCTGCAGCATTGCCGGACTGGTGGCCACACCGTAGGCGCAGATGCCCGTGATGGCCAGCGCCAGCGACATCCACACGTAAACTTTGCGCATCAGGGTGGGGAAGGCGTTGCTCATGGCACCTTCGCCGCGGCGGATAATCTGTTCAAGTTCTTGTACTTCCATGTTGTTTTGGTTTATTCGTTATTAATATTGTTTGTCTGTTATAAATGGCTGCAAATATATTGCATTATCCAAGCATAAACAAGAACCGTGCCAACTTTTTAATGATTTTTATGTACTCGGACAGTCCTTGTAACTACTCAGTCTTCTTACAACGACTAAAACAACGTCGCCATTTACTGTTTCTTCAACGGATGCCATTAATAAATCCGTCAAAATACCGCCTTTTTGCTACTCTTTCCTTCGTTTTGACTCCGAAAAATTTGTTCGTTCCCTAAAATCCGCAGATCTCAGTCCCTTTTCGCGATTTTTGCTCCAAGATGTAGAATTTTGCTTTTACAACCTAAGATTGTCTCTTTATCAGTAACCACAAATCTCCAAGAGCACACAATCCCCTTACCCCACGAAGCGAATTGATACAATACGCTGGCTAAAAGAAATTAATATGGATTAGCCAAATTCCCTTATTAAATGCCTTGACATAGGCTGCGTTTTGCGTATAGATATTAAGAACCGTCTGTCTTGATGTCCTTATCCATTTGGCAGGCACGGAAATGAACTTGAATGTGAATGCTTTGATGCGGCTCGTCACTTTAAGTCCGAACTTGGCCACTTCCAGTTTCTGCATGAGTAATTTGTAGAAGTTTCTGAGCATTGCCGTCATGAATTTCGCTATACTGATAACATTGGAAAGTGCAGCATGGGCTCAAGGTGAAGTCTATAGTTTTTGACAAAAGAGCATCGAAATACTCCATCATTGAAAAAAAACTTCCAAAGGTGTAAGTTTCTCAGATTTTATTTGTACTTTAGCCACGTCATTCACCCGACATCCGTAATAATAAACAATACAACTACCACCCGACCTATGACAGACACCGAAATTCGACATCTGCTCGAAGGCACCTACATTCAGATGCCTACGTTGCCCGGCTTTTACATCAAATACGATGACTTCTGCCAAAAGTTCAACCAACTGATGGCTGATCGCGGTGAGGATCCGCTCGACATGGAAAAGACCTTGGACGAACTTTATCCCAACACAAAGACCGAACCATGCTTCCAAGTGGAAGGCTCTGACGAAATATACAAGGTCATCCGTATCACTCCCCAAAAACTCAAATGCGTGAAGGAATTCCGCCGTCGACTCGAAAACGTCATAAATAGTCTAGCCCCAGACAGCGAGACATGGTTCGCCTTTTCCCTAGTCGGTAAGAAAGTCGGCAAGGACGAATGGAGCGCAATGGGATTCAAAGGCATACGTCAGGCGATAGAGTGCCTGCTGAAAAACGAAGTAGAGTTCCGCACTAGTGACGCATCCAAGCATGAAGCGCCCGTACAGATACGCTACATGAAAGCCACTGACAAGTCAGACGAGGAAAAACCGTCGCCAGCAACGACTGCCGTTGCGGCTCCAGCGCCGCTGAAAAAGATAGACCTCTCAAGTCTGAATCAAGAAAAATCACCTTCGAAGCAAACGCCAGAAAAGTCGTCCAAACAAGGCTACGGCATCAGTCCGGCCCTCGATGCGTTTGCTTATTTTCCCCAAGTACCCAAGATGCACTACCTCAAAGGGTGGGATGCAGCCATCAATCTCCTCGCCTCTCTCGCCTTGAAGGAGCGTTGGTACTACGATGAGAAGTTCGAAAAGAGCAAACCCATTCTCAGAAGTTACCTCTCCTACACTTTCGAACGTCTGCAATACGAGGATGCCAAAGAGCGCCAGAAGGCCAAAGAGGAAGGTCGCCAACCCCGATTGAAGATACTGCAGAACGATAAGAATGCTATCTTCAATACCGGTCTGGTCAACAATATATACGATCCGATATACGCCATTTTCAAGCGCAACGGTGGACAAAAGACGATTACCCAACCATGGATTTTCGTGGCGTTCGATACGGCCAACAGTTATCATCAGGGCATCTTCGCCACCTTCCGCGACAGACCCCGACGGGCCGAATATTTCACCAGTTCTGCCGACTTGTACTATGACTTGAACGCGAATCGTCCTACGCTCAATTGGGCCCACATCATCCGGGACAACATCGAACGCCTGCCTATCGGCTATGTCAAACGGGGCGCAACGCCCGGCTTTAAGTTCGACGAAAACCCTGAAGCGAAGCCGTATGCCCAGCGCAAAGCCTACTATGAAAAGTTGGCCAATGCTATATACAAGGACGATGAGTGGCTGCAATTTCTGACAACACGCTTCAGCAATGCGCTGGATGTTGCCCTCAGTCGCGTAGCGTGGAACTACAAGACTGCTATTCCGGTATATTATGCCAGCGACCACAAACTGTCGCTCCTCCTCCCGCTGGCTCTCGAGAAGAACGATGTGATCGATGTGGCACTGGTATGTGAACATATCGTAAACAAAGAGTCGGGCGCCAATAACTACGTGGGGCGTACCATCTTCACCCTGCAGATGGCGTACAATAACGCCCGACTTATCACACGTCCCGACAGCGATTGGCTTATGGCTGACATGTGTGTGGCACGTGGCGCGGTGTCTGCTGGCAACAATGATGACAAATCATGACAATGACAGAGGAATAGAATCATAACATTTCGTGCAATTATTGGTCGAAGCCGAAGGCTCCAGGAGGGTGTTCATTTTTTTACAATATTGAACACCCTCGGGTAACTATTCAGTCCTTTAACCATTGCTCCGCATCGTTTTTCTGCGTTGCTTCATGGTGGGGTGAGCGGGCGGGCAGACGAAAGTTAAAGTATATGCTATAAATGTCGCATCCCATGTTACTCATTGAAAAGTATAGGTAACATGAGCGTGCGGATAAGTGTGCAGGATGTCATAACTTTGCAGAGTCATTTCTAAATCCTACAACAATGAAGAGATCTGCCATCTTATCGTTTTCCATAATGCTGGCGGCAAGCGTGCAGGCGCAGACAGCCGAGTTCGACTATTTCAAGTATGCTGGCAACGACGCACGTTTCAGCACCGCCATCGACCCGACCCACCAATACTACAACCCTGTGTTGGCCGGTTTCTATCCCGACCCCTCCGTCATATATAGCGCGAACCTATGTTGTCTTATGGTCATCATAGGTTCGCGCTGTATATATCAGAACTTGAACAAATGAAGATTTTGTCGCAAATGATAAAATTTTGCCAAGTGTTTTGCGTATCTTTGCAACGGCTTATAGAAACCAACCACTAAAAACGATAACCAAACGATGAAAAGAATATTCAGCCTGCTGCTCGTGGCTGTGCTCATGTCTGCAGTCAGGGGATATGCACAATATGGTGGATTCCCCATCAGCCTGGAGGTGAACGGCACTACGCGCAACTGCCCGGTGTATGTGCCTCAGAACCTCGAAAAGAACCGACCGCTCCTTATAGCCCTGCATGGCCGTTGGGGCAACGGCATGGCGATGGCGAAATGCGCCCGCTTTGAGGTGCAGGCCGACACGGCCCGCTTCATCGTGGCTTGCCCCGACGGACTGGTCCGACCCGAACTGGGGGGCGGCAGCAACACCGGATGGGATGCCGGCGGACAAACCGACGATGATATCGCTTTCTTCAAGAAAATCATCGACTACATGAGCGAGCACTACGGCATCGACCGCAAGCGCGTCTACCTGTGCGGCTTGTCGCTGGGGGGCATGATGACCTATCATTGCATCAATGAGGCCAGCGACATCTTCGCTGCTTTCGCCTCGGTCAGCGGCTATCGCCTCAATGAGTACACACCGGTGTACACCTGCAAGCGCCGGGTGCCCATCATGCACCTGCATGGCAAAAACGACGACTTCGTGGCGTATGGCAACCTGCAGCCGCTGGTCGACAACTGGGTGAAGGCCATCGGGGCCAATCCCGTGCCCGAGGTGGAGGAGAAGGCTGGTGTGTACACCCGCCGCCACTACTTGCCTCTGGAGGGCGGATATGAGTTCGACTTCTACTCGCTCGACGGCTACGGACATGAGTATAAGAACACTGCCAGCTTCAGCGAGAGCGATGTCATCTGGAACTTCTTCCGCCGCTACTCGCTCGACACTCCTGCCAAAGGACAGACGGCGGCAGGCCGGCAATGACCGCCACTAGGCGGCCGGCAACATGAATGCCTGCGGCGTGGCTCCTCGCGCACGCCGTCATGCGAAACCGAATTTTTACATCTAGAAAAATATGAAGAGAATATTGATTTGCGGCGCATTGGCGATGATGATCTCGTCGGCAGATGCCCTCGAAAAGCAAGTGGCCAGTCCGAACGGCAAACTGGTGGTGACGGTCAACGACAACGGCGGAAAGCCCACCTATCAGGTGACACTCGACGGCAAGGTGTTCCTCCTGCCGTCGGCCCTTGGTCTCAACACCAACATCGGCGATTTCACCCAAGGCATGACGATGACAACGGCGTCTGAGGTGGAGGCCGTGAGCGACAGCTATCAGCTCGACCGCATCAAGAAGAGCCACGTCGACTATAAGGCCAACAAGCAGGCCATGACCTTTGCCAAAGATGGAAAGAAGGTCTACGACATCGTCTTCCAGGTGAGCGACAACGACATCGCCTTCCGCTACCAGCTTTATCCCCAGGGCGACACACGCTGCCTGGTGGTGAAGCAGGAGGCCACGTCCTATCAGATGCCCGAAGGGACCACGTCGTTCCTCTGCCCGCAGATGAACCCGATGACGGGATTTGCACGCACCGCTCCCAGCTACGAGACCAACTATGACCTGGATGTGCCTGTGGGCGAGAAGCTCAGCGCCACGGGCTACACCTTCCCCTGCCTTTTCAAAAACGGAGAAAACGGCTGGGTGCTCCTCTCCGAGACGGGCACCGATGCCGGCTATGTGGGCTGCCGACTCGTGGGAAAGGCCGACGGCTGTTACCAGGTCGCCCATCCCATGGCTGAAGAGATGAACGGACAGGGATCGGCCAACCCCGCACTTGCCTTGCCCGGCACCACGCCTTGGCGCACCATCACCCTTGGTGCCAGCCTGAAACCCATCGTGGAGACCACCATCCCCTTCGATGTGGTGAAGCCTAAGTA
>CAVAXH010000005.1:0-35501 GCA_963592505.1 Bacteroidaceae bacterium
GATACTGGTCGAGCAGGTCGACGAACTTTTTGACCACCGAGTGGTTGATCTCTTCGCGTGTGACAAACTGCCGGTCGTAGAAGCGGAGACAGTAGTTGAGCAGCAGTTCGATGTTGCTCACGATCAGCTCGCGCGTGTGCTTGTCGATGGTGCGGCGCAGCTCCTGCTGTATCATCGAGAGCACGCCGCGATAGATGTCGATCTCGCCGGCCGAGAGGTGAAGGGCCTCGCTGGACGTGTAGTCGAAGAACTCGTAACGGTGGATGTTTTGTCCCAGCTGGGTGCGCTTGAGCAGGTCGGGGTGAAACACGAGGGCCGTCCACTTGGGGCGCACCACATCGGGATTGGGCTCCACATGTACCACCTGCCCCGGTGCAAAACTGGTGACGGTCATCTCGTCGAAGTCGTAGGGCGTGCGTCCGTAGGACATCGTGCACCCTTTGTTCTCCTTGAGAAACAGCGCATAGACGCCATAGTGGTAGGTGGCCTCCACGAGCCGGTGGCGGTCGTCGTGCTCATAGCGGGCCACGCTCACCAGCGGATGGAGCGTCTCCAGGCCGAAGTGGTCGTTGAAATCCTGTATGGAGTCAATATGTATGTCTTGCATGGGCATGATGGGTGTATGGAGAGAGAAAAAAGGGAGGGAGAGGCTCAGCGGCGGAGCACGGCCAGCACGTCGTCGACGATCTGATGGTCGAGCAGACGGTTGTCGGCCAGCAGCTGTGCGACGTCAAAACGGTCGTAGAGCCCCTTGCGGACACCGCCCACCAGCACCTTCATGTCCGATGTGCCATAGTAGGCGGCGATGCGCTCGCCGAAGCCGCCGTCCTTGCATCCGTCCTCGAGGGTGACCACCAGCTCGTGGTCGGCCTTCAGCGCGTCGAGCGTGGCGGCATCCACATCGTTGAGATAGCGCGGGTTGACGAGCGTGGCGTCGACACCCTTGTCGGCCAGCAGCCGCACCACGTTCTCACCCTTCTGGAAGAAGGAGCCGGCGGCGATCACCGCCACCTGCGATCCCTGCTTCACCACCTTATACTTCGGTTCGAACGCATACTCGGCGTCTACGGCCCCGTCGGCATGGATCACGCCGTTGCTGGGCACACGTATGGCCACCGGCTGGCGGTCTTGCGCTATGGCCCAGCGGAGCATGGCAAAATACTCCTCGCATGTGGTGGGAGCCAGATAGGTCAGTCCGGGGATGCTGCAGAGCATGGGGATGTCGAACAGGCAGATGTGCGTGATGTCGTTCATCGAGTTGACCCCACCCCACATCACGTTGATGACCGCAGGGTTCTGGTTGATGCAGATATCCTGCGCTATCTGGTCGTAGGTGCGCTGCACGAAGGTGCTGTAGACCGTCCAGACGGGGTGCAGGCCGCCCTTGGCCATGCCCGAGATCATTGCAGCGGCCTGCTCTTCGGCTATGCCCATGTCGAGGTGCTGGCTGCCGGCAGCCTTGCGCTTGTCGGCCGTGAAACCGGCTGCCGAGGGGGTGCCGGCCGTGACGGCCACGAGCGTCTTGTCGTGCTTCATCTCGCTCAGCATCCAGTCGCTGAAGAGCTGCTCATAGGTCTCGCAGGGTGCTGCGGCAGGCCGGCTGCCGTCCTCCACGTTGAAGGGCATGCCCCAGTGCCACGCCTCCTTGTTGTTCACGGCCGGCGCGAAGCCGTGGCCTTTCTCCGTGTGGATGTGGACCACCGTGGGGCGTGTGGCTCCCTTCACGCTGCGGAACACCTCCACGAGCCGTTCGACATCATTGCCTTCCTCCAGATAAAGATAATCGAAGCCCCACGCCTTGAACCAGTTGTGCTGGCAGGTGCCATTGCTCTCGCGCAGCGCCCGCAGGTTCTTGTAGATGCCTCCGTGGTTCTCGGCTATCGACATCTCGTTGTCGTTGACCACGATGATGATGCCCGTGCCGAGTTCGGAAGCCTCGGAGAGGCCCTCGAAGGCCTCGCCGCCCGACAGCGATCCGTCGCCGATGATGGCGATGATGTTCTCGTCGGTGCCCTTCACGTCGCGGGCCTTCTGCAGGCCGGTGGCAAGGCTTATGGAGGTGGAGGTGTGGCCCACCTCGAAATTGTCGTATTCAGGACATTCGGCGGGCGAGGAATATCCCGAGACGGCGTTCATGTCGTCCGCACCGCCGAGAAAACCGGCCACGCGGCCCGTGAGCACCTTGTGGGGATAGCACTGGTGGCTCACGTCGAACACAAACTTGTCCTTGGGGGCGTCGAAGACGTAGTGGAGCGCCACGGTGGCCTCCACAAATCCGAGGTTGGGGCCCACATGGCCGCCATGCTTGCTTACGCGGTTGAGCACGGCCTGACGGGTCTCGTCGGCCACGGTCTTGAGGGTCTGCATATCCAGGCCTTTCAAGTCGGCCGGTGACTGGATGGTTTCAATGTACATAAGATTGATCTGTCGGTTATTGTTGTAAGACACTTGTGTTTATTTACATTGTGCAAAGTTACAACCCCCGCTCGACACGGCGTGTACCCCAACTACGGAGAACATTACCGAAAAGTCAGCAGATGCCCCCGCAGCAGCCCCCTACTCTACTCTGCCGTCACCGTATGGTGACCTGCGTGGCGCCGTAGCCATACTCCTGGAACGACGCATCCTGATAGGTGTAGGTCTTGTACTTGTAGGTCAGCTCGTGGATGAGGGCACGCCGGAGCACCCCCTCGCCCTTGCCGTGGATGAAGACGATCTTCTGCCCCTTGCTGCCGGCATGGTCGGCCAGCGTGTCGCGAAACACCTTCAGCTGATAGTCGAGGATGTCCTTCGGCGCCATTCCGGCAGTGGTGTCGAGCAGCTCGGAGGCATGCAGGTCCACCACCACGACATCGTCGTGGCCGCGCCCCGGGGCATGGGGTGACCGCTTGCGGTTGCCCTTGCTCTGGTCGTCGCTGTAGCGGCTCACGAGCTGCTGCCGCTGCCGGTCGCTGGGGGCCTGCCGGTCGGGCTGCACATTGCCATACATCTCGCGTTTCAGCTGCTTGGCATCGACCACCAGGGGCCGCGGCAGCTGGTCGTTGGCCACGAGCGTGAAGAGCAGGCAGGGCTCGTCGAAGAACTGGGTGTCCTGGAAGGTGTGGGCCTTGTAGAACTTCACCGCATCGATGCGCAACTGCACGTCGACCACGGGCTTGAGCACAAAGGCCTTGTCGGTCTTGTATGAGATGATCTGTGCGGCCACCCGGTCGAGGCGGTTGATCTCGTCGCGCCCGATCTCGTCGAGGAAGATCTTGGTGTTGGGCTCCGCCTCACCGTGGTAGTTCAGGGTCCAGCTGTTGCCCTCTGCCTCGGCAACGGCATACTGCATGTAGTAGTTGCTGTCGTTGACAAAATACACCTCAAAGCGGGGATTGGTGAGCTGCTTGGCATCGAGGGGGACAAAGGCCAGGTAGGCCGACAGCATGTTGCCGCCCTTGCGCTCCTCGGCCGGCCGGCGGTAGGTCATCTCCTTCGTGTCGTCGACCTCGTCGGGCATCAGCAGGTCCACGTCGTCGTCCTGCCCGTCTCTGAGCATCGACGTGATGGACCGGTGGCCGCGGTTGAGGGGTGTCTCCATCGACATCTGCTCGTCGTGCTCGGCCTTGCGGTTGATGGCCCGTGCCATGCTGTAGTCGTCTTGCGCCACGACCACCACCTCGTTGACGGGGGTGGGTATCTGGAAGCCGTCCTCGTCTTCCACCAGCACAATGTTCTTGCCCTGGAAACCGGCAACCTTGCCGCCGCCGGTCTCGCTCAAAAATCTTACTTTATCTCCTATCTTCATATCTATTGTGTACGCGGGGTTATGGAATCAGCAAACTGGAGTCGCCATAGCTGAGGAAGCGGAAGTCGTGGCTGAGCGCATAGTCGTAGACCTTGCGCCAGTCGCCCTTCAGAAACGCACTTACGAGCAGCAGCAGGGTGCTCTGCGGCTGATGGAAATTGGTGACAAGCATCTTCACCATCTTGTAGGTGTAGCCGGGAGCAATGATGATCTGTGTGCTCGAGTGGAGCGCTTCCAGATGGTCGCGGTCGAGGTAGTCGAGGATGTGGCGCACGGCCTGCTCCACGCTGACCGGCTGGCCGCCGACCAGCACCAGGCCCTCGTCGTTGTGCGGCAGGTCGTAGGGCTCCCACTGGCAGACGTGCAGGTCGTCTTCTGTGGCCTGCGGGTTCATGGCGAGCTTCACACCCATGTAGTAGAGGCTCTCGAGGGTGCGCACACTCGTGGTGCCCACGGCCACCACGCGGCATCCGTGGGCCAGGAGGCGCTCGAACGTGTGGCGGTGCACCACGACATACTCCGTGTGCATGTGGTGGCCCTCGATCTCAAGGCTCTTCACCGGCTTGAATGTTCCGGCGCCGACATGCAGCGTCACCTCGTCGCGCGTGATGCCGTGCCGGTCGAGGGCCTGCAGCACCGCATCTGTGAAATGAAGGCCGGCGGTGGGCGCTGCCACGCTGCCCTTGATCTTGGAGTAGACCGTCTGATAGGTGGTCTTGTCGCTCTCCTCGGTGCTGCGGTTGAGATAGGGGGGGATGGGCAGCTCGCCCACGACCTCGAGGATCTCGGCGAAGTTCACCTCGGGGTTGTCCCACCGGAAGTCTACCCAATAGTTGGTGCCGCCTCCTGCGGCGGTGGCTCTGTCGCGGTCGAGCACGGCCGTCAGCGTCAGCGCCTTGCCCTTCACGTCGAAGGTGCGTCGCAGCTCCCCTTCCTTCCACTTCTTCAGGTTGCCCACCATGCAGAGCCAGCTGCACTGGTGGGTGGTCTGGAACATCTGCTCATAGTCGGCAGGCGAGGCCGGCTCCATGAGGAACACCTCGATGAGCGCTCCCGTCTCCTTACGGAAATGCAGACGTGCCTGAATGACGCGCGTGTTGTTGAACACCATCAGCGCGTCGGCAGGCAGATACGCCGGCAGGTTGCAGAACACGTCGTCGGTGACGGTGCCGCCGCGGTAGACCAGCAGTTTGCTGTGGTCGCGCTGCTGCAGGGGGAACTTCGCGATGCGCTCGTCGGGAAGCTCATAGTTGTAGTCGCTTATCTGTATATGTTTTGTGTCTGTCATATTCTCTTTTTATTTATTCGTTAGAACAGCTGCATTGTGAACAGGGACCCGAGCACCGCCACGGCCACCGTGAGCACCAGGACGGAGATCACCAGGTCGATGTCGATGATGCTATAGCCCGTGCGCGTGTACTGCGTGGAGATGTAGTTGAGCCGCGGGCTGATCTTCAGATAGACCTTATAGAAGAACAGATAGACGGCCAGGCCGGCCACGGCGCCCCACAGGAAGCCGCACACCACGTCGCCGGGATAGTGCAGGCCGAGATAGAGGCGCGTCCAGCCGTTGAGCACCGACCATGCCAGCATGGCCGCCGTGAACATGCGGTGTCTGACCAGCAGAGCAAAGAACACGGCCAGCGACATGGTGTTGGCCGCATGGGCCGAGAAGAAGCTGAAGCCCGACTCGCGGTGTCGGCCCACCACGTCGACCGTGTATTTGAGGATGGGGTCGTTGCAGGGGCGCGGGCGCTCCACAAACGGCTTGGCCAGTCCGTCGGCCAGTCCGTCGGCCAGCAGCACACACAGGGCCGCACACCCCACGATGAGCATGATTTGCGACATCGTCTCGTTGTTCTTCATCACCAGCACGAAGAGGACAACATACAACGGTATCCATGTAACGCCAGACGTCAGCATCAGGACAAGATTGTCGAGAAGCAACGAGTCGCTGCCGTTGAACCACGTCAGCAACTGCTGGTCAAGAGCGATAAGACCCTCCCACGTCATTTTTTTCTGTTCAGTCGTTTTAGTTTTTCTTTTTAGATTTGCTCCATCTGGGTTGCCAGCAGCCACCCCTCACGGCCGTCGGCCAGCCTCACGGCACGCCACTGCGGCATGCTGCTGTCGGTGATGTCGACCCGCGTGCCTTCATGCAGCACGAAGGCGTCGGCACCGGTGGCGCTCGGCGTTTTCTTCACGCTGACGGAGGGTGCGGTGATGATGGCCGCACTGTGGCTGTCGAGCAGGACCTTCTGCTGATAGGCAAAGACGCCCGACAGCACGAAGACCACCACCAGGGCGATGCTCCCGAAGAAGCCGGCCTTGCGCAGCCCCACACGGGGGGCAAACAGATAGGCAAGCAGCAGCAACAGGGCAAACCCCAGCGCCACCAGCGAGACGGTGCCCCACTGGTCCACGCTGGCCATGCTGACCAGGGCGTGATACCATGTGACGAAGAACATCTCGCTCTCGGGCGTGATCTTGTCGATGGTCTTCGACCTCACAAACTGCAGGTTGAAGCGTATGTCCTCGTCGGCAGGCGCCAAGCGGGCGGCGCGCTCATAGGCCAGGATGGCCTGCGTGAGGCTGTCGGAGCGATAATAGGCATTGCCCAGGTTGTAGTATATGCCGGCCGACACTCCCTGCCGGAGCAGGTCCTTATAGTCGGCGATGGCCTGCTGGTAATTGCCTTGCATGTAGGCCTCGTCGGCATTCTGCTTCGTGACGCCCCATCCTGTCAGCGTGTGGAACAGGCAGGCAAGGGCAAGCAGCACACGGCCCACCCACGCATGTCCATCGTGTATCTTCTTGTTCTTCATCATTTCTTCTTCATTACATTTTCTATTTCGGCAATGGCCGTGATGGCATAGTTGAAGGTCTTCTCCTTGTTGCCCTTGGGGTCGCCCGGTGCATAGCGTTCAAACTCACACTCGTCGAGTGCTGCTATGAAGCGCTCCACCGTGAGGCTGTCGACGCCGTGCTGCTCGAGCGTTGCCGAGATGTTGTCGCGCGAGAGGCGCTCCACCGGCATGTTCAACTTATAGCCGACATATCCCCAGAGCGCGCGCAGCACCTCGTCGTAGAAGGCGCCGGAGTCGTCGGCAAACATCAGCCGGCTGGCTTTCTTCAGGCGTTTGCGGGCTATGGCGTTGGCCTTCTTGCCCTGCATCTTCACGATGTCGGCATTGTCGATTGCACGCTTGCGGAAGACGAGCAGGAGCGCCACGAAACTCACCAGGAGGATGGCCAGCACG
This sequence comes from Bacteroidaceae bacterium, assembly GCA_963592505.1. GTDB lineage: Bacteria > Bacteroidota > Bacteroidia > Bacteroidales > Bacteroidaceae > Prevotella. Next base: position 7,048 of record CAVAXH010000005.1, read on the forward strand.
GCCCAGTAGCGGGTGCTGCCATAGAAGAAGTCGGCCGTGCCATACTGCTCGTCGCCGCCCTTCTTGATGTTGCGGATGTCGTTGTCCTTGCTGGCTCCGTAGGTCGCGGTGGCGTTCTTGCCGTCGCCCTTGGCCACTGTGACCTTGAAGGCCTGCGTCTTGATGGTCTTGTACGCATTGGCATCCGTGTCGTAGTAGGTGAACTCTATTTCGGGGATGGTGTACTCGCCCTGGTTGCGGGGCACGGCCAGGAAGTCGTAGATCATGTTTCCGCCCAGTCCGCTGGCCGTCAGCTTGGTCTTGTCGGTGATCTTCGGGTCATACTTGTCGAAGTCCTTGGGGAAGTTCACCACCGGCTGCTTGATCAGCTTGAGGTTTCCGGTGCCTCCCACCACGACGCGCAGGGTGATCGGCGTGCCGGCCTTCACCTCCGTCTGGTTGATCTGTGCAGAGATGTTGAAGTGGCCCACGCCACCCGAGAAGCCGGCGGGCTTGGCGGGGAGCGGATCCACCTGGATGTTCAGTGCGGGCGCCACGATGTTGCGCTTCACCTCGACATAGCCCGAGCCGCCGTTGAAGAACGCCTCAAACGGGTCGACGGCACGGTTTTGCTGCACCACGATTCCCTTGAACGTGATGCTCGGTATCTCGAGCTTTCCGGTCATCTGGGGGTACATCACATATTGGCTCCAGGTCACCGCGCGGTATGCCTTTCCGTTGACGCGCTCCACGTGGAAGCTCTTCTGCTGGGGCAGCGGTATCTCCTGCGTGTGAAAGCCGGTGAGGTCGGGCATCTTGCCTTCAAGCTGCGTCAGGTCCACCAGCGTGTAGACCTTGTAGGTGAGCAGCACCGGCTCCTGCTCGTGCACCCGCTTCTTGTTGGCTGTCACCTTGATAAACAGGTCGTTGTCGGAGATGTGGGTGCCGGCCGCCGACATGGCCTGCTCGTTGCCGCCGTCCTCGTGCATCTTGGGCGCGGAGCCGCTGCGTGCGCTGCCGGTCACCGTCACTTTGGCCGTGCGCGACGTCACCATCTTGCCGTTGACCTTCACGCGGGCCGCCGGTATGACGTAGGTGCCGGCCTTGGCTGCATAGAGCGTGTAGGTGAAGGTGATCGACGAGGAGCTGCTGGTGTGGCCGTTGACCATCTGGTAGGTCGACTGTGTCGAGGTGTAGGGGCCGGCCAGCACCTCCAGTCCGTCGGGAATGTTTCCGGCCCGGAAATCGGCCACATCCTGTGTGTTGACCGTGTATGACAGCCTGAAGTTTTCACCGGCCGCCACGCTGGCAGGCACCGACACGCTGACCTGTGCCAGGACCACCGTCACGCCCATCAGCAGGCATGCTGCTGTCAATAAGTATCTTAAATGTCGAAGCATCATCATCATATTACCAATTCTTCTCAAGTCGTCGGCGCTGAGCCGCCTGCTGTTGCTGTTTCATGCGTTGCTGGGTAGCCTTCTCTTCCTGTATGGCAGCATCCAGCAGCCGCTCGGCATTGTCCTTGCTCATCTTTTCGTTGGCCTGCTGTTGCTGCTGGTTCTTGTCCTTGTTCTGCTGCTGCTTGTCTTTATTTTGCTGCTGCTGGTTCTTGTCCTTATCCTTGTTCTTGTCTTTGTTCTGCTGCTTCTGGTTGTTGTCGTTGTTTTGGTTTTTCTGCTGTCGTTTGCAGAGTGCCAGATTGTAGCGTGTCTCGTTGTCGGAGGGGTTGTTGCGCAGGCTCTCCTTGTATGCCTCTATGGCCTGCTGGTACATCTGGTGGTTTTGGCAGATGACACCTATGTTGTGATAGGCCTGTGCCTTTCTCACCTTGGATGTCTCGGCCTTTCCGGCCTTCTCCAGTTGCTCCACGGCTGCCGAGTCTTTCTGCTGCATGAGCAGTGCGCAGCCCAGGTTATACATGGCCTGCGTGTTGCGGGGGTTCTTGCCCAGGGCTTTCAGGTATTCGGTCTCTGCCTCGGCATATTTCTGCATGCGGTAGAGTTTGTTGCCGCTGCGGATAAAGCCGCGGTCGGTCTGTGCTCCTGCAGTCAGGCTGCCGGCCAGGAGTAAGGCCAAAAGCATCAGGCGCAAAATATTTCTTTTCATCATCAGTTCTTTTTAAAAAGTCTCCAGTTGCGGGTCACGGGGTTGCGGGCCTCGAGCAGGCATGCGTCGGCAATGAGCAGCAGCAGGGCAATGATGCCAAACGCCTGAAACTGCTCGTCATACTCGCTGTAGACGACCGAGCTGGTCTCACCCTTCTGCAGCCGGGCGAGGGCCTCGTTGAGGTCGTCCTGCGCATCGGAGGTGTTGTCCACATGGATATAGGTGCCCTTGCCGGCCTTGGCCACCTGCTGGCACATCGCCTCGTTGAGGGCCGACATCACCACCTGGCCGGACGCATCCTTCATGTATCCGCCCTGGCCGTCGGGGATGGGAGCACCCTTGGCGTCGCCCACGCCGAGGATAAAGACATTGACGCCTTTCTTCCGGGCTTCCTCGGCTGCCTTCTCTGCCCCACCCTCGTGGTCTTCGCCGTCGGTGATGACGATGATGGCGCGGCCGAGTTTCTCCTGTTGGGTGAAGCTGTGCATGGCCACCTGTATGGCCCGTGCGATGTCGGTGCCCTGTGTGCCGATGAGCGAGGGGTCAATGTTCTGCAGAAACATCTTGGCCGACACATAGTCGCTGGTGATGGGCAGCTGCACGAAGGCATCGCCGGCAAACACCACGAGGCCCACCTTGTCGTTGGTGAAGTGGTCCACCAGGCTCTCCACCAGCATCTTGCTCTTGTCCAGTCGGCTGGGGGCCACATCCTCGGCCTTCATCGAGTTGGATATGTCCATGCAGATGATGGCTTCTATGCCGTTGCGTTTCTCGTTGGACACCTTAGAGCCCATCTGCGGCCGGGCCAGCATCAGCACCAGCACGGCGAGTGCCGCCATCTGCAGCCAGAACTTCACGGTGGGCCTGTACTTGGACACATCGGGGGCGAGCTGGGCGAGCAGCGCCGGGTCGCCAAACTTCCGGGCTTTCTTCATCTTCATGCGCCAGCCCACAATCCTCAGCAAGCAGAGGACGGGGATGAGCAGCAACAGCCCGAGGTATATGGGGTCTTCAAATCTTAGCATATCTTCGAAATGTGGAATAATCCTTGTCGGTATGTGGAATCAACCTTGTCTTTTGTGTGAGCCTCGCCCTGCACGCGCGGGGGCGCTCAGGGCAGCCGTCGGAGCACGGTGTTTCTGACCAGCAGCTCCAGCAGCAGGAGCACGAGGGCAGCGATGCAGAACGGCTGGTAGGCCTCGTATCGCTTGGAGAAACGCGTGACGTTCATCTTGGTCTTCTCCAGTTTGTCGATGTCCTGATAGATCTGCTTCAGCTCCTTGTTGTTGGTGGCCCGGTAGAAGTTGCCCTGCGTCAGCGAGGCTATCTGGCTCAGCGTCTTCGTGTCGATCTCCACCGGTATCTTGACATACTGCACGCCTCCCGCCACACTCATGGGGTAGCGTGCCACGTTGTTGGTGCCGACACCGATGGTGTAGACTCTGATGCCCAGCGACTTGGCTATCTGGGCTGCCGTCATGGGCGACAGGTCGCCCATGTTGTTGCTGCCGTCGGTGAGGAGGATGACCACTTTGCTTTTGGCCTTCGACTCCTTCAGTCGGGAGACGGCGTTGGCCAGGCCCATGCCGACCGCCGTGCCGTCCTGTATGAGTCCGCGGGCGGCGATGTCGGTGCGCACGTTGTTGAGCAGGTTGAGCAGCGAGGCGTGGTCGGTGGTCATCGGGCACTGCGTGAAGGCCTCGCCGGCAAAGATGGTCAGGCCGATGTTGTCGTCGGGCCGTCCGGCAATGAACTCGGCTGCCACGTCCTTGGCTGCCTCGATGCGGTTGGGCTTGAGGTCTTCGGCCAGCATGGACGTGGAGACGTCCATCGCCATCATGATGTCGATGCCTTCCACCGACCGGTTGTCCCACGAGTTGTGGGTCTGCGGACGGGCCATCACCGTCACGATCATGGCAAAGGCGAGGCATCGCAGCACCATGGGCAGGTTGACGATCCTCACACGCCAGCTCTTGGGGGCGTTGAGGTATGGCCGCGTGTCGCTCATGCGTATGGTGGGCTCATTCTTCTTGCGGTAGAGGAAATACCACAGCACATAAGGGATGAGCAGCAACAGCAGAAGGAAGTATTCTTTGTTTGCGAATTCCATTTTTTACAGACTTTCTTTGTTTTTCCGCCAATCGTCAGGACTTTCTTTGTCTTTCCGCCAATCGTCAGACTATCAGCACATAGAGGTTCCATGCCACATAGGCCACCAGCGCCCCGATGGCCACCGCCAGCACGGCGAGCGCCACCTTGATGGTGAGACGGCTGTTCTTGGCCTTCTGGTCGTCGTCGGAGAGCTTGGGCACTATCTTTTCGACGGTCTCCTGCTCGTTTTGCTTTGTCTCGTCGATGAAATTCACGGCATTGACGAGGTTCAGGTCGTTCTCATTGATGAGCGTGGAATACTTGGCAAACTTCACAAGGTCGGCCGTGGCGAAGAGCTCGCTGAGCTCGCTGAGCATCGTGGCATTGCCGTTCTGCTGCAGTCGCTCGATGATCTCGGTAGAGGTCATCTCCATAGCGCTGAAGCCGAAGCGTTCCTGTATGTACTTGCGGAGCGTGTCGGTGAGCTGCGTGTAGTAGGTCTTCTGGTCGTCGCTCTGCTGCATGTGCTGCTGCTTGATGTTCTCTATCTCGGAGAGAGCACGCTGGTGGGCGGGCACATGGCGCACAAAACGTATCTTGGTGATGATGGGCTTGTTTTCGCGCAGCCGCACCACCAGATAGAAGGCCAGCAGGGCCAGCGCCAGCGTGAGGAGCGACAGCAGCAGGAGCGGTTGCCACTCGGCCCACAGGAAGGGGTTGTCCTGCACGTCTTTCGGGGGATAGAACTGGTTGGGGTGCAGCGTGTCGACATCCACCGTGATGACCTTCAGGGCGGTGGTGCCGCCGGCGTATGTCTTCCCGTTCACCTTGACCTTCAGGGCGGGCAGCGCGTAGAGGTTCTCGTCGAACGAGGTGATGGTGTAGATGCGGGTGGCGGTCTGCTGTCCCTGGTCGTTGGCCTGCACCTGCCGGTCTTCAATCTCCACGACCTCCACGCCGGGCACCATATACTGCCGGGCTTCGAGCACGGGCCACTGCAGGCTGCCTCCCTTGGGCATGGTGACCTCGAGCTTGAGGTGGGCCTGCTGTCCGATGAGGATGCCCACGGAGTCGACCGTCTGCTTTACGACCACCTGGGCCTGCACTTGGCAAGCGCAGACGACAAGGAGGATAAGTGATAGTATGTTTTTACAATAGTTTCTCATAGAGCATCGTGTAATAGAAGCGTGTGTGCGGGCGTCGGCCCCGGGGGCTCTCCTGTCAGGCCCTCTGCCTGAAGAGCACCATCATCGCCTTCACAAAGTCTTCGTTGGTGGCCACCGACACCCAGTCGATGTGGCCTTTGGCAAAGGCGTGGGTGAGCCGGCTCTGCTGTTCCATCCAGTGGCGGGTGTGTGCGGCCCGCAACTTCTTGCTTGAGGTGTCTACAAACATCTCATGACCGGTCTCAGCGTCGCGCACCTTCAGCAGCCCCACATCGGGCAATGCCTTGGCCAGGGGGTCGTAGACCTGCAGGGCCACCACGTCGTGCTTGCGGTTGGCGATCTGCATCTGCTGCGAGAAGTCGTGGGTGTCGCAGAAGTCGCTGATGACAAACGAGGTGCAGCGGCGCTTCATGACCCTCGTCAGGTAAGACACCGCCTCTCCCACATCGGTCTTCAGGCTCTGCGGCTGGAAGGTGAGCAGCTCCCTGATGATGTAGAGGATGTGCTTGCGGCCCTTCTTGGGCGGTATGTACTTCTCTATCTTGTCGGAGAAGAAGATGACGCCGATCTTGTCGTTGTTCTGTATGGCCGAGAAGGCTATGGTGGCCGCGATCTCGGCCGCCATGTCGCGCTTCATCTGCCGCGCCGTACCGAAGTCGAGCGACCCCGACATGTCCACAAGCAGCATCACGGTGAGCTCGCGCTCCTCCTCGAAGACCTTGACATAGGGCCTGTGGAAGCGGGCGGTGACGTTCCAGTCGATGTCGCGCACGTCATCGCCAAACTGGTATTCCCTCACCTCGGAGAAGGCCATACCACGGCCTTTGAATGCCGAGTGGTACTGTCCGGCAAAGATGTTCTGGCTGAGTCCGCGCGCCTTTATCTCGATCTTGCGGACCCGCTTCAAGACGTCTGTGGTCTGCATGATCAAGGCACCTCCACCTTGTTGATGATACGGCTGACGATCTCCTCGCCGGTGATGTTGCTGGCCTCGGCCTCATAGCTCAGTCCAATGCGGTGGCGCAGCACGTCGTGGGCCACGGCGCGCACATCCTCGGGCACCACGTATCCGCGCCGTTTGATGAAGGCGTAGGCGCGGGCGGCCTTGGCGAGGTTGATGCTGGCTCGCGGACTGCCGCCGAAGGTTATCATGTCTTTCAGGTCGCCCAGTCCGTAGCGCTCGGGATAGCGTGTGGCAAAGACGATGTCGGCGATGTAGCGCTCGATCTTCTCGTCGATGTAGACCTGTCGCACCACCTGCCGTGCCTTGAGGATCTCGTCGGCCGTGGTGACGGGCTTCACGCTGGTGGAGGTGCCGTGAAGGTTCTGGCGGATGATGAGCTTCTCCTCTTCGATGGTGGGATAGTCAATCACCACCTTGAGCATGAATCGGTCCACCTGTGCCTCGGGCAACGGATAGGTGCCCTCCTGCTCTATGGGGTTCTGTGTGGCGAGCACGAGGAAGGGGTCGGGCAAGGCGAATGTCTGTTCGCCGATGGTGACCTGGTGTTCCTGCATGGCTTCGAGGAGCGCGCTCTGCACCTTGGCGGGCGCACGGTTGATCTCATCGGCCAGCACGAAGTTGGCAAAGACGGGACCTTTCTTGACGTGGAACGTCTCGTCTTTCTGCGAGTAGATCATGGTGCCGATGACGTCGGCCGGCAACAGGTCGGGGGTGAACTGCACTCGGCTGAACTTGACGTCGACGAGCTGGGCCAGCGTCTTGATGGCCAGCGTCTTGGCCAGTCCGGGCACACCTTCGAGCAGTATGTGTCCGTCGCTGAGCAGCGATATCAACAGTGAGTCGACGAGATGCTTCTGTCCTACGATGACTTGGTTCATGCCCGTAACCAGGTTGGTTACGAAGGCGCTTTGCTGTTCTATGAGAACATTGAGTTCTCTTATATCCACTGATTCTGCCATACAAATGCTGTATTTTTGCTTATTGTGTTATTTGATGTGCAAAAATACAACATTAAACGAAGAGTAACGAACGGCGGAAACTAAATAATATTAAAAAAGTTTCTCAAATCATATAATTTAAGAAACTTTTTCATTCGCTTGTATATGTTGCCGAAGACGGCCTGATTTTCCGATTATTTCTTCATGTCGAATCCTATGCGCACGCCGTCGTAGTTCTTGCTGAGGTTGCCGATGGTGCTGACGGTGGAGTTGCCGCTGAGCGATGCCATCGTCTGTATGAGCGACAGCAGTTTTTTCGACTCGAAGAGCACGCTGATGCCGCTGGTGTTGGCGGTGGCGTATCCGTTGAGGGTGAGGAGCAGGCCCTGCATCTTGAGGGCGCCCGTCGACTCGTCGAAGGTGTATTTGCCGCTCCAGCTCTTACCGTCGATCTTCGAGGTGAAGGTGCCGTCTTCGTTGAATGTGATGTAGGTGTTGCTGCTCTTGAATCCCAGCTTTGAGTATTCGCTCTTGAGCTTCTCCTCGATCTGTGTGGCCACCACTTCACCGCCAGCGCGCGAGAGGGCGTTGTCGGAGGTGAAGGCGCATCCGGGACCCGAGTATTTCCAGGTGCCGTAGAGCTTGCTGGTGGTGAGCTTGTTGAGTCCGATGACGCTGTTGAGCACATTGCCCAGCGTGTTGGTGTTGGTGATGCTGCCGAGCACGCTGCCGAGCACCGATGAGGTGCCGCTTCCGGTAGAGGTGGAGGTGCTGCCGAGCGATCCGCAGGCTGTCAGAAGCAGAAGCGACAGTGCGGCGCAGGCTGTTGTTGATTTTTTCATTTCTCTCTTGTTGTGGTTTACAATGTTATTTTTGTTTGTTTGTGTGTCTGTTCGTTGGCAGGGGATTTTTTTTGGGGGGTCAGAGTTCCAGTCCGGCCTGTTTGAGCGCCGTGCGGGCCATGCGCTCATAGACGATGCCGAGGTCGGCAAAGCGCACCACGGCGTTCATGGCTGCGTGGCGCACGCCGGCCGATGCTGCCTGCAGCGCCGCCACCGCCTGGTCGAGAAACTCGTTGATGCCCCGCTCGTTGGGCTGCTGCCCTTTCATGAAGAGGCGCCCCAGCAGACTGTATCCGCACACCTGGTGGGCATCGTCGTCGGCGGCTATCCACCGGTAGGCTATCTCCGGGGCATAGGGCACATGCTGGTAGAGGTTGAAGGCCTGCATCTCGGCCATCTCCTGGGTGCCGGTCTGCTCCATCCATATCTCTGCCACTTCGACGGGCATCTGCTCGGGCGGCATGAGGAGCGTGGCGAGGATCTTGCATTCGCGTATGTCCTCTTTCCACAGGGCAATGGCCAGGTCGTAGCTCTTGCCGAGGTCGTTGGCCATCGTCTTCAGCTGCACGAAGGGCACGCCCCAGTTGAGCCGGTAGTCGGCACCTTTCTGCCGCATCGACTGCGAGGCCTCGCCGTTCATGACAAGCCTGAAACTGCGCTTGATCTCTTTTACCCTTTCTTGTATGTCTTCTGTCATAGTGTGTGTGTCGGTCTTGTATGGTCATTGTCGGGGTTGCCCGGTCCAGGTGTGCCTACAGCAGGCCGTACTCGTCGGAGTAGCGCAGCATCTGGTGGGCGTAGGTCTCGGTGTAGTCGAGCGTGATGTCCACGATGCGGCCTGTGCTGTCGGTGACGGGTTTCATCCAGGGGTTGATGAATCCCTTGTAGGGTGCGAGGTTGAGGCGTTCGTAGCGTGTGAGCACCTCCTCGTGGAGCACGGGGTCCACGCTGACGGCATAGCGCTCCACGAGCGCTTTGGCTGCCTCATAGTCGCCTTCGCTCTTGATGCGCTGTATCTCGGCCAGGAGCGTCGCGAAGAGTGTGCGCAGTGCACCATAGTCGTTTATGTAGACGTATGTCTTCTGGTTTCGTTTAACGAGGCTCACCACATTTTCCCCGTGTTCGAGACACCAGCGCGCTATGAGCGCACGGTTGCGCATGTGTGCTTCCTCGAGCTGATGGCCGGGCTTGATGCGCACGAGCTGGGTGACGAGGCCGTTCATCATGTAGGTGTAGTACTGGCTCTTGTAGGCCTCTTGGTCGGGCACGAGGCCGAGGCGCTGCATCTCGGGGTCGGCGATATAGTAGAGTCCGAAGAGGTCGGCGCGCGCCTCCTCGATGGTGCTGTGGTAGGCCTTCAGCGCATCGGGCGAGACGCCGGGCAGCAGACGGCCGCTGCCGTGGCCCAGACACTCGTGCAGGTCGGTGTGCAGGTCGTCGCAGATGTCGCCGTAGCGGTCGATGAGGCTGCGGGTGGCCTCGTCGACCACAAACTCCTCGTCGAACCCGTTGCCGCGTGCGGCCTGGTTGTAGGCTTCGGTGAGGTTGCCGATGGTGACGCTCTTCGAGCCGTAGCGGGCACGTATCCAGTCGGCGTTGGGTAGGTTGATGCCGATGGCCGAGGCGGGATACTCGTCGCCTCCGAGCATGGCGGCGCAGATGACGTGGGCGGTGACGCCCTTGACCTGCGGCTTGCGGAAGCGCGGGTCTACGGGCGAGTGGTCCTCAAACCACTGTGCGTGCTGCGAGATGGTCTCGGTGCGGCGGGTGGCCTCGAGGTCCTTATACTCGACGAGTCCTTCCCACGAGCCTTTGATGCCGAGCGGGTCGCCATAGACCTCGATGAAGCCGTTGATGAAGTCGATGCGGCCGTCCTGCTCCTTGAGCCACTCGATGGAGTACTGGTCGAAGAGGTGCAGGTCGCCTGTGCGGTAATAGTTAGCCAGCAGACTGATGACCTTTTGCTGCTGCTCGTTCTCGGCCACCTCGGCAGCTTTGTTGAGCCAGCCGACGATCTGCTGGATGGCCGCACCGTAACGGCCGCCGATGCGCCACACATCTTCCTCCAGCTGTCCGTCGGGACGGCGCACGAGCGTGGCGTTGAGGCCCCACGAGGGCTGCTCGTCGCCGGCAGCGGGGTCTTTGCGCTGGGCATAGTAGTGCTCGGCCTCGGCTTGCGACACACCGTCATAGTAGTTGCAGGCGGAGGTGACCACGAGGTCGTCGCCGGCGGTCTGGTTGACGCGCTTGGGCTGCACGGCGGGGTCGAAGATCACGGGGCAGATGGCATCGAGCAACTGCTCGGCAGAGGCATAGGGGGTGCGCAGCCACACAGGGTCGCTGAGCGTCGGCACCATGCGGCGCAACCACTGCTCGCTGAAGGCCGGCACAAACTTCTCGCAGCCATAGTGGTGGTGTATGCCGTTGGAAAACCACACGCGCTTCAGGTATGTCTCCATACCGCGGAAGTCGTCGGTGTCGCGGTCGGCAGCGGGGTCGGTGTAGATGGCCTCGAGGGTCTTGCGGATGGTGATGTTGAATTTACCAAACTGGTCGGTAGTGATATCACGACCGACCAGTGTGGCTTTCGACAGATAATAGATGTATTGCTTTTGCTTCAACGTCAGGGCGTCGAAGCCGGCGAGGCGATAGCGGAGCATCTGCAGGTCAGCAAAGCGCTCGTCGGTGTAGCAAAATGAGTTATGGCTCATTCCGATGATTTTTGTTGAAAAAAAGGCGGGGAGGAAAAAGGGGGTGAGATCAGGCGTTGGCGTTGGCCTTGGCGCGCTTCTTGGGTCCGGGCTTGCGGCCGCGCTTCTTGGGGCGCTCCATCAGAGAGGGGTGCTGGGCCAGGTGCTGCATCTTGTATTCGCGCGGCGTCATGCTGGTTATCTTGAAGAATGCGGCATAGAACGACTGGCGGTTGGAGAAGCCCACCATGTCGGAGATGTCCTCCATGTTGAGGTCCTGATAGCGCTTGTCGACGAGCAGCGACATGGCCTCCTGAATACGGAACTTGTTGACATATGACGTGTAGTTCATGTGGAACCGCACGTTGACTACTGCCGAGATGTAGCGGGTGTTGGTGCCCAGGTCTTCTGCCAGGCGCTTGGCCGAATACTCCTTGTCCTTGTAGCGCTTTTCGAGAATGATGATGTTGTTGATCCTCTGCTCCAACTCGTCCATCAGTTTCGGACTCACGAGCGAACGATAAGCAGCCTCTTTCTCTTTCTTTTCTGTGATGTTGTACTTAGCCATAAACGATAGTGTGTGTGTAATAGTCTCCCAAATAATTTGTGCAAAGTTAATCATTATTTTTCACAAAATCACAACCCACAGTGTCTTTTTTTGGAAAAAACGGGGGAAAGCGATGCACGTTTGCGCAACTTTTCATATCTTTGCATGGAAACAATCACACATGGCGTTTGATGACGCCGCAACACAAAGCTACTATTATGGAAAGAACATGGAGATGGTTTGGCAAGAACGACAAGATTACGCTTGCCATGCTCAAGCAAATCGGCGTGGAAGGAATTGTCACCGCGCTGCACGACGTGCCGCTGGGCGAGGTCTGGACACGCGAGAAGATACACGACCTGCGCACCTACATCGAGAGCTACGGCATGCGCTGGAGCGTGGTGGAGTCGCTGCCCGTGACCGAGACGATAAAGTATGCCGGCCCCGACCGCGACAGCCAGATCGAGATCTACCGCCAGAGCCTGCGCAACCTTGCAGCCGAGGGCATACACACCATCTGCTACAACTTCATGCCGGTGCTCGACTGGGCACGCACCGACCTGCTGCACCCCAACCCCAACGGCAGCAGCAACCTCTACTTCAGCATACCGCAGTTTGCCTATTTCGACATCTACATCCTGAAGCGGCAGGGCGCACACGACGACTGGGCACGCTTCCAGACGCTCGGCCCCGACGGACAGCCCAACGGGCGAAACATATTAGAAGAGGTGGAGCAACTGCGCGCCACCATGACTCCCGAGAAAGACCACGCCCTGGTGGAGAACATCGTGATCAAGACGCAGGGCTTCGTCAGCGGCAACTTCAAGGAGGGCGACGAGCACCCCGTGGAACTGTTCAGACAGCTGCTGGCCAGATACGAGGGCATAGACCGCGAACAGCTGCGCGCCAACATGAAGTATTTTCTTGAGGCCATCATGCCGGTGTGCGAGGAGTGCGACATGTATATGTGCGTGCACCCCGACGACCCTCCCTTCCAGGTGCTGGGCCTGCCGCGCATCGTGACCTGCCAGGACGACATCGACTGGTTCCTCAATGCGGTGCCCAACAAGCACAACGGACTGACCTTCTGTGCCGGATCGCTGTCGGCTGGCGCCCAGAACGACGTGGTGGCAATGGCGCGCCGCTATGCCGACCGCACATGGTTCGTGCACCTGCGCAGTTGCCACGTCTTCAGCAACGGCGACTTCACCGAGGCCAGCCATCTCGGCGGACGTGCCGACATCATCGGCCTGACTCATGTCTTCGAAGAGGAGGAGCTGAGACGTGCCGGACAGGCCAACACCGAGCGGCTGCCCATGCGCGTGGACCACGGCATGACGATGCTCGGCGACGAGACGCGCCACTACAACGCCGGCTATAGTTTCCTTGGCCGCATGTTTGCCATGGGACAGGTGCAGGGCATCATGGCCGCCGTGTGCCGCGAGATGGGCAAGCCGTTCCACCAGCCGGGCTTCTTCGACTGATATATCATCACTTTAAACCAAAACACGCATCATCATGAAACTCAACGACATAGCCACCGGCCGCTACGATGCCGCCGAGTGGCAGGCCAAGGGCTACCAGTTGCCCGCCTACGACATCCAAGCACTCAAGCAGCGCACCCACGACAATCCGACATGGGTGCACTTCGGCGGCGGCAACATCTTCAGGGCGTTTCCTGCAGCACTGCTCGACAGCCTGATAGGCCAGGGGCTCTACGACCGCGGCGTCATCGTGGCCGAGACCTTCGACTATGAGGTGGTCGACAAGGCATACACGCCCTACGACAACCTCTCGCTGCTCGTCAGTCTGAAGGCGTCGGGGACCGTGGAGAAGCGGGTCATCGGCTCGGTGACCGAGGCTCTGAAGGCCGACTACCAGTTTGCCGACTGGCAGCGGCTGACCGACATCTTCCGCATGCCCTCACTGCAGATGGCATCGTTCACCATCACCGAGAAGGGCTACGCCGTGCCGCCTGCCGACCTTGAGCGGGGCCTCACGCCGGTGGCGGCCATGGGCAAGGTGACGGCACTGCTCTACGAGCGCTTCAAGGCCGGACGCCTGCCGCTCACCCTGCAGAGCATGGACAACTGCTCGCACAACGGCGACAAGGCCCGGGCGGGCGTAATGGCCTATGCACAGCGATGGGCGGCCGACGGCCTGGTGCCCGCCGACTTTGTCAGCTACCTGCAGGACGACACGGCCATCAGCTTCCCGTGGTCGATGATCGACAAGATCACTCCGCGGCCGCATGCCAAGGTGAAGGAACTGCTGGCAGCCGACGGTTTTGAGGACAACCAGTATATCGAGACGGCGTGCCACACGTTCACCGCCCCGTTTGTCAATGCCGAGGAGACGCAGTATCTCGTCATCGAGGACCACTACACCGGCGGCCGTCCCCCACTCCACCTGTGTGGCGTGATCTACACGTCGCGCAAGACCGTCGACGAGGTGGAGACGATGAAGGTCACCACCTGCCTCAACCCCCTGCACACGGCAATGGCGCTCTATGGCTGCCTGCTGGGCTACACACTCATTGCCGACGAGATGGCCGACGACGACATCCGCTCCTTCATACAGAAGATCGGCTACATAGAGGCCATGCCCGTGGTCACCGATCCGGGCATCATCAACCCTTACGAGTTTATCGGGGCATTCATCAACCGGCGCCTGCCCAACCCCTTCATGCCCGACACGCCGCAGCGCATCGCCATGGACACCAGCCAGAAGTTGGCCATCCGCTTCGGACAGACCATCAGGAAATATCTCGACCGCCAGCTCGACACCGATGCTCTGGTGCTCATACCTCTGACACTGGCCGGATATGCCCGCTACCTCAAGGGCATCGACGACAACGGCCAGCCCTTCACGCCGTCGCCCGACCCGCTGCTCGCCACGCTGCAGGCGGTGGTGGAACCGCTCACCGTGGGGTGCTCGGAACAGGACTACTCGTGCCTGAAGGAGCTCTATAGCCGGGCCGACGTCTTCGGCATCAACCTCTACGACACACCGCTCGCTCCGCGCATAGAACAGATGGTGAAGGAGCTGTTTGCCGGACCGGGAGCCGTCAGGCAGACGCTCCACAAGTATGTCACACGCAGATAACTGACTCCGCCAACCAGCGGGATTGCACCCCATCCCTTGCTATGGTTGGCGCACGATACGCACATTCACAAAAAGGCCTTGCAACGTGTGTGTTGCAAGGCCTTTTCATTGTCCTTATGTCGGCTCCGCCGCTATGAGGTTTAGGCGGCGGACTGCATCATGGTCATTTCACCACAAACTTCTTGCCGTCGCGGATGTAGAGGCCGTGGGCAGGATGGCTCACCTGGCGGCCGCTGAGATCGTAGATGGCGCTGTGGCCAGCCTCGGCTGCGGTCTCGACAGCGGAGATGCCGTCGTAGGTTCCCCAATAGAAGTAGACATAACCGTCATAGTCGGTAGCACTGTAGCTGGTGTTGTAGGCATCGTGGTACATATAGAGCTTGCCGCCTTCGGCTGTTCCCTCGAAATGGGTGTAGTCCTTGGCATACTCGAACCAGACGTCCAGATTGCCTTCGTAGACATTATAGATATAAGCACCGGTGTAGCCGTCATACTGTTTTCCGTTGACCACCACAATCGAGTCGGCTTCGATCTTGAACTGCAGCTCGGCAGGGCTGACACCCTCATGGTCGAAGGCGAGTCCGTAGTCGTAGGCATCGGTGCCGCTGTACTTCTTGATGGTGGCATTGGCGGTGAGATAGAGGCCATCCTCATCGTCATAGAAATAGAGCGTGCCCTTCGACTGCCACTCCAACACAGCCGTGTTCTTGCTGAGCGACAGGGTGGCACCCGCGTAGATGTAGCTGTAATCGTTATACCATGCGCCGAAATTGCTGAAGGAGATGTTGCAGTCATCATCGAACGTGGCTACCACCGACTGTGTCTGGTCGTTGATGTCTGCAAAGGTGTAGTAGGTGGCAATGGTCTGCGGCGCAAAGGTGATGGTCTTGGCGGCGAGGTCCACGGTGCCTACCAGCTTGCTTGAGAAGCCCAGGGGATTCGTCACGGTGACAGTCCCATCATCATTCTTGGTGATGTTCACGCTGTAGCTCTTCAATGACATGTTTGTCCAGTCGTTGTAGTCGGTGATGGCTTCCCATCCTGAAGCCTCGGGGATGTAGTTACCAACGAGGTCGTCAACCGAATTGACCGTTGCGTGTCCGGCGAGGCAGAGCGCAAGGGCCATAATCATTAAAGTAAATCTTTTCATACGCATCACTTTTTTAATGTTTTACAATATGTGTGTTTTGTGTTCTCTCTTGTTCCATTCAAACTGAACCGGATGTGCTCACCGAGCTTATCCGCTTGCAAAGTTATACATTTTAACCATTCTCACAAAACAAATGAAAGAAAAACTCCGCCATCCCCGTTATTTTAACACCGCAAACACTAATAGGCGGCTCTAAAAATTAGCTATAAAACGTAAGATGAAAAATATCCAACGACACTGCGGTGGTAAAATTATGGCGTATTGGTCAAATTACAGAACCACCCTAATGGTCTATGCGTTTAACGGAAGAATCCCCCCAAAAACTATTCGGCGTGGCCCACGGTCAGCTGCATCAGGTCGTAGTAGGAGCCGTTGTAGATGTCGAGGTCCACATTGCCCTTGATGCCCGGCAGCAGTCCGGCATCGGTGTGCTGCCAGAACTTCCATTCGCCCTTATACTCCACCTTGTCGACATAGTAGTGGGCTATCCAGTAGGGATAGCCGTCGAACACCGGCGTGCTGAGATAGCGCTCCTTAAACTTATAGTAGGTGTAGATGATGGGCTTCACGTGATACTTGTCCTCCACGATGTGGAGCCATGTGAGCACATCCATCTGGAAGTCTTCCACGCTCTTGTCCTTCGGCAGGTGTTCTATGTCGAGCACGGGCGGCAGGTCGCCCTCTTCGAGATGCACCTTGCTCAGGAAGTGATAGGCCTGGTCGCGGGCCGACGACTTGTTGCTCCAGAAATGGTAGGCGCCACGCAGAAAACCATGTTCGCGGGCATTGGCAAAATTGTCGTAGAACGTGTCGTCGATGCGCGACGAGCCCTCGGTGGCCTTCATGAAGACAAACCGCACGGGACATCCGTCGATCATGGCGCTGTAGCGCAGCCGGTTCCAGTTGATGGTGCCCTGATAATGGGAGATGTCGATGCCGTGTATCTCGTAGCCTTCGGGATAGTTGGCGTCGCCATAGAGCGCACGCCACCGGAACCCGGTGGGGCCGACAAAGAAATAGTAGAACACCCACACATAGACCGCCAGCACGCCTATGCCGCCCAGCAGCCACGGCCACAGACGCCCCTTGCCGGCAAAGGGCACAAGCGACCACAGGCCACCTGTGTGCGAACGGTGGCGGACGGTGGGTTTGCGGCGACGGGTGGTCTTGTTCATGGGCGATGATGGGAGAAAGCGGACGGCCTCTCTCCGGCAGGACTCTAAAGATTATGAAAAAGGGGGACATCCCCACACGGCACTGCTGCCAGCGGAATGTCCCCCTACTGTGTTGTGATTATTGTTCAGGCTGCTTGCCCGAGGTGACTGGGCTAAAAAAGCCTCCCTCCTCGCCCAGGCAAACCAGCCCGCTGAACGTCTCTTACTTGTTCTTGGCTGCGTTCTCGAGCGTCAGCGTCATCGTGCTGCGGTCGCAAACCTCAGAGGGACCCCAATACTGGATGGGACCGGGATAGACGAAGCAGGTCTTGCGGGCCCACTCGGCGCGGTGCTCCACAAACTTCTTGTAGGGGGCGCCGTCGAGCTCCACGAGAGCCTTGCGGATGACGGGCTTCATCTCGCCGTTGCGGCGCTCCATGTTCATCATCATGGTGATGGGCACACCGCCAGCCTTCCACTCGTCGGTAGAAGCCGTAAGGTTCTGCACGATGGCCATGTAGCCTGTCTTGCCGTTGGCAATGAGGTTGGCAGCGCTGACACCCAGGGCGTAGCAGTAGTCGGCATCGAAGTTGCAGGGAGCGGCGCAGCGGCCCTCATAGCCGAAGAAGTGGTGCTGGGCGGCAAACTTGCCGGCATACTTGCCTTCCTTCTTCCACTCGTCGAGCTTGGCAGCCACCATGTCGGACAGCAGCTTCTCGGTCTCGATGAGCGACACCTGCACGTTGCCGTGGGGATCGCGGTCGAGCGAGAGCTGACGGGCCACAGCCTCAGGCAGCGTGGCAAACGTCTCGGCATTCTCCTTGCTCAGGTGAGCGAGGATGTAGGCACGCTGCTCGTCCTTGCCCAGGTCCTTGTAGTCGGCACCGTGGGCGGCCAGCAGGTCGTTGAGCTCGTCGATGAGACGGCCGATGGCAGGAATGAACTCGATGAGGCCCTCGGGGACGAGCACCACACCGAAGTTGTTGCCGTCCTCGGCACGCTGGGCCACGGCGGCGGCAATCTGCTCCACGATCTGGTTGAGCGTCATGTCGTTGGCTTCCACCTCCTCAGAGATGAGGCAGATGTTGGGCTGTGTCTGCAGGGCACACTCCAGGGCGATGTGTGAGGCCGAACGGCCCATGAGCTTGATGAAGTGCCAGTACTTGCGGGCAGAGTTGGCATCGCGCTCGATGTTGCCGATGAGCTCCGAGTAGACCTTTGTGGCGGTGTCGAAGCCGAAGCTGGTCTCGATCTGCTCGTTCTTCAGGTCGCCGTCGATGGTCTTGGGGCAACCGATGACCTGCACGCCATAGTTCTTGGCAGCATAGTACTCGGCCAGCACACAGGCATTGGTGTTCGAGTCGTCGCCACCGATGATGACCACGGCCTTGATGCCCAGCTCGCGGATGATCTCGAGACCCTTCTCAAACTGGTCTTCCTTCTCGAGCTTGGTGCGGCCCGAACCGATCATGTCGAAACCGCCAGTGTTGCGGTACTCGTCGACAAACTCGGGGGTGAGCTCCATGTAGTTGTGGTCCACAAGACCGCCGGGACCCATCAGGAAACCGTAGACCTTGTTGGCAGGGTTCATCTTCTTCACAGCGTCGAAGATGCCGCAGATCACATTGTGACCGCCGGGAGCCTGGCCACCGGAAAGGATGATACCCACATTGACAGCGCTGTCGGCTGCCTTGTCGCCGGGCACAAACTCGATGAGGGGCATGCCATACGTGTTGGGGAACAACTGCTTGATAGCTTCCTGGTCGCCCACACTCTGCGTAGGCTCACCTTCCTTTACCTTAACGGCACCCTGCAACCCTTTAGGCAACTTGGGCTGATAGAGGGCACGTGCCTGCTGTAAAAGACTCTTTTCCATTTTTTCTTCCAATTAAATTAAAATATGTAGGATTTGTTGCAAAATTACGTTTTTTCCACGATATAAGGAAAGAAATGGGGAAGAAAAGAAAAAGAAAAAGCTTTTTTAAAAGTTTTTGCAAACTTCCTTGGAACTTTCAGCAACTTTTCTTATCTTTGGACAATCATTCGGAAGAAGGCCCGGCACTTGCGGGCTCTCCCTAAAACCTTATACATACCAACCATGGCTAAGAAAAGAGACTTGAAACAGAGCATCAACTACGTCTGCAGCGACCTGCTGGCAGAGGCAGTGGCAGCCTCGCTCTACGGGGCTAATAACAGTGAAGAGGACGTGAACAGCATCCTCGCGTCGATCATCGTCACACGCAACGACTTCGTGAAGCGCATCTCGCACCCGGAGCCGGGAATGGCGCAGAAGGCCTACTACAAACGCCTTATCGCCGACTTCAACCATCAGGCCGACGAGCTCATCGACAAAATAGGCAATCTGGCATAACCACTCCGCGCGGATGACAATGAAAAATTTCTGCCAATGGTTGCTCTGCAAGCATTGGGGGTGGAGGAAGCATGTGACCGTCGCACATCCCGACAAGTACATCATCTGCCTGGCACCACACACCAGCAACTGGGACTTCGTCATCGGACAGCTCTACATGCGCTCCGAGGGCATGCACATCAATTTCCTGATGAAGAAGGAGTGGTTCTTCTGGCCGCTGGGACCCATCTTCCGGCGCATGGGCGGAATACCCGTGTTCCGGGCCAAACACACCAGCATGACCGACCAGCTGGCCGAGGAGGCCAAGAAGCGCGAACACTTCGCGCTGTGCATCACGCCAGAAGGCACGCGGTCACCCAACCCCGACTGGAAGAAAGGCTTCTACTTCATCGCCCTCAAGGCACAGATCCCCGTGCTGCTCTATGGCGTGGACTATCAGCAGAAGCTCATAAGCTGCACCGAGAGCTTCACCCCGACCGGCGACCTCGAACAGGATATGCACCACATCAAACACTACTTCAAGGATTTCACAGGTAAAAGGCCGGAAAACTTCACCATCGGGGAAGAGTAGAAAAACGGCACATTACCGAGAGGAATAGCATCTCATACATGTCTTTAAGAAATGTTCTGCTTGTCACAGTTGCCGCACTGCTGGTGTTCCCGGCAGCTGCCAACGCACAAAACGCTGCACTGAAGGAAAAGGCAAGCCACTCGCTCAACGAATACTTCCTGACCTACCGGGCCAAGGGGGCGTGGTTCGCAAGACAGCCACGCATGAAAAACCTCACCGTGGACGACCGCAGCCGGACGGTGACGGTCACCCTTGACGAGTGTTTTGCACAACAGGACTTCACCGACAAACAGGTGGGACAGATCTATAAAAAGGTGAGAAAAGCGTTGCCCAAGCCCATCAGCAAGTACCAGGTGCGGATCGTCACCAACGGCATGCTGATCGAAGACTTTGTGCCCAACCACAAAGCGCGCGGCGGAAACCAGCAAGCGCTGTGGGGAAAGACCGACTACGACGGACGGCCGTGGGTGGACAACGCCTCGCGCCCCGTGCGCATCACCCACGGTCTCTACGACCGCCACATCAGCCTCTGGGCTTCGCACGGCAGATACTACGACAACAAAAAGGGCGTCTGGAAATGGCAGCGCCCTAACCTCTTTGCCACCACCGAGGATCTGTTCACGCAGACCATTGTGGTGCCGTTTCTCATACCCATGCTCGAAAACGCCGGCGCCGTGGTGTTCACACCGCGCGAACGCGACTGGCAGACCGACGAATACATCGTCGACAACGACGGCGGACTCAACACCCAGCCGGGCCACTACCGCGAATATGCCGAAGACGGACAGTGGACTGCCACACCGCAAAGGGGCTTCCGCGCGCACAGCGGCCACTACACCGACAACGAGAATCCCTTTGCTGCCGGCACGGCACGCATGCTGAAAGCCAGCAAGAAGGGCGACAAGGCTTTCGTGAAATACCAGCCGCGCTTTGCACGCGCAGGGCGCTATGCCGTCTATGTGAGCTACCAGACGCTGGACGCCAGCGTAGACGATGCACACTACACCGTGTTCCACAAGGGGCAGGCCACCGAGTTTCGCGTGAACCAGCAGATGGGAGGCGGCACATGGGTGTATCTCGGCACATTCGAGTTCGACAAGGGCGAAAGCCTGGACAACTGTGTGATGCTCACCAACCAGAGCCACATGAAAGGCGTGGTGACGGCCGATGCCGTGCGCTTCGGAGGCGGCATGGGCAACATCGAGCGGGGCGGCACCGTCAGCCACTACCCGCGGGCGCTCGAGGGAGCACGCTATTATGCCCAGTGGGCAGGAGCGCCCTACAGCGCTTACGGCGGACGCGGCGGCGAAGACGACTACTCGGACGACATCAACGTGCGGTCGAAGATGACCAACTGGCTGGCGGGCGGCTCCCCCTACGTGCCTACGCTGGACGGACAGCACGTGCCCATAGAACTGTCGTTGGCCGTACACAGCGACGCAGGATACGCCACCGACGGCAAGGGACTGATAGGCTCGCTGGCCATCTGCACCACCGACTTCAACGACGGACGGCTGTCGGCAGGCATCACCCGGCAGGCTTCAAAGACATTTGCCGAACAACTGCTCGCAGGGGTCACACGCGACCTGACGGCGGCCTACAAACAGTGGAACCGGCGCTACCTGTGGGACCGCAACTATTCGGAGACGCGCTTGCCCGAGGTGCCGTCGGCCATCATCGAGACCTTGTCGCACCAGAACTTTCCCGACATGGTGCTGGGACACGACCCCAACTTCAAGTTCACCATGGCTCGGTCGATCTACAAGACCATCGTGAGATATGTCAGCGCCATGCACGGACAGACGGCGGTCATCGCTCCGCTGGCCCCACGCAACGTGGCGGTGAAGATCACCGGGAAAAACGAGATACAACTGTCGTGGAGCGCACAGACCGACGAACAGGAACCGAGCGCCGCCCCCTCCTCTTATATCGTGTATAAGGCCATTGGCAACAGCGGCTTCGACAACGGCACACGCGTCGACGCCACGTCGGCCACTCTCGACGTGGAGCCCGGCGTGCCCTATCACTTCCGGGTGGCGGCAGCCAACCGGGGCGGGGTGAGCTTCCTGTCGGAGACGGTGTCGGCATTCGTCTGTCCCGATGCCCGGAAGACAGTGCTGGTGGTCAACGGCTTCCATCGCCTGGCGGCTCCGGCTGTCGTAGACAACGCGCAGCGACAGGGCTTCGACCTCGACAGCGACCCGGGCGTGGCGTATGGCCTCACTGCCGGGTGGAACGGCCGGCAGCAGTGCTTCGACGTGGCACGGCGCGGACGCGAAGGCGTGGGAGGACTGGGATACGGCGGCGACGAGATGGCCGGCCGCTTCGTGGCTGGCAACGACTTCAACTACCCGGTGACACACACCGAGGCCATCGCCTCCACAAAACAATATAATGTGGTGTCGTGCAGCTCAGAGGCCGTGGAGACCGGCAAGGTCAGGCTGGAAGACTATCAGGCCGTGGACCTCATCCTGGGACTGGAACGACACGACGACTATGCCGTGAAATACTACAAGACATTCCCCGTGGCCCTGCAGCGCAAGATCGCAGCCTACACGCAGGGCGGCGGACGCCTGCTGGCAAGCGGCGCCTACATCGGCGAAGACATGAACGGCGACGACGATGCGGCATGGCTGAGCCGCTACATGAAGGCCAGCTACGGCGGCACGGTGAAGACCGACACGCTGACGGGCGTCAACGGTCTGGGGCTGCAGTTTGACTTCTGCCGCACCCTGAACCCCGACCATTATGCAGCCACGCACACCAACGTGCTGCATGCCGAGGGGGGAGCCATCTGCGCCATGCAGTACAGCAGCGGACAGTCGGCCGCCGTGGCCTACGCCGGCAACGACTTCAAGGCTTTCGTGATGGGGTTCCCCTTCGAGTGCATCACCGAACGGGCCACGCGCAACAAGCTCATGCAGGGCATACTCAACTACATTATGAAATAACACCGACAATCTTTATTTTCAAACACACATAAACACTTACCACCATGAAAATACAAGCCAACCATTCGGGTACACGCAGTATAGAGGTGACTGAGAAACACCTGCAGACCATCGACAAATATGCACTGCTGCGCTACCTCATAGACAGCAACGGCATCATCGACGAGTCGGTGCTCGACAAACTGAAGTTCAACGTGCGCTCCATGCTCGAGAGCGAGGCCGGCAAGGACAAGGACCTGCTGGACCTCTGCCTGGATGTCATCTACAACAACAACATGAAGGCCTTCGGTCTGCACCAGCTGGTGCTGCTCTACGTGAAGTGGAAGGATGAGCAGGCTGACCATGAAGACGAGGTGGACCCACAAGCCATAAGCGACTGACGCATGCAGGATTACCAACTCACCGACTTTCTGCCAACAACCAAGAAGGAATGTGAACTGAGAGGATGGGACCAGCTTGATGTCATCCTCTTTTCGGGCGATGCCTATGTGGACCATCCGTCGTTCGGCGCTGCGGTCATCGGCCGCATGCTCGAGGCCAACGGCTACCGCGTGGCCATAGTGCCACAGCCCGACTGGCACGGCGACTACCGCGACTTCAAGAAGCTGGGGCGGCCGCGCCTGTTCTTCGCCATCTCGCCGGGAGCCATGGACTCGATGGTCAACCGCTATACCGCCAACCGGCGTATGCGCCACGACGATGCCTACACGCCCGACGGACGGCACGGCATGCGCCCCGACTACCCGTCGATCGTCTACACCAAGATCCTCAAGCAGCTCTACCCCGACGTACCGGTGGTGCTGGGCGGCATAGAGGCATCGCTGCGACGCCTCACCCACTACGACTACTGGCAGGACGGCCTCAAGAAGTGCATTCTCTGCGAGAGCGGCGCCGACATGATCCTCTACGGCATGGGCGAGAAAAACACCGTGGAGCTGTGCCGGCGGATGGACGAGGGCTACCGCATCAGCGACCTGAAAGACATACCGCAGACCGTCTTTCTCTGCAAGCGAGAAGACATACCCGGAGGGATAGGTCCCGACGACATCGTGCTCCACACCCACGAGGAGTGTCTGCGCAACAAGAAGGCGGAGGCGGAAAACTTCCGGCACATCGAGGAGGAAAGCAACAAGATGCATGCACAGCGCCTCATACAGGGAGTCGACGGAGTGTTTGCCGTGGTCAACCCACCCTTCCCTCCGCTCACCACCGAGGAGCTCGATGCTGCCTTCGACCTGCCCTACACGCGCCTGCCCCACCCCAAATACAAGGG
This sequence comes from Bacteroidaceae bacterium, assembly GCA_963592505.1. Taxonomy (GTDB): domain Bacteria; phylum Bacteroidota; class Bacteroidia; order Bacteroidales; family Bacteroidaceae; genus Prevotella. The sequence goes on from CAVAXH010000005.1 coordinate 30,949, forward strand.
GAAGACCATCCCCGCCTACGAGATGATCAAGTTCAGCGTGAACCTGCACCGCGGATGCTTCGGCGGATGCGCCTTCTGCACCATCTCCGCACACCAGGGCAAGTTTGTGGTGTGCCGGTCGAAGGAGAGCATCCTGCGCGAGGTCAAGCAGATCATCGACATGCCCGGCTTCAAGGGCTACCTGTCGGACCTGGGCGGTCCGTCGGCCAACATGTACGGCATGCACGGACGCAACCAGAAGGCGTGTGAGCACTGCCGCCGCCCGTCGTGCATCAACCCGCAGATATGCCCCAACCTCGACACCGACCTCTCGAAGCTCCTCGACATCTATCATGCCGTGGATGCCCTGCCCGGCATAAAGAAGAGTTTCATCGGCAGCGGCGTGCGCTACGACCTGCTGCTCTACAAGAGCAAGGACGAGAAGGCCAACGAGTCCGCACGCCAGTACACGCGCGAGCTCATCACACGCCACGTCAGCGGACGACTGAAGGTGGCGCCCGAGCACACCTCCGACCGTGTGCTGCGCCTGATGCGCAAGCCGTCGTTCAGCCAGTTCTACGACTTCAAGCGCATCTTCGACCGCATCAACCGCGAAGAGGGGCTCAACCAGCAGATCATTCCCTATTTCATCAGTTCGCACCCGGGCTGCCAGGAGGAAGACATGGCCGAACTGGCCGTGCTGACCAAGGACCTCGACTTCCACCTCGAACAGGTGCAGGACTTTACGCCCACACCCATGACCGTGAGCACCGAGGCGTGGTACACGGGCTTCGACCCCTACACGCTCGAACCCATTACGTCGGCCAAGACACCCCGCGAGAAGCTGGCCCAACGCCAGTTCTTCTTCTGGTACAAACCCGAGGAACGGGCGGGCATAGAGCGTGAGCTGAGGCGCATAGGACGCCCCGACCTCATACGCAAACTCTACGACGGCACCCCCTACCGCGGACGCGTGAACTATGACCCGAAGGCCATCGGAAGCAGTCCGGACGGCCCCGCGAAGAGCGGACGGAAGGAACGGACGGAGAGAAACGAACGCTCCGGCAGAAGCGGAAATGGCGAACAGCACGCCTCGTATGGAAAGGGCGGACAGCACACGCCGCATGGAAAGGGCGGACAGCACGCCTCGTATGGAAAGGGTACGCGACAGGAGCAGAAGCCAAAGTCGTTCAACCCCAACTTCCAGCCGCGTCCTGCAGGCAAGAAACCCAAAAGGCGCTGACACGGCGGCTGAAGGCCGGTTTGTCCATATCGGACATTTTTTGTAACTTTGCAGAAAATTTCACGCTTGCAATGAGATACTTCGTTTGGATCCGTTTTGACGGGACTGCCTACCACGGATGGCAGATACAGCCCAACGGCATGTCGGTGCAGCAGAAGATGCAAGAAGGACTTTCGCTGCTGCTGCGCCACGACACCGAGGTGGTGGGCGCAGGACGCACTGACGCCGGCGTACACGCCCACCAGATGGTGTGCCACTTCGACAGCGACCAGCCTATAGACACCACCCAGCTCTGCTATCGGCTCGGGCGCGTGCTGCCACGCGACATCAGTTGCGAGAAGATAACGGCTGTCGGCGACGACCTTCATGCACGCTTCTCGGCACGGCGGCGTGTCTACCGCTATTTCGTACACACGCAGCGCGACCCCTTTCTGCGCCACTACTCGGTGGAGATGCACTATCCGCTCGACTTCGACCGCATGAACGAGGCTGCCGCGCGCCTGCTGACCGTCTCCGACTTCAAGGCGTTCTGCAAGGCGGGCGCCGACAACAAGACCACCCTGTGCGACGTGACCACGGCGCGATGGGTGCAGACGGGCGAGAGCACCTATTACTTCGAGATTGCCGCCAACCGCTTTCTGCGCAACATGGTGCGGGCCGTGGTGGGCACTCTCGTCGAGGTGGGGCGCGGACGCATCAGCCTCGAGCAGTTCGAACGTGTGCTGCACGACGGCACGCGCTCCGATGCGGGCGAGTCGATGCCGGCCCACGGCCTCTTCCTCTGGCAGATTGACTATTGATGCCCGGCGCGCAGCATCCATATTTCATCTCATCGTCAGATTATTTTCATCATCAGATCATTGTATTCAGGATATATATGTGGTTGATATTAGCCTTTCTCTCGGCAACACTGCTGGGATTCTACGACTCGTTCAAGAAGAAATCGCTGCTCGACAATGCAGTCATCCCCGTGCTGTTTCTCAACACGGTGTTCTCCTCGCTCATCTTCCTGCCGTTCATCATCCTGTCGGCAACGGGCACACTGCCCGAAACATCCATCTTCCATGTGGCCGACTGCGGATGGGACGTGCACAAATACATCATTCTGAAGAGCCTCATCGTGCTCTCCAGCTGGATCTTCGGCTACTTCGGCATGAAGCACCTGCCGCTGACCATCGTGGGACCCATCAACGCCACACGACCGGTGATGGTGCTCGTGGGCGCACTGCTGGTGTTTGGCGAGAGCCTCAACGGCTGGCAGTGGACGGGTGTGCTGCTGGCCATCGCCTCCTTCTTCATGCTGAGCCGGTCGGGCAAGAAGGAAGGCATCGACTTCGAGCACAACCGCTGGATAGGCTTCATCGTGCTGGCCGCTGTGCTCGGTGCCGTGAGTGGCCTCTACGACAAGTATCTCATGGCAAATCCGGCCAATGGCGGCGTGGGCATCGACCGCATGGCCGTGCAGTCGTGGTATAACCTCTACCAAATGGGCATGATGGGCACAATGATGGCCATACTGTGGTGGCCCACACACCGGCGCACCACACCGTTCCGGTGGGACTGGTGCATCATCGGCATAAGCCTCTTCCTGAGTGCCGCCGACTTTGCCTATTTCTATGCCCTCAGCCTGCCCGGAGCCATGATCTCCATCGTGTCGATGATCAGGCGCGGAAGCGTCATCGTCAGTTTCCTCTTCGGCGGACTGTTCTTCCATGAGCGCAACCTGCGCGCCAAGGCGCTCGACCTGGCACTGGTGCTGCTCGGCATGGTGTTTCTGTATATCGGAAGCAAGTAAAAGACTTGTTCTATGAAGACGACATTTTTATAGCCCGTCAAAAATGTTTTGTTACAAACCCTTTGCAATTTGAAAGCTAAATCGTATCTTTGCAAAAGATTGTATAAACGACGACCTCTGTTTAATCATCATTGAAAACATTCCACAATGGCACGCAATATTTTCAAGGGGTTAGGAATAGCCCTCATCACACCGTTCACCCCCGAAGGGGAAGTAGACTACAAGTCGCTGAAGCGCCTTGTGGAATACCAGATAAACCATGGAGCCGACTTTCTCTGCATCCTGGCCACCACGGCCGAGGCTCCTTGCCTGACCCACGATGAAAAAGAAAAGATCACCAGCCTCATCCGCGAGGTGGTGAACGGACGCATTCCCATCTTGAAATATTGTGGCGGCAACAACACGGCCGCCGTCATCGAAGAGATACGCTCCACCGACTGGACAGGCATCGACGGCATACTGAGCATCTGCCCCTACTACAACAAACCGTCGCAGGAAGGTCTCTACCAGCACTTCAAGGCCATCTCTGAGGCCAGCCCGCTGCCCATCGTGCTCTACAACGTGCCCGGCCGCACCGGCGTGAACATGAAGGCCGCCACCACCCTGCGCCTCGCCCACGAGTGTGAGAACATCGTGGCCATCAAGGAGGCTGCCGGCAGTCTGGAGCAGGTCGACGAGATCATATTCAACAAGCCCGACCGCTTCGACGTCATCAGCGGCGACGACGCCCTCACATTCTCGATGGTGGCCAGCGGTGCCGCAGGTGTCATCTCGGTCATCGGCAACGCTCTGCCCAAGGAGTTCTCGCGCATGATACGCCTGGAGTTCCGTGGCGAATATGAGCCCGCCCGCAAGATACACCACATGTTCACCGAGCTCTACAGCCTGCTCTTCGTCGACGGCAACCCCGCCGGCGTGAAGGCCCTGCTCAACGACATGGGCTTCATCGAGAACCAGCTGCGCCTGCCCCTCGTACCCACCAAGATAGAGACCAAGCAGAAGATGGCCGATATCCTGAAGCGCCTGCGCCTGTGAATTGTGCCGACTAATAAGGTGCATTCGGCCACCAGCCGTTTACAAGCCCTACCTTTTACCCCCACATGCTGCTTGTTCGAGTCCTAACGGCCTAACACTCGAGTCCTAAGGCCCTAACACTCGAGTCCCAAAGCCCTAACACTGGAGTCCTAACGGCCTTAACACTGGAGTTTTAAGGCCGAAGGATTCGAGTACAAAAGGCGAAGGACCGCAGTCTTACCAGCCTACACTCTGTAGGCAATCCAACATCAAACAACACGTTTCGGCAAGGCGGGCTCAACCAACCGTCGGCTACCCACACACTGCCCCCACTAGCAATAGCTGGCATGCTGCCGCGTCCTGTGGATTATGCAGGCCAAATTACAACGAGAAAAGCGGAAGAACCAAAATTATACCGGGTAGTATGCACACAAAAAAGGACTTTACGCAATGTAAAGTCCTCTTCTTTGTGACTCCGCTGGGATTCAAACCCGGAACCTTCTGATCCGTAGTCAGATGCTC
>CAVAXH010000006.1:0-34964 GCA_963592505.1 Bacteroidaceae bacterium
GGCGTTGCCCTGGGCTAGGTAATTGCTGGGCCTTCAGCCCGCATCGGCTCACGCATTCTTCGCACCACATCGGTTCACGCAACGGACATCCGCGCCATCCTATATAACAAAAAACATCACCGCGGAGCCTTCTGTGTAATTTGTGTAATCTGTTGTAAAAAAACACCGCGTCATCCCATGCACTAACCCATTCTGCAATGGTTGGCATGCTGCATCATGTGAATTATGCACGTTAGGTTAGATTGGAGGCCTGCAGTCCTTCGCCTTTCGTACTCTGGTCCTAACGCCTTAACACTGGAGTCCTTTGGGCTTTAGGACCCGAGTGTTAGGGCCTTAGGACCCGAGTGTTAGGGCGTTAGGACTCGAGTGTTAGGGCGTTAGAACTCGAGTGCTCCGTGCTATTGCTCAAACGAGCAACATGCGGGGGAGACAAGCGGCCATTCGCTTGCCTCCCCCGCATGTAAAAAACGGCGGGTGGCCGACTCTATACGCCGGCACGCCTATGAATCATTCCGGTCAGGGCCTCTGTGCCGACAGATGCCTAGTCTTCAAGACAAGCGTCGAGCGTGGCCTCTATCTCCTGGCGGTTCATGTCCTGACCGATGAAGACGATCTTCTGCATGCGGTCGCCATAGTGCTCGTCCCAGTCTTTTTTCACGGCAGGGTGCTGCTCCATGAACTGCTCAAGCTGGTCGGCAGGCATGGAGGCATACCACTGGCCGGCATTGGTGATGTTGAACTGCTTGCCGCTCTGCTCGAAGAGATAGCAGGTGTCGGGCTCATCGCGGAAATAGCACATGCCCTTGGCACGGATGACGCTGCGGGGCCACTTGGTCGACACCAGCTCGTCGAACTTGGCAAGACTCATGGCCGGACGGCGCTGATAGACGAAGGTCTGTATGCCATACTCCAAGGCCTCACCCGACTCTTCGTTTTCCAACTCCTCATCCTCGTCTTCCATCGCCTCGATCCAGCGGGCCGACGTGGCCACCTCCTCGAAGTTGAACGAGTGGGTGTTGAGGATCTTGTCGAGCTCCACGTCACCATAGTTGCACTCGTAGATCTGTGCCTTGGGCTGTATCTCGCGGATGACGGCCTTCAGGTGTGCCAGCTCATCGGCAGACACCATGTCGGCCTTGTTGAGCAGGATGATGTTGCAAAACTCTATCTGCTGGATGACCAGACTGGCGAGGTCTTCCTCCTCAAAATCTTCCTTCAGCGTGTCGCCGAGTCCAAACTCGTCGCGCATGCGCAGGGCATCCACCACGGTGACGATAGCGTCGAGACGTGCCGCACCGTTCTTCAGAGCATCGGGCGAGATGAGCTGCGGATAGGTGGAGATGGTCTGTGCGATGGGTGCCGGCTCGCAGATGCCGCTGGCCTCGATGACGATGTAGTCGAACTGGCCGGTGTTGATGAGGTCGTTGAGCTGCTTCACGAGGTCCATCTTCAGCGTGCAGCAGATGCAACCGTTCTGCAGAGGCACCAGGCTGTCGTCGCCCTGGCCCACGACACCGCCCTGCTGTATGAGGTTGGCATCGATGTTCACCTCGCCGATGTCATTCACGATGACGGCAAAGCGTATGCCCTTGCTGTTGTTCAGGATGCGGTTGAGCAAGGTTGTCTTTCCGCTGCCCAGGTAACCGGTGAGCAGCAAGACCGGTGTTTCTTTCTTGTCCATATTGTCGTATTCGTTTAGTGTCTGTTGTCTGTTCATCAAATAGTGTGCCGAAAAGGGCGTTTGCCATTGCCTAGAACGGATAGCCGATGGCGAAATGGAGGCTTTGGCTGTCCTTGAACCGGCCTACATTGTAGAAGCCCGAATTGTAAGGCACATGCAGGCCCACGCCCCAGTCGAGGCGTATGACGAGGAAGTCGAGGTCATAGCGCAGGCCCACGCCGGTGCCAAGGGCCATGTCTTTCAAGACGTTCTTGGCTTCAAACTTCACGCCCTCGCGGTCGTCGCCGTGCATCGTCCACACATTGCCGGCATCAAGGAAGAGGGCGCCATAGAGATTGCCGAAGAGCCGTGGACGGTACTCGAGGTTGGCCTGAAACTTCAGGTCGCCCGTCTGGTCGAGATAATAGATGTCGGCCGATGATGCATTATGGTAACGGCCGGGACCGATGGAGCGGACGGCAAAGGCACGCACGCTGTTGGCACCGCCCACATAGAACTGTTCGCCATAGGGCGAGCTCGAGGAGTTGCCATAGGCCCAGATGGCTCCAAGCGCCACGTGGCCCACGACACTGCTGTGCTCGCTGAGTCGCCAGGTCTTCACGAGGTCGGTTTCCACCTTGAGGAACTGCGCATAGGGATTGTTGAACATCTCCTTGCCCTGCTGGCCCCATTTCTTGCCTGCCGCCATATAGCACAACGACAGCAGGTTGCCGGCCTCGCTGACCGTGGTCTGCCACCGGATGGGGTTCAGGCAGGTCGTCGGACTGGTGTAGGTGTAGGTGTACTGCATCTTGGGCACAAACTGGTCCTGCATGGTGTAGTAGAGATAGGGGTTGGCGGTCAGCACCGAGTCGAAGGCGGCCGTGGAACTGCGCATATACTCATAGGAGAACACCAGGGGGCTGAACGTGTGGCGGCTGGTGGCCGACGACTGCAGGCTGTAGGTCCACTCGCCCGACACGATGTGGCGCTTGAAATAGTTGGCACGGCTGATGATGTCGGACGACACCTTCAGCGTGGTCGTGGGCACCGAGTAGAAGCGGTGACGACGGAAATGGCGCGACAGGCGCGAACGGAAGAAGTCGACGAAGGGGATGACGAGGCGCGGATAGGTCAGCGAGGCGTCTATGCCATACTCGTAGCTGTTGAACCTCGAGGATGACTGGTTGGACAGACGCTTGGTCTGCCACTCGTAGCTGCCCTTGAGATTGATGTCGAGCAGTTCGCCGCCGCGGAAGGCGTTGCGCTTGGTGAAACCCACCACGATGCCGGGACCGATGCGGTTGTTGGTCTTGCCGACGACATTGCCCTCGACATAGAAGTCATAGGGCTTGTCGAGCACGGCATTGAGGCGCAGGTCGAGGGTGTCGTTGAGCGAGGTGGTGTCGCGCGGGGTGAAGGTGAAGTCCACCACACTGAAGAGGCCGGTGCTGGTGATGTTGGCCAGGCTCTCCTGATAGTCTTCATAGCTGAAGAGCTTGCGGGGCCGCAACTTCATGCTCTGCAAGACGACCGGCACACGCAACGAAGGCTTGCGCCCGGCATATCTGACCGACAGATGGCCACGGCTGATGGAGTCGGTGAGCGTCTCCATATACGTATGGCGCAGGTCGATGCACACATTGCCCACATACCAGCGGCGCTTGGCTTTCTCGGGCACGCCCTCGATGGCCTGCAGGCGCAGCTGCACCTTGCCGGGGACGGCCACGGTGTCGGCGAGGTAAGAGGCGTAGGACGGCTGCCAATAGAAATAGCCATTGTTGCGGAAGAGGGTGCTGAGGCGTGTGCGCTCGCCATCGAGCGTCGACACGTCGAACGCATCGCCCGCCTTGATCTTGGCATCGGCCATGGTGGCGCGTATCAGACTGTCGCCGCCGGCGGGAAAGCCCGAGTAGCACACGCTGTCGAGCGTGTAGAGATGCCCCGTGTTGACGGTGTAGGCTATCTTGGCTTTCTTGGGATTGCTGAGCGTCTTCACCTCATAGCCGACATTGCCCTGAAAATAGCCGTGGGCACGCAGCACCTCATCGGCCACCGAGGCACGCAGCCGGGGGTTGACCCAGCTCATCAGCACAGGCGACGAGCCAAACGACTTCAACATCCACCGGCCAAAGGCGGTGCTGTCGTTGGCAAAGGCGTTCCACACCCACAGGCCCACCTGAAACGGTGAGCGCACGCTGCTGCTGCCAAAGAGAGCGCCGTTGGGGGCCGTGGCAAGGGCGGCATCGATCTCCTCCTGTATGGCGGTGTAGTGCTGGCTCTTCTCGGTGGTATGATACTGGGTGGTCTCGAGACCCGTGAACAACTGGTCGCCCTCGGGTATATTCCTGGTCGTGGAGCAGGCTGCAAACAGGGCAGCTGCCACCATGATAAGAAGCAATCGGTAGGTCTTCATTCCTTGTTACTTTTCGGTCTTGCTGGAGTCGGCAGCCGTCTGGATGTCGGTAGCCTTGGTCTGTCGCGATGAGGTCTTGCGCTGCGCCTTGCTCGAGTCGGCCGGCGCCTGCGGGGTGTCGTCGTCGGTGTCTTTGAAGCGGAAGAGGTCCTTGAAATGTCTCAACTTGCGTTTCCACATGAATCCGCCTCCAAACTTGCTGACGTTACCCTCAAGCCAGTCGTAGCTGTCGCGTTCGTAGAAGAGGTTGAGATACTTGTTGGAGGTGGCGCTGAGGCGATACTCAAACGTCACATTGTCGAAGAATGTCTCGTCCTCCATCTGCACATCGCTGCCTGTCGACAGCTTGCCGCCGATGACGATGCGCAGGCGGTTGTTCCAGAAGCGCTTGGCAAACTTGAAGTTGTAGTCGGTGTGGAGCGACCCGTTGTTGCCAAACGAGTTCTCCACGCCAAAGCTCAGGTCGAGCGACTTGAGGGCCTTGCCGGATATCTGGTTGATCTGGCTGTTGAGGAAGGCGCTCAGCGCCGAGTTCATGGTGAAGCTGCTGGTGTTGCCGTCGGCCAGATACATGCCCGTGGTGAGCATGGTGACAGCCAGCTTGCCGCGCTCCTCTTTCGACATGGCCTGCAGCTGGTTGTGGATGGTCATGTCCTCTGGCGAGTCGATGGTGAACTCGAGGCCCATGTCGTTGAGGGTCTTCGTGACCACCACGCCGCAGGTGAACTCCACGCTGCGCCCGTCGCCCGACGAGCCGCCTACTGTCGACTTGGTGGTCTCGGTGGCCGTGATGTTGAGGGTGGGGTTCATCGGGTCGCCCGTGAACTCTATGTAGCTGCCGTCCTGTATGGTGAAGGTCTTCAGCGGTATGACGGGCAGGGCATATTTCATCTCGCCGCTGCCGATGGTGTAGCGGCCGCGCATGACGATCTCGTCGACGGGGTTATACTGCAGACGCAGGTCTCCGCCTCCGATGATGTCGACATAGTTGGAGTGGTCGGCATTGAGATAGCAGTCCACGTGTGCGCCGTCGTCGATGCTGACGGTGAGGTCCATATTGAAGCCGGTGAGCGGCGGACGGCTGATGACGTCGGCGGCAGAGTCCTGCAGGTTGACAAAGTCCACGAGGCCGTCGAGCTGGTTGTCGGTGGACAGGGGCGAGTCCTTCAAGTTGTATTTCAGGTCGGTGGTGCCGAGCACATCGAGGCGGCCGCGCATCGACAGGTCGCTGAGCAGGCCCTGCATGGTGCCATAGAAATTGACGTAGGCCTTGCCGTAAGCCTCCGAGCTGGAGGTCTCCTTGGCGTCGATGAGCAGATAATTGTCGGCACGCATGCGCAGGTTGAGCAGCATGTTCTCGGTGTCGGAGAAGTCGAGGTAGCCCTGTATGGTGAGCGGCGACTTGTTGTTGGCCACAAGGTCATAGTCCTCAAACACCAGGTGGCTGCCCGTGATGGGGAGCGGATCTTCCGCGCAGTGCATGGCAACGCCATAGGGGGCACTGTAGATATAGGCAGAGTCGAGCACCACCTCGCCATTGATGTCGGGCTGGCTGAGCGAGCCCTTCACCGTGACGTTGCCCTCGGCATATCCCACCAGCCCGATGATGTGGTCGGGTATGAAGCCGTTGGCCATGTCGAGCGGCAAACGGTTGAGACCCACCTCGGCATCGAGATAGCCGTCGCCTGCCGACTGATAGGAACCGGTCAGCGTGCCCACCTCCTTGCCGTCGTGGGTGAGTATGCCGTCCACATAATGGCTGCCGTCGGCCTTGGGCAGGTAGGTAAACTCGCTGCCCACATTGCCCATGGCGCTGCCTTCATAGACCAGCTTGTCGATCTCCACCGACGACGACACCATAAGCTCGTCGGTGGTCTGCACGAGGCGGAAGTCGCCGTCGAGCACACCCGTCATGTTGGGCGTGAACGGAATCATGGCCAAGGCATCGCCGATGTCAAACTGGTGGAGCGAGACGGTCACGTCCTGCAAGGCATCGGTGTTGTCGTCGTTGCTGGTTATCTGCAGACCCATGCCGTCGGCGGCACGCAGCGTCATGTCGGCCCTGACGCGGTGGTCATCGCCCAGATAGATATAGTTGCTGTCGTTGACGGCAAAGCGCTTGTAGCCCAGCACGGGGTCGTCGCCGAAGAGATGCAGGCTGATGCCGTTCTGCTGCATGGATGCCTGCAGGCCGAGGCTCACGCCGAGGCTGTCCTTCCAGTCGTAGATGCGTGTCTTCAGGTAGGTGCCGCGCTCGTTGAAGCCGCCGTCGGCAAAGGCATTGAAGATATACTTGGGGTTGTCCTTGCCGTTGCGCACATGCAATGAGTAGGTCATGTTGCTCTCGTCGGACTGCAGGGTGAGCCGCACGGTGTCAATCTGGAAACTGTCGAGCACCAGGGAGTCGATGGCCAGCGAGCCGTTGAGTCCCGACTGAGGTGACGAGGCCATGTCTACAAAGAGGCTGCTGAACTCATAGCCATGGAACTTCAGGAATCGGCACACGACATTCTCCTTGCCGCACGAGAGATACAGGCGGGTGTCGGGAAGCTGTTGGCGCAGGCGCACCTGGTCGATGCGCTTGTCGGTCATCTGGCTCTGCATCTCGGTCACAAAGCGGTTGCAGCGTGCCAGCAGCGTCTCGTAGCCGCCACGCCCGTCCATGTCGAGATGGAAGTCGCCACAGTCCACCACCGCATGGGTGGTGTCGGCACGTGTCAGCACGTCGAGCACGGCATCGTCGGGCCGGTAGTCTTTCTTGCCGTCGTTGACGGTGATGTCGCTCACCAGTCCTCTGACAAGATAGTATTTGTTGAGATCGGTGGCCAGGTCCACATGGGCACAGGCCGCCACGGTCAGCGGATTGTCGGTGAGATGCAGATTGTAGAGGTCGAGATGCTGGAGGTCGCCGGCCACGGTGGCCTTCATGATGCGGCCGTTGGTCAGCGCATCGAGGTTGATGCGGCCTTGGAAGAGCGCGTTGCGCGAGTCGACATCGGCCTGCAGCCGTCCGCTGCGCATGGTGGCCTGTGCCGATATGTTGTCGAGGCTATAGTCGCCATAGCGGAACTGCCGCACCTGCGCCTTAGCCTGCAGACGTGTCTTGGCCGAGAGGATGTCGGTGCCTTCGCCCTCGGCCGTGATGCTGCCGGTGAAGGGATGGAGCCCCATGTGGGGCAGGAAGTTTTGCAACGGCAGACGGGTGGCGTCCAGACTGGCGCTGTAGGCCATGCGCTTGATGTCTACCTGTGCATGGCCACGGAGCGTGCCGCCGCCCTGCGAGGCGGTGAAGGTCGACTGGTAGTTGCTGCCGTCGGCCGTGACCTTACCGTCGAAGGCTATGCCTGACGGCACACGCACCGTCTTCATAAGATCGCGGTCGAGCATCGCTGTGACGAAGCTGAGGTCGTAGGTGCGCGCATGAAGGTCAATGTTGGCTTTCAGCCGGTCGGTATCGTCGAGGTTGGCGACAAAGCCGTCGCCGCTGATCCGGAATGCCGTGGGCAGGATGGCGCGCATGCCTGAGAGATGCATCTTGCGCAGATTGCCCCGTGCCACGACATCCACCGCCAGGGGATAGTTGGGCCAGCGGCGGGCCATCTGGGCAGGCAGGTTTTTGCCCGCCAGCGTCAGGATGTCCTGTTTGCCCAGGCGGCCGTGGACGATGGCCTTCAGTTTGCCCGGTGCTTCGGCATCGAAGGCATTCAGGTCCATATCGAAGTCGACAAGCAGATTGGAGCCGGGCGTCTTCAGCCAGAAGTCGGTCAGGGCCAGCCGGGTGCTGTCCATAGAGAAGTGTCCGCGCAGACTGTCGGCCTGCAGCCCGCATTTCTCCACAAACTGTCCGCTCTTAATGGCCACGTCGAGTTTTGACCCGCAGAAATAGAAGGAGTCGGCCTTGAGGCTCAACCTGCTGAGCAACAGATGATTGAAGTCGAGCCCTTCAGCACGTGGCTCATAGTTTTGGTCATAGTGAAGACTGCCGTCGAGCCACTGCAAATGGGCCACGGTGTAAAGGTTCTTGTAAAGGTCAAGATAGGCATTGGCTGCCATGGCATCGCCGAAGTGGGTCTGCAGGGAGAGGGTGTCGCCGGGCAGATGCAGCGTGAGGTCGGTCTGCTGCAGGCGCAGTTGGCTGAGGGCTATCTTCCAGAAGTTCTGGCTGGGGGTGGTGTCCTCAGGCACGGTGTCGCTCAGCGCCACGTCGAGACGGGCATTGGCGAGCAGCGCCTCGTCGATGTTGATATGTTCCTGGGCCAGGTCGATGCCGTGTGCCTGCAGTTGCAGCTGGCGCACCTGTCCTTTGATGCGCAGCGAGTGGACGAGGTTGGCGGTGTTGACCTTCACATCATCGAAGGTAAGCTGGTCCACCATGACCTGACTGTGGAGCAACGGCCACAGCTGCACGTCGGCCACCAGCGACTGTATGTCGGCCACGGTGTCGGTCACGCCCTGCAGCGAGTCGTTGTCCTGCAGCACGCTGACGCGCTGCAGCGACAGGTCGAGCGGAAACTTCAGGTGCACATGTCCCACGCTGATGCGCATGCCCATCTGCTCGGAGGCATACTGGGTCACCTGCCGCACCGCCCAGTTTTGAAAAGGCGGGAAATAAAAGAGAGCAAACAGCAAGACAACTAACACCAGCGGCGTCAGCAAAACGAACACAATTCTTTTGGCGGTCTTGCCCATAAGCAGGATATTGGATGGTTATGTGCCCGCCGTTTCGGCAATGTCGCGCCAAAGCGTATCGTCGGGCAAGGGTGAGTCGAGACGGATGGTCTCGTGTGAAACGGGGTGTTCAAACTGTACGGAGTGCGACAGCAGGCAGATGCTTCCGTCGGGATTGCTTCGCTTGGCCCCATACTTCAGGTCACCCTTGATGGGGCAACCCATGTGCGCCAGCTGGCAGCGTATCTGATGGTGACGTCCCGTCATGAGGCGTATCTCCAGCAGATGATAGTTGGGCGTGTGGCCGATGACACGATAGGCGAGCACCGCCTTCTTGGCGTTGGGCACCTCGCGGTCGTAGGCATAACTCTTGTTCTGCTTCTCGTTGCGTGTCAGCCAGTTGGTGAGTGTGCCTTCGGGTGCGGGTGGAAGCTCGCGGGTGATGGCCCAATAGGTCTTGTGCACCTCTCCGTCGCGAAACATGGCGTTGAGCCGTGTGAGCGCCTTGCTGGTGCGGGCAAAGACCACGAGTCCGGCAACAGGACGGTCGAGACGATGCACCACGCCGAGAAAGACATTGCCCGGCTTGTTGTACTTCGTCTTGATATAGTCCTTTACCGTTTCGGAGAGCGGCACATCGCCCGTCTTGTCGCCCTGGACGATCTCACCGCTCTCCTTGTAAACGATAATGATGTGGTTGTCTTCGTAGACTACCTTCATTGTGGCTGTATCTCTATTGATGCCGATTACATGTTCATGCCGCCATCGATCTGGATGACCTGACCGCTGACGTAGCTCGACATGTCTGAAGCGAGGAAGACGCAGACATTGGCGATATCCTCCGTCTGTCCGCCACGGCGGAGAGGAATCTTCTTCATCCAGTCCTTGCGGATCTCCTCAGGCAGCTGGGCTGTCATGGCTGTCTCGATGAAACCGGGAGCCACGGCATTGGCACGGATGCCCTTGGGGCCAAGCTCCTGTGCGATCGACTTGGCCAGTGCGATCATACCGGCCTTGGAGGCGGCGTAGTTGCACTGTCCGGCGTTGCCGTGTACGCCCACCACCGAAGCCATGTTGATGATGGAACCACCGCGCTGACGAAGCATGATCGGAGCGCAGGCGTGGATGAAGTTGAAGGCCGACTTGAGGTTGACGTTCAGCACTGCATCCCACTGAGCCTCGCTCATGCGGAGCATCAGGCCGTCCTTGGTGATGCCGGCATTGTTGACCAGAATGTCCACCGAACCGAAGTCGGCGTGGATCTGCTTCACCACCTTGTCGGTCTCTTCGAAGTCGGCGGCGTTGCCGGCATAGGCACGGCATGTGACGCCCAGTGCTTCGATCTCCTTGCGTGTAGCCTCCAGACCGGCGGCCATATCATCATTGAGCACAAGGTCTGTGAAAGCGATGTTTGCACCTTCCTGGGCAAACTTCATAGCGACGGCCTTGCCGATGCCGCGGGCGGCACCTGTGACGATGGCTGTCTTACCTGTTAATAATCCCATGTTGTAATTATTTATGTTCTACAATTATTGCGTTATTGTTTGCATCACACAACAATGGCTATCGGACCTAAAGCCCAATATGCACCATTTTAGCTTGCAAATATACGCTACTTTTTCATTTTTTCAAAATATATAGCGTTGCAGCCCGCTCATTTTAATATAAATTAAGGGTGGATCTATGGTAATGATTTATAGAACCACCCTTAACACTTTATCAGCAGACCTTTTCGAGTTTCTTCATCATGGCCATCATGAACACGAAGCTCAGCAGGCAGAGCACGATGAACACAGCCCATACCACCCAGAGCGGATAGCCGCCCCAGAGGAAACCGCCCACGGAGACGAGCAGGTTGCCGATGGCCGTAGCCACAAACCATCCGCCCATCATGGCACCCTTGTACTTGGGAGGTGCCACCTTGCTCACGAAGCTGATGCCCATGGGACTGAGCAGCAGCTCGCCGAAGGTCAGCACGAGATATGTGCCCATGAGCCAGTTGGCCGACACAAAGGTGCCGTCATCGCCGGCTGCGCGCTGTGCGTCGGGCGTGTTGAGGCCAAACGAACCGAAGAGCATGATGGCATAGGCCACGGCGGCCACCACCATGCCATAGGCTATCTTGCGCGGAGCTGAGGGCTCCTTGCCCTTGCGTGCCAGATAGCCGAAGATGGCGAGGCTCACCGGTGTGAGCATCACCACATAGCTGGGGTTGAAATGCTGGAAGATGGGTGCCGACACGGGGATGACGGTGTCGCCGGTCTGCACATACTGATAAGCCAGATAACCGGCTCCCAGCAGTGCCACGACGGCAGCCACCGTGCGGCCCTTGGCCGTCTTGCTCTGGAAGAGGGCAAAGAGTGCATAGACGATGAAGATCAGCGCCACGAGGTTGAACACGTCGAAGGCCATGCCCTGCAGGCCCGTAGACGTCTTCGCCGTAAACTCATCGGCAAAGAATGTCAGCGTCAGACCGTTCTGCTGGAAAGCCATCCAGAAGAAGATCACCACGGCAAACACCAGGCAGAGAGCCACGATGCGCTCGCGTGTCTCGGCAGGCGACAGCTCCTCGATGGTGCCCGTCTCGGCAGCCTTCTCGGCCGACGAGCCCTCCACCTGACGGAAGGTGTAGCGGAAAGCATAGTAGATGGCTATCGACACCACCAGCGACAGGCAAGCCACGGCAAAGGCAAAGTGATAGGCATCATTGGCAGTGTAGCCCAGCGACTGCTGTGCCCAGTCCATGATGCGCACAGCGGCTGTCGGGGCAAAGAGAGCACCGATGTTGATGGCCATGTAGAAGATGGAGAAAGCCTCATCGCGCTTGCCCTCGAGTTCGGGCGTGTCGTAGAGGTTGCCCACCATGACCTGCAGGTTGCCCTTGAACAGTCCGGTACCCACGCTCACGCAGAGCAGGGCGCCGCACATGAAGATCATGGCAAAGGTGTCGCCTCCCAGGGGCACTGCCAGCAGCAGATAGCCCAGAAACATGACAAAGATGCCCAGCGTCACCATCTTGCCGTAGCCGAACTTGTCGGCAAGCATGCCGCCCACGAAGGGGAAGAAATAGACGGCACCCATGAAGATGCTGTAGATCAGACCGGCCGTACCCGCACTCAGTCCGAAGTTGGCTCGCAGAAACAGCGAGAAGACGGCTATCATGGTGTAATAGCCGAAGCGCTCACCCGTGTTGGCCAGTGCCAACGCATAGAGGCCTTTTGGTTGTCCCTCAAACATAATAACGTTGTTTAGATGTTACTGGCGTGCCAACAGTCATGGCACGCCGGATGATATTATATAAATAGGTGTCTGCGCCCTGTCGGCCGACAGGGCGCAGTGTGTGTGACGTAGTGGAGATGGATGTTATGCCGTGACACGCTCCAGCCACTTCACCATGCCGAACATGACGGCCATGGAGATGAAGCACACCAGCATGAACACCAGCCAGCACTCCCAGAGGGGCCACTTGTTGTACATCAGCGGGCCCACCCACAACAGGCAGTTGCCCACGGCCGTGGCACCAAGCCACAAGCCCTGGCAGAGACCCTGCAGATGCTTGGGGGCCACCTTCGACACGAAGCTCAGGCCCAGCGGCGAGATGAACAGCTCGGCCACGGTGAGGAAGAAGTAGGTGAGGATGAGCACCCAGGGACCGGCCTTCAGGGCGGCACGTGCCGACGGCTCCATGGCCGTGAAGGTCTCTGCCGACGGCCAGCCGCACACCATCGAGAGCACCATCAGGAAGCCGTAGGCCACACCGGCGATGCCCATGCCATAGGCAATCTTGCGCGGGGTGGAGATGGGGTGCCCCTTCTTGGTGAAGTAGGCAAAGATCCACATGATGACGGGTGTGAGGAAGATGACGAAGAACGGGTTGACAGCCTGCCATATCTCGGGTGCCACGGCATCGGTCTTCACGAAGTCGCGGGCAAAGAAGCTCAGGCTCTGTCCGTTCTGATGGAATGAGAACCAGAAGAACACCGAGATGCCGAGCACGGCAAACAGGGCATACATGCGCTGCTTGATCTCGGCAGCCATGGTACGCTTCTCCTCGTCGGTGTACTGCTCCACCACCACTTCTTCCTTCTTTCCCGGTGTGGGGAAGAGATGCTTGGAGAAGAAGAAGATGGCCAGCGACACGAGCATCATCACCACTGAGGCGATGAAGCTATAGTGGATGCCGGTGTTGAAGACGTCGAGGTAGTCCTGGCAGAAGGTTGCCATGTCGGAAAACTGATAGCCGGAGAGCTGCACCTGGCTGGCCAGCGTCTGCAGGTTGGCACCGTCGGAGGTGGTCAGCGTGCCGCCAAGGAAGGCATGGCAGAGGCGCGGCAGGTCGGCATTGTAAGTGAGGTGGTGCACATTGAGCCACCATGAGCGCAGCAGCGGTGCTATGAACGGAGCAGCCAGCGCACCCACGTTGATGAAGACGTAGAAGATCTGGAAGCCTGCGTCGCGCTGTCCCTGTGCCCACTTCAGGCGGTCGGTGCCTTCGCGTGCCGCATCGCGCTCGAAGTTGTCGTACATCTGTCCGACGATGGCCTGCAGGTTACCCTTGAACAAGCCGTTGCCACAAGAGATGAGCACCAGTGCAAACACGGTGAAGGCCAGCAGCGAGGTGCTGTTCTCGGGGGTGGCGAGCACCGGCACCGAGAGGCATACATAGCCCAGCGCCATGATGACCAGACCACCCATGATGGTGCCCTTGTAGTTTTGCAAACGGTCGGCGATGATGCCGCCCACCAGACTCATCACATAGATGGCAGCCAGGAAGAGGGCTGCGATGAGTCCGCTGGTCTCGTCGGACAGTCCGAACTTGGAACAGAGGAAGAGGGCCAGCACGGCGTTCATGATGTAGTAGCCGAAGCGCTCTCCCATGTTGCTGAGGGCTGCAAGGAGCAGTCCCTTGGGATGGTTTTTAAACATAGATGTATCTTTTTGTTGTTGTTTGTATTCTTGTTATACCCAGCGGGTTTCCGTTTACTCCCGGTCACCACCGGTGCTGCAGCAGGTGTTGCGTGCCTTCACGCCTAATGGGTGATGTCGAAGAGATAAGTCAGTTTTATGGTGATGGTGCCGAAGTTGGAACTTCCGAAGTAGTCGCGTTTGGAGTCGCCGTAGATATTGCCCAACCCATAATAGTATCGGCCCTCGAGCAGGAACCGTCCCACCTTAGGGTGTGCAAACTCCAGGCCGACACCTGCTGCAATGCCATAGTCGAACTTGTTTTCCACGCTCATGGTGTCCTGCGCGCAGACCGAGTTGGCCCGGTCGGCGGTGTTGCGCTGCTCCCAGTCGAAATTGGTCTTGGTGCTCTCGCTGACATACACCCCAAACTGCGGTCCGGCATTGACGAAGAAGTTGACACCGCGGTCTTCCCTACCCCATGCCAGGTGAGCCATGATAGGCACCTGTATGTAGTTGATGGTGCGCTCATACTGTTCGGGCTGCCCGGTCACAGCGTTGATGACCGGTTCGTCGGTGATGGTGCGTATCTTCTCTTTCCATCCCATCTGCCCGTAGTTGACCTCAGCGGCGATGGAGGCGATGGTCGAGAAGTATTTCTCAACGGTGTAGCGCATGGCGAGGCCTCCGGTGATGCCTCCCTTCATGTCCTGCACCACCTTTGGCGTGAAGCTCACGGTGGTGAGGTTGTATCCGCCACTCACTCCCAGAGAGAAGGTGTTGCGGTGCTGGCCTATCTGTGCCATGCCGGCGGCAGGCACGAGGAGCAGGAGCTGCAGTGCGAGGTGTCGGAGGGAATATGTGTGATGTGACATAGGGTCGGACTAATAGGCCACCGCCTCTATGCGGCGGTCGCGTGTGTAGTGGATGAGTTGGAAACAATCGTTCTGCATGCCGGCATCGCCCACCTGGCGGAAGCGCAGCGGGGTCTGCAGCGGGGTGTAGGTGCTCTGCCCTGTCGTGCCGCGGAACGACTTGCCCTTGGCGGCCATGCCACGCAGGAAGAACTGGGCATGGTCATAGCCCGAGAGTGCAAAGCGCGGGTTGTAGTTGGTCTGCAGCGGCTCATGAAACCAGCGGCGGTAGGCCTGTTCAAACTGACGCGTGCGGGCATTCTGCGCATTGTAGTAGAACTGTGCCGGCACATACGTGTCGAAACGGAAGAAGCCGTCGAGGTCGTAGTCGGCATAGAGCAGCCAGTCGGTGTATCCGAAGAGGGTGATCTTGAGGTTGGGGTTGAGGTTCTGCAAGCTGGTGAGCTTGGCCAGCGCAACCGTCAGCTCGGGCATGCGGCCAGTGTTGAGGATGACCACATTCTGCTGTCCGGCACGGAAGGACTTGGCAAACATTCCCTCGCTGCTGTTGAGGTTGGTGATGTTGTAGGCGATGTTCTTGCTCTCCAGCCTGTTGCGCAGGCCGAAGGTGAAGATGCCTTTGCGCGAGGTGGTGTCGTTGCAGTCGATAAACACCGGATGGGCCTTCGGGAAGAGGCGCAGGTAGGCTTCTATGGCACTGTTGTTGAGCCGTTCGGGACTTTGCCACACCTGGAAGATCTGTGTGTAGCGCGACACGTCGTCGCCGCTGATGGAGAAGGGGATGACCAGCTTTATGTCGCGCGCCTTGCAAAACTCTGCCAGTCCGCGCACCTGACGGGTGTAGAGGGGGCCGAAGATGATGTCGCAACGCGCGGCAGCAGGGTCGGCCGTAAACCGGCTGATGTCATCGTCGATGGTGACGTTCCACGCATGCACGTCGATGTTCATGCCCGTGCGTTTCAGGCTGTCGCATGCCATGAGAAACCCACGATAGTACTCGGTCATGCGGCGGCCGTCACCGTTCACATTGTGCAACGGCAGCATCATGCCCACACGGATGACAGGGCGGGCTGTCTGCGCGGCTTTCGTGGCTGCCGGAGCCTTGGCGGCAGGCGTAGCGGTAGCTGTCGTCTTCTCTGGCGGATAGGGAATGAAGAGGCGGTCGCCCTTCTTCAGCACATAGCCGGGAGCCTGCATCTCGGGATTGGCAGCGCGCAACTGGTCTTCGGTGAGGCCATATTTATGGGCAATGCCATAGACGGTGTCTTTCTTCTTCACCTTGTACACGTCGCGTCCCTGGGGCACCTGTGCATGTAGCGACAGGGCGGCCAACAGCATGAACATGGCCACAAGGCATCTGCATATCTTTGTCATATATGTGTCGTATTAATCCTAATCAATTGCAAAAATACAAAAAAACAAATATATTACGTAACGTTTCCGTGGATTTTCACTAACTTTGCATGAGGCGGACCGTAAAAACCGCCATAAAGCAAGATCTTTTACGCCATGAAATATCTGAAAATATCCCTTTCGCTCTTCTTCTCCCTTCTCGCCACAGTGGTCTGGGCACAGGACAGCTATCCCACCATCAACCCCACGGCCACCTATACCGACAACAACGGCGAGCAGCAGACGGAGCAGAGCATCTCCGAGTCGGCTCCGCTCAGCGTGACGCTCAGCGCCAACGCCGAGAACACAGCCGGATGGACCGCACACTACGAGTGGCATTTCTATAAGGAGGGGAAGCGCGACACCCCTTACCTGGTGCGCTACGACGAGGACACTCAGTACACGTTCACTGAGTCGGGCGCACACTATGTGGAGCTGTGGGCCACCTTCACGCAGGGCACCGACACCGTGGCCTACACCGACGACTACTGGCAGAGCGACGGCACCCCCATCGCCATCGCCATCTCCGAGAGCAAACTGGAGATGCCCAATGCCTTCTCGCCCAACGGCGACCTGGTGAACGACATCTACAAGGCCAAGAGCGGATACCAGAGTCTGGTGGAGTTTCATGCCTATATCTTCAACCGCTGGGGCCAGAAGCTCTACGAGTGGGACGACCCCGCCGGCGGATGGGACGGCACCTACCACGGCAAGCAGGTGGCACAGGGTGTCTACTATGTGCTGGTGAAGGCCAAGGGAGCCGACGGCCGCGTCTTCAACATCAAACGCGACGTGAACCTGCTGAGAGACCACATCGACTCGACCACCACCAACCAATAGCCGACGGCCACTGCCCGCACACCCCGGCAACAACAAACGCAACAGGATAAAACACTTCTACATCTATGACAAAGCCCAAGGCTACAGCGAACAGCACGGAATGGATCAACGTGTGGGGAGCACGCGTGCACAACCTGAAGAACGTCGACGTGAAGATACCACGCCAGTCGCTGACCGTCATCACCGGCCTCTCGGGGTCGGGGAAATCGTCGCTCGCCTTCGACACCATCTATGCTGAGGGGCAGCGCCGCTATATAGAGACATTCTCGGCCTATGCCCGCAACTTCCTGGGCAACATGCAGCGCCCCGACGTCGACAAGATATCGGGGCTCTCGCCCGTCATCAGCATCGAACAGAAGACCACCAACCGAAACCCTCGGTCCACGGTGGGCACCACCACCGAGATCTACGACTATCTGCGACTGCTCTATGCGCGCGCCGGCACTGCCTACAGTTATGTCAGCGGCGAGAAAATGGTGAAATACACCGAGGAGAAGGTCATCAGCATGATTCTCTCCGACTATGACGGGCACGCCATCTATCTGCTGGCACCCCTGGTGCGCCAGCGCAAGGGCCACTACCGCGAGCTCTTCGAGAGCATGCGCAAGAAGGGATATCTCTACATACGCGTAGACGGCGAGATCCTGGAGATCACTCGCGGCATGAAGGTGGACCGCTACAAGAACCACAACATAGAGGTGGTGATCGACAAACTGAAGGTACACGGCACCGACGACGAACGGCTGAAGAGCAGCGTGCGCATTGCCATGCGGCAGGGCGACGGTGTCATCATGGTCATGGACCGCGACACCGGGGTGGAGAAGAACTTCTCGAAACGCCTGATGGACCCGGCTACGGGCATGGCCTACAGCGACCCGGCACCCAACATCTTCTCGTTCAACTCGCCAGAAGGGGCCTGCCCCCACTGCAAGGGCCTGGGCTATGTCAACGAGATCGACCTGAAGAAGGTCATCCCCGACGACGGCACCAGCATACACGACGGTGCCATCGTGCCGTTGGGGAAATACAAGAACCAGATGATCTTCTGGCAGATCGATGCCCTGCTGAAGAAATACGACTGCACGCTGAAGACTCCCTTCCGCGACATCCCGGCCGATGCCGTCAGCGAGATACTCTATGGCTCGCTGGAGAACATACGCATCGACAAAGACCTCGTGCACACGTCGAGCGACTACTTCGTGGCCTTCGACGGAGTGGTGAAATATCTCAAGACCGTCATGGAGAACGACGACTCGGCAGCCTCGCAAAAGTGGGCGGCACAGTTTCTGGCCGAGACGGAGTGTCCCGAATGTCACGGCCGGCGCCTCAAGAAGGAGAGCCTGGCCTACCGCATATGGGACAAGAACATCGCAGAGGTGGCCGCACTCGACATACGCGAACTGAAAGAGTGGCTCAGCCATGTAGAGGAACATCTCGACGACAAGGAGCAGCGCATCGCCCATGAGGTGGTGAAGGAACTGCGGACGCGGGTCGACTTCCTGCTCGAGGTGGGCCTCGACTACCTGTCGCTCAACCGGCAGTCGGCCACGCTCTCAGGCGGCGAGAGCCAACGCATACGGTTGGCCACGCAGATCGGCAGCCAGCTCGTCAACGTGCTCTATATCCTCGACGAGCCCAGCATCGGACTGCACCAGCGCGACAACCAGCGCCTCATCAACTCGCTGAAGGAGCTGCGCGACCTGGGCAACACGGTCATCGTGGTGGAGCACGACGAGGACATGATGCGGGCTGCCGACTGGATCATAGACATCGGACCGCGGGCCGGACGAAAGGGCGGCGAGGTGGTGTTCCAAGGCACTCCCGAGGAGATGCTCGCGCCCGCCACCACGCTCACGGCACAATACCTGACGGGCGACATGGCCATCGACATCCCCAGCCAGCGGCGCAAGGGCAACGGCACGCTGCTGCGCCTGCACGGATGCCGCGGCAACAACCTGAAGAATGTCGACGCCGACTTCCCCCTGGGCACGCTCACCGTGGTGACAGGCGTGTCGGGGTCGGGCAAGTCGACACTGATCAACGCCACCCTGCAGCCCATCCTCTCCCAACACTTCTACCGCAGCCTGCGCAAGCCTCTGGCCTACGACAGCATAGAAGGCATCGACCTCATCGACAAGGTGGTCAACGTGGACCAGAGCCCCATCGGGCGCACGCCACGCTCCAACCCCGCCACCTATACGGGGGTATTCGCCGACATCCGTTCGCTCTTCGTAAACCTGCCCGAGGCCATGATACGCGGCTACAAGCCCGGCCGCTTCTCGTTCAACGTCAAGGGCGGCCGCTGCGAGACCTGCAAGGGCAACGGATACAAGACGCTGGAAATGAACTTCCTGCCCGATGTGATGGTGCCCTGCGAGGTGTGCCACGGCAAACGCTACAACCGCGAGACGCTGGAGGTGCGCTACAAGGGCAAGTCTATTGCCGACGTGCTCGACATGACGGTCAACATGGCGGTGGAGTTCTTCGAGAATGTGCCGGCCATTCTGCCAAAGATCAAGGCACTGCAGGATGTGGGCCTGGGCTACATCCGCCTGGGACAGAGCGCCACGACGCTCTCGGGCGGCGAGAGCCAGCGCGTGAAGCTGGCCACCGAACTGAGCAAGCGCGACACCGGCCGCACGCTCTACATCCTCGACGAGCCGACCACCGGTCTTCACTTTGAGGACATCCGCCTGCTGATGACGGTGCTGCAACGGCTGGTGGACAAGGGAAACACGGTCATCATCATCGAGCACAACCTCGACGTGATAAAACTGGCCGACCACATCATCGACATGGGCCCCGAGGGCGGACGAGGCGGCGGACAGGTGGTGGCCACCGGCACCCCCGAAGAGGTGGCGCAATGCCAAAAGGGCTACACGGCAAAGTATATCCGTGAGACGCTCAGCAAGGCCAAGACACCGCAGGCCGATGCCGACCGCAATGCGTAACGCATGCGCATTGCGGTCCTGCCGCTTGGCAGGATGAGCAGACCGACTAAAAAAGAAAATCCCTGCATCGCATTGTGTATACAGCGATGCAGGGATTTCTGTTTTGTGGTGGGTGGTGATGGATTCGAACCACCGAAGGCAGAGCCAGCAGATTTACAGTCTGCCCCATTTGGCCACTCTGGTAACCACCCTTGCTTTATGCCGCTCGACGTGTCTTGCGGAAAGCGGATGCAAAGGTACGGTTTTTTATCGATAACCGTATCGCAATCGCCAATAATTTCGTTTTATTAACATTTCCAGGTTCTCCACCTGACCAACTACGCAAAAACTCCCGCCGACGGGCAACACGGCCCGCCGACGGGAGTCACACTTTCGGATTATCATGTTGGCGCCACCTGCTGCAGTTGTGCAGAGACAGCGCCCCATTGACGTTTAGAACAACTTGGCGGGATAGACACCCTCGTCGACCAGCGACTGGATCTTCTCCACCACTGCAGGACGGTCCTCAGAGTAGGTCACGCCAAACCACTTGCTGGTGGTGTCGAGCACCTCGCAGGTAGCCTTTCCGCTGTGGATGAGCTTGTCGACCACCCAGGGAATGAGATACTCGGCCTTGGGGTTGGTCTGTGTGGTGGGAGCATCGAGGAACTCCTTGAATGCCTTGTCGCTATACTCGAAATAGTCGGGTGTGAAACCCCACACATTCATGCTCACAGGTGTGGTGTCGGGGATGTTGACCCACTCGCCCTGCTCGTCCTTGTAAGCCACCTGACCGTCGGCCTTGCGCTCGATCTCGGTGCGCTCCACACAACTGGTGAGGTTGCCCTGCTCGTCCTTGGCGCACACGCCGCGCGACACGGTGCCGTTCTCGCTGAGCGTGTTGCTCACGCGGAAGCCCACCATGGCGTAGGTGTTCTTGCTGCCCTCAGGCAGATTGGCCAGGAACTTGCCGATGACCTGGAAGCAGTCGCGGTTGTAGAAGTCGTCGCAGTTGATGACGCAGAACGGCTCGTGAATGGCCTCCTTGGCCATCATCACAGCGTGGTTCGTGCCCCAAGGCTTGGTGCGGCCGTCGGGAACGCTGTAACCCTCGGGCAACTTGTCGAGGCTCTGGAACACCAGCTCGCAGGGAATCTTGCCCTCATACTTTGACAGGATCTTCTCGCGGAAATCCTGCTCGAAGTCCTTGCGGATGACCCAGACAATCTTGCCGAAGCCAGCCTGGATGGCATCGTAGATGCTATAGTCCATGATGGTCTCGCCATTGGGGCCCAGACCGTCGAGCTGTTTCAGTCCACCATAACGGCTGCCCATACCGGCTGCCAGAAGTAACAATGTAGGTTTCATGTGTCTTTATAATAAGTTTGGTTAATTGATGTCTTGCTAAACCGCCTGCCACACTTTAGAAGGGCAGGTCGTTCTTTTCACCGTCAGGCGTGCCTGCAAACGGGTCTGCATTGTTGGCAACGGATGCCGACGGTGCAAAGTTGGTGGGGGCCTGCGTGGGCTCCATGCCTGTGCCGACAGCGTTGGGATCCACGTGGTCTACGCGGAAAGCGCGGATATCGTTGAAGTAACGGTCCTGCCATGCGCGGGCGGTGATGTCAAGCCACACGTGCACGGTGTCGCCCTGATGTATGTTGAACTGCTCGATGCGGTCGGCACCAAACACATTGAAGAGACAGGTGCGCGGATAAGCATCACGCGTCTGGATGACAAAATCCTGAGACTTCCACTGGTTGCCACTCGATTTCGATACGCCCTCACGGGGGGGATACTCCTTGATGATCACGCCCTCTACTTCTATTCCTTGTAAAGCCATTTGTAAAAACTGTTAATGATTTCTTATATTTTATGTTGCGAAATTACGCAAAATCTCATTAAACAACAAACTTTCCACTCATAAAATTCAAAAAACAAAAAAAAATGTTGCCCACCGCATAGCATATCCTTTTTTATTTGTATCTTTGTGCTAACTAAATTACAGAACTGAAAAAACATACACATACATGAGATTCACGCTTTCAAGCACGGCGCTCTACGCCAAGCTGCAGACCCTCTCGAAGGTCATCAGCAGCAAAAACTCTCTGCCCATCCTGGAGAGCTTCCTTTTCGAGGTCACTAACGGCCAAGTGTTCATCACCAGCTCCGACGGCGAAAATGTTATGAAAGCAGCCCTCGCGCTCGACAGCGTCGACGGCGAAGGGGCCTTTGCCGTGCCATGCCGCACCATGCTCGACGCCATGAAGGAACTGCCCGAGCAGCCCATCACCTTCGACGTCAGCACCGAGAGCCTTGAGGTGCTCATCGACTACCAGGGCGGCGAATACCGCTTCACCGCACAGAATGCCGACGAGTATCCGCGCACCGAGTCCGACAGCGAGGGCATGAACGTGGTGACCATCGACGCCGGCGTGCTCGTGGACAACATCAACCGCACCATGTTTGCCACCGACAACAACGAGATACGCCCCGCCATGAACGGCATATTCTTCGACCTCACCCCCGACTGCCTGGCCTTCGTGGCCAGCGACGGCCACAAGCTCGTGCGCTGCCGCTACTACGGCACGAAGAGCGACGCTCCGGCCTCGTTCATCCTGCCCAAGAAGCCGGCCACACTGCTCAAGAACGGCCTGAGCCGCGACGGCGGTGATGTGGTCATCAAGTTCAACCAGCGCGCTGCAGAGATCCAGTTTGCCGAAGGCACGCTGACCTGCCGCCTCATTGAGGGCATGTTCCCCAACTACAACGCGGCCATCCCTGCCAACAACCCCAACGTGCTGACCGTGGACCGCAAGGCCCTCGTGAGCGCCATCAGACGTGTGTTGCCCTTCGCCTGCATCAGCAGCCAGCTGCTGCGCCTGCGCCTCAACGTCGGCGGCATCGAACTGTCGTCGGAAGACATCGACTTCGCCACCAGCGCCAAGGAGCGCCTCGTGTGCGAATACGGCGGCCAGCCCATGCAGATCGGGTTCCGCGGCGACTTCCTGCTCGAGATCCTCAACGCCCTCGACACCAACGATGTGAAGATCATGCTGGCTGACCCCAGCCGCGCCGGAGTGGTGGTGCCCGAAGAGCAGCCCGAGAACACCGACGTGCTGATGCTCCTCATGCCGCTGCTGCTCAACGACTAATCCGGCACGCACCATGAAACTGAACCTGAAGAAGCCCCTTGTGGTCTTCGACCTGGAGTCGACGGGGCTCGACCTGGTGCGCGACCGCATCATACAGATCTCGTATGTCAAGGTGATGCCCGGCGGCGAGGAGACGCGCCGCAGCATCTTCGTCAACCCCGAGAAGCCCATCCCGCCAGTCGTGGAGGAGCTGACGGGCATCACCAATGAGCGGGTGGCACAGGAGAAGACGTTTCGGGAGATAGCACGCGACCTGGAGCGCGAGTTCACCGGATGCGACTTTGCCGGTTTCAACTCCAACCGCTTCGACATCCCCCTGCTTGCCGAAGAGTTTCAGCGGGCGGGGGTGGACTTCGACTTCTCGCGGTGCCACCTCATCGACGCACAGACCATCTTCCACAAGCGTGAGCCGCGCAACCTGGCAGCAGCCTACCGCTTCTTCACCGGGCGCAAGATGGACGACGACTTCCAGGCACACCGCGCTGACCAGGATGCCGAGGCTACCTACCGGGTACTCATGGGCGAGCTCGACAAGTATGCACCCGAGGCCGTGGAAGACCCGGCCATGGCACTGCCCAACGACATGGAGGTGCTGGCGCAGGAGTCGAAGATGAACGACAACGTCGACTTCGCGGGCCGCATGGTGTGGCAGGAGATGAAGGACAAGGACGGCAACACCATCACCGACGCCGACGGCAAGCCGCGCCGCCACGAGGTGTTCAACTTCGGCAAGTACAAGGGCTGGGCGGTCACCGACGTGCTGCACCGCGACCCTCACTACTTCGAATGGATCATGGCCGGCGACTTCACCCTCAACACCAAGCAGGTGCTGACACGCATACGTCTGCGCGAAGCCAAACTCAACATGAACGCTTCGGCCAACAGCCTGCGTTAGGACCATCGGGCGGGGGCGGGCACACCACACACACGTCTCCGCCTCCCCACATCCAACTTCATCACACGCCTATGCGCCATCATTCACGATTGCTGACATGCCTCACGGCGGCGTTCTGCCTTGGACCGGCCCAAGCCGACGCCCAGGAACTCAACGCCAAGATCACCATCAACCACAACCAGATACAAGGCACCGATGCCTCGGTGTTCGACAACCTGCAGGAGACCCTGGAGCAGTTTGTCAACGACCGGCAGTGGACCAACCTGCAGTTTCAGAAAAACGAGCGCATAGACTGCAACTTCAACATCACCGTCACCAAGTACGACCAGTCGTCGGGGCTCTTCACCTGCAAGGCGCTCATACAGGCCAACAGGCCGGTGTACAACGCTTCGTACACCAGCACCCTCTACAACAACACCGACAACAACTTCGATTTCACCTTCGCCCAGTTCGACCAGCTCGACTTCAATGAGGAGACCATCGACAACCAACTGACGGCGCTCTTCGCCTATTATGCCTATCTCATCATAGGGATCGACCTCGACAGTTTCTCGCCCATGGGCGGCGAAGATGTGCTGCAACGCTGCATGAACCTCACCAACAATGCGCAAAACCTGAGCTACACGGGCTGGAAATCGTTTGACAACGACCGCAACCGCTTCGCCATCATCAACGACTATCTCGACGGAGGCATGCAGCCCTTCCGCCAGTTGCAGTACGACTATTACCGCAAGGGCCTCGACGAGATGGCCAACAACCCCGAACGCGGACGCACGGAGATCACCACCACCCTGGAAAACAACCTCAAGAAATGCCACGAGGACAAGCCCATGAGCCGCCTGCCGGTCATCTGGACCGACTACAAACGCGACGAGCTGGCCTCTATATATAAAGGTAAAGGCACACAGAAGGAGAAGGAGACGGTCTACGACATCCTCTTCTCCATCAATGCGTCGCAAAACAACTCGTGGGAGAAAATCAAACAATAGAGATGCCGGCACGCACACCGCTGTCTGCGGTGGCCGTTGGCACACACACTGACACATGCTGAAACAGTTATACGTTAAAGACTTTACCCTTATCGATGAGGTGCACATCGACTTCCGCCCGGGCTTCTCGGTCATCACCGGCGAGACCGGCGCGGGCAAGAGCATCATCCTGGGGGCCCTGCACCTGCTGCTCGGACAAAGGGCCGACAGCAAGCAGATCAAGAGCGGGGCGAAAAAGTGCGTGGTGGAAGCCCACTTCGACCTCTCGCGCTACCACATGGAAGACTTCTTCGACCGCAACTCCATCGACTATGACCCCGACGACTGCATACTGCGGCGCGAGGTGAGTGCAGCCGGCAAGAGCCGCGCATTCATCAACGACACACCCGTGCCGCTGACCACGCTGCGCGAACTGGGCGAGCACCTTGTCGACATACACAGCCAGCACCAGAACCTGCTGCTGCAAAAAGACGATTTCCAACTCAACGTCATCGACATCGTGGCGCAAGACCACGCGCTGCTCAGCCAATGCCGCACGGCATACGCCCGCTACACTGACGCGGTGCAGGCCTACAACAACTTCAAGGAGCAGTGTGCACGGGCCCGCGAAAACGAGGATTTCCTGCGGTTCCAACACTCCGAACTCACCAAGGCCGCCCTCCTCGAGGGCGAACAGGACGAGCTGGAGCAGCGGCAGCGCATGCTCAGCCATGCCGAGGGCATCAAGAGCGCGCTCTACCAGGCCGACGACGCCCTCAGCGGCGAACAGGCCGGGGCAGTGCCCGGCGTGAGGACCGCTGCCGACACCCTCTCCGGCATTGCCGACGTGTATCCCGAGGCCGGCGAACTGGCCGAACGTCTGCACGCGGCTTATGTGGAACTGAAAGACATCGCGCAGGACCTCGACAGCCGCAAGGACCGCATCGACTATGACCCTGCCGAGCTGAGCAGCATCGACAGCCGCCTCGACACGATCTACTCGCTGCAACAGAAATACCACGTGGCCACCGTGGAGGAACTCATCGCCACACGCGACCGTCTGGCCAGCCAACTGGCGGGCATCGACGGGGGCGACGAACAGCTGGAAGCACTCCACGACGAGGCCGACAAGGCACTGGCCGCCTATCTCGACATAGCCAGACAGCTGACGGCAGCACGCCAGACGGCAGCAGCCACCGTGGAGCAGCAGATGAAGACCCGCCTGCAGCCACTGGGCATCCCCAAGGTGCGCTTCTCCGTCAGTTTCGACCACCGCGAGCCTTCGGCAACAGGCATCGACAAGGTGGCGTTCCTCTTCAGCGCCAACACCAGTTCGCCGCTGCAGCCTGTGGCCCAGGTGGCCTCGGGCGGCGAGATTGCCCGCGTCATGCTGTCGCTGAAAGCCATGATCAGCGGCACCGTCAAACTGCCGACCATCATCTTCGACGAGATCGACACGGGCGTCAGCGGCCGTGTGGCCGAACAGATGGCACAGATCATGCAGGAGATGGGTGCCAACCACCGGCAGGTCATCTCCATCACGCACCTGCCGCAGATAGCCGCGCTCGGCGCCACCCACTACAAGGTGAACAAGGAGGAGACGGCCGACGGCACCGTCAGCCGCATGACCATGCTCACACCCGAACAGCGGCTGACAGAGATCGCCCAGATGCTCAGCGGCAGCAACATCACCGAGGCCGCCATCGACAACGCACGCGCACTGCTCGGCATGGCCCAGCAGAGCACATCATCAACATCCACGACAAAATGACCAGAAAAATATCTTCGCTCTTCATCGCCCTGATATGCGCCATGTGCGTATGGGCACAACCGGCCCCAGTCAAGAAGGCTGCGGCAAGTGTCTTCTCGCTCACCACCTTCGACAAGGACGGCGCCATCATCGGCACCACACACGGCGTCTTCACCGGCCACAACGGTGAGGCCATGGCCATGTGGCATCCGTTCATCGGCGCAGTGCGCGCCGTGGCCGTCGATGCCAAGGGCAACCAGCACGACGTGGAGGTCATGTCGGGCATCTCCGAACTCTATGACATCTGCACCTTCCGCGTGAAGGGCACCGTGCCGGCATCGCTCGACATGGCTACCGGCGACGCACCGGCAGCAAAGGTCTACACCGTAGAGTATGACCTGAAGAAACCTGCAATAAAGGCGCTGACACCCGTGCGCACGGAGAAATTTCTCGAGACATGCAACTACTATGTCTTCAAGGACGAGGACGTGGAAGCATCAGACCTGGGATGTCCTATCCTCAACGAGACCGGACAACTGCTGGCCCTGCTGCAACGGCCGGTCAACGGCGGCCAGGCGTTTGCCGCCGACGCACGCCTCACCAAGACATTCACCGTCAACGGTCTGTCGCTCAACGACCGCACCTTCCGCGCCACAGGCATACGCACCGCCCTGCCTGCCGACCAGCAGCAGGCATCGCTCACCCTGATGCTGGCAGCCCAGCAGGGCGACTCGGCCCGCCACGCACAGTATGTCGACGACTACATCAAGGCGTTCCCCACAGCCACCGAGGGCTATGTGGCCATGGCCGAGAGCAGTGTGGCACGCGCACGGCTGGCCGAGGCCGACCAGACTATGACGCGCTGCGTGAAGCAGGCCGCACAGAAAGACGAGGCCTACTATGCCTACGCACGACTGGTCTATCAGGCTGCCGTCTTCAAGCTCGACACCACCTACACGCAATGGACGCTGCAGCGCGCCCTCGAACTCTCCGAACAGGCATCGAAGGCCAATGCGCTGCCCATCTACAAGCACCAGCAGGCACAGATCATCTATGCCCAGGGCGACTACCAGCGCGCGCTCGACATGTTTACCCAACTGCAACAGACCGAACTCGGCAAGAACGGCGAGGTGTACTATGAGGCAGCCCAGTGCAAGACGCAGCTCAAGGCTCCCAACGAAGAGATCATGCCCCTGCTCGACGCTGCCGTGGCAGCACAGGACGGCACCATCTCAGCACCTTATGTGCTGGCACGCGGACGCATGTATGACGTGGCAGGCGAGCCGCGCAAGGCTTATGCCGACTATCTGAAGTATGACACGCTGATGCACCTCAATGCCTCGGCCGACTTCTATTATCTGCGTTATCAGTGTGGTGTGAAGATACGCCAGTACCAGATGGCGCTCAACGACATTGCGCATGCCATTGTGCTCAACCGCCGCGAGCCGACCTACTATGCCGAGATGGGCAGTCTGCAGCTGCGTGTCAACCAGCTCGACGATGCCGTGAAGACATGCGACATGGCCCTCTCGCTGGCTCCCGAGTATGCCGACCTTTACATCATCAAGGGTGTGGCGCTCTGCGAGTCGGACAAGAAAGACGACGGTCTGGCAGCACTCGCCCGAGCCAAAGAGCTGGGCGACGACCGTGCCGAAGACCTCATAGCCAAGTACCAAAAGAAAAAGTAGGGCCCGGTCATCAATATCGACCACTGCCCCACTCCACAGTCCACCCTCCAACATTCATCTCATCACAAGCAACAACAACCGCCACCCATGAAAAGCCCTCTCTCACTTATCATAGCCGCTACCCTACTGGCCACCGTCATGGGGTGCTCGGAGAAGAAGCAACAGCAAGTGATCATCATCAAGAAACCTGCAGCGCCCAAGATGCAGAAACCGCAGCAGACGGGCAACCTGCAGCAGTCGCATGAGGTGGCATGGATGGGCGGACACTACACCGTGGAGATCAAGCGCGAGGCCGACCGCTCATTGCCCCTCGCCACCGACGGCACACAGCGCTACTATGACAACACCATACAGGTGCGCGTGGTGCGTGCCGACGGCAGCGAGTTTTTCAGCCACCGCTTCCTCAAGACCGACTTCCGGCAGTATGTGTCCTCCACCTATTATGACAACGGGGCCTTGCTGGGCATAGCCTTCGTGAAGGCCGAGGCACGCCGCCTCATCTTCGGTGCCAGCGTGGGCAACCCCGACAAGGCCAGCGACGAGTATGTGCCGCTCATCATTCGGCTCGACAACTTCGGCAACTACTCGGTGGTGGAAGACACACGCACAGATGTCAGCTCCATGAAGCTCGACGATGCCGAGAACGAGGGTGAGGAATAATCCGTCCCCACCCTCCTAATCATAACTTGTGAAACTTGTAACAATTACCGCTTTCCGATCAAAGCTTTGCCCTCAGGGGTGAAATAGTCCTTGAGGTCGCTCACTGCTATATTGAACGCAATGGGACCGGCAGCATACGAAGCGATCTCATACTGCTGATACACGAAGTTGACCGTGTCGCCCACCAGCCAAGGGGTGTGCTTCGGCAGAGGGATGACGCCATCGTCGGGCAGGATGAGATAGTCGTTGAGGTTGTCCAAGCTGATGTCGGTCACACCACACTCCTTCATATAGCGCAGCGCCCCCTGTCGCAACAACGGCTGCAGTGCCTTCACATGCTGGGCATCGAGCAGTTGCGTGACGGCCTTGCAGGTGTGCTTGTCGATGTTGACATAATAGAAGGTGTAGGAGCCGTGTGCCCCACCCATATATTCCTCTGAGCACACCGAATAGGTGATGTAGCTGGCGGTCTCTACGTCCTTTCTGATCGTTACCTTCTGATAGATCTGCGGATAGCCGTCGGTGCGCTCATAGTATTCCTCCATGTCCTTTCGTTCCTGCAGCAGATGGCGCATCGTGCCGTTGCCGTAGAAGTCGACCAGCGTCTGTCCGTTGTCCAGACTGCCGGCATAGGCCGGATACAGGCGCTGATAGGCAGCGTCATCGTAGCGGTCGCGAGGCAGATAGAGCGAGTCGAGTTCCCCGGCAATAAACCGCCTGACACCCTGCGCCAGGTTGTCGTTGCCGCGCGGATAGTCGACGACGGCCGTAAACTCCAGTGACGTGTCGCGCTTGGCGTGATAGCACACGCTGTCGACGGCCAGCGTCTGGCCGGTCTTGCCCGTTGTGGTCTTGGCAACGACCGATGTGGCACCGGTGGTGCCGTTGACCGAAGAAGTCTTGCATCCGGAGATGCACAGCGAGAGCCCTCCTGCAACGAGGGCAAGCGTCATGATGTGTTTCATGTCTGTAAGTGCTTTTCGTTGATTGATATGGTAAAAGGATTGTTATTGTCACCGATTATTATGGCCGCCATGTGCGTGCTGCGGTCCGGCATAGCCGCTGCGCAGAAGCACATTGTGGCGCAGGCAGTCGGCATAGAAGAACAGCTCCTGAAGATGCAGGTTGCCCAAGGGGAAGAATGATCCCAGCGGAGCAAACGTGTAGCGGTGGGCATCGAGGCCGTCGACCAGCAGCACATGGCGCCCGCTGTCGACCCTCACGGTGACCGCCGTGCCCGGCACACGCGGCACCACGGCCGTGCCGTAGGGAAAGCGAGCGTCGTCGGCTCGGGGAGCAGCACCAGCCCCGAGCAGCGTAGCCGGCTCGGCAGAGGTGGTCCACGACACAGGGTTGATGCACCCGATGTTGCCATCCGACAGCAGCGCGCTGGCGGCATCGGCCGCCGTGACACTGTTGAAATTGACCGTCACGCCATGCGACAGCGAGTCGAGGGCCAGCTGCACATGCGACATGCGGTGGCCGGGCTGCGTCAGCGTGTCGGCAGCCGTCACGCCATAGCCCACTACATAGGCGGCAATGAGGTGGCCGTAAGTGTCATCGTCCATGTGCTTCAGCACCTCCTTCACCATCATGCCGCCCTGACTGTATCCGGCGAGGATGAAGGGGCGTCCGTGGTTGTAGTGCTTCAGGTAATAGTCGAAGGCGCTGAGCGCATCGCCCACGGCCATGCCGCAGGCCTCAGTCACGGCCTCGCCCTGCAAGCCGCCAAACGTAGCCTGGCGGTAGTAGGGCAAAAACAGGTTGGCCCTCGTGGCAAAGATTGTGTCGGCCAGCTCAGCCGATAGCTGCCACGCCTTCAGATGGTCGGCACGGTAGGGGTCGGCATTGTGGCGCACGGTGCCGGTGCTGTCGGTCCAGTCGGACACGCACGTCGGGAGAAAGTAGATCACGTCGGGCAGCGTGCTGTCCACACTGCCGAGCCGTCTGTCGCCCTCATACCACAGCGCCTTGTCGGCCCAGTCGAGCTGCCGGGCGGCTTCACACCTGCCGGTGCCGCCCACCAGGGCAAGCACAAGCATCAGCACATACATCATCTTCATCTCTAAAGAAAGGTTGCCGGTAAAAAACCGATGGTTATTGCTTAAACGAAAAAATCGGCGATACTCGTTGATCTACAACTCGTAACGCCGACATTTGGTTGCGGAGGCAGGATTCGAACGTGCGACCTCCAGGTTATGAGCCTGGCGAGCTACCAACTGCTCCACTCCGCGATATTCCAGGGGAGCGATGCTCCCGTTTTTGTTTTGCGACTGCAAAGGTATAGCTATTTTCCCGTTCCACCAAACTTTTCGGCAATTATTTTCAGAAAATCTTGCTTTTTCAAACATTTTAAGTCTTTTCGTTTGTTTGTCTCATGTAATCTGCTTAAATTTGCACACAAGAAATTAATGTGCAATAACACGGACCGTGGGCTGTAAAGGCCACGCAAAACAGGAAAGGGGTAATAAGATGTCAATCTCAAAGACAAGACAGAAACTCGTGGATGTGGCACGCCAACTGTTTGCCAAGAATGGCATGGCGGCCACCACTATGAACGACATAGCTGCCGCCTCGGGCAAGGGTCGCCGCACGCTGTACACCTATTTTAAGAGTAAGGAGGAGGTGTACTACGCTGTCATCGAGGCCGAGCTGGAACGTCTGAGCGACAAGCTTGACGAGGTTGCCGCCAGGAAGACGCGTCCGCAAGACAAGATCATCGAGCTTATCTACACGCACCTGAGCATGATCAGGGAGACGGTGGTGCGCAACGGCAACCTCCGTGCAGAGTTTTTCCGCAACATCTGGACAGTGGAGAAGGTGCGCAAGAACTTCGACGAAGACGAGATCGAGCTGTTCCGCAAGGTGTATGCGGAGGGCAAGGCCGACGGCGAGTTTGACATCGACAATGTGGACTTGGTGGCCGACATCACCCATTATTGCATCAAGGGTCTTGAGGTGCCGTTCATCTACGGCCGTCTGGGGCACGGACTGACCGAGGAGGCCAGCAAGCCGCTGGTGGCCAAGGTGGTCTATGGCGCCTTGGGCAAGCACAACGCCTTGAAATAGTTGAGACGAGGACACCTACTGCCGGACAATAAATGATGCAGGCTGAACACCTAAGGTCGTTGACCTTGTGTTCAGCCTGCATCGTTTATGTCTGGCAATCAAGAAAATGTCCACATAAAATAACCGTGGCCGCCAAACAAATCGTCCAACAAGAACCCAAAGAAATCCATAATGAACAATCCGCCGCCATAGAGAAACACTATTACAGATACAGCGAGCAACACGTATATCAGTATAATCAATGCTTTCATTTATAACTTACTCCTATTCTTCATTACGTTTTTCGGCTACATTCACCAATTGCGCAAGTCGTGTCCAAGTCCATACTTTCGCATTCACAGCAACACTATTGCACATGGCATGCGAGGAGGGCTCCGGCGTTACTCTTCCTTCATGGGGAAGAGGCCGTAGAGGGCAGCATCGATCATGTCGGTGACCTTGCGGAAGTCTTCGGGGGTGTCCTCAAAGCTCAGTTTGTCGCCGTCGATGATGATCAGCTCGCCCTTGTAGTTGGCTATCCACTCTTCGTAGCGGCGCTGCAGTCCGGCAAGATAGTCGATGCGTATGCTCTTCTCAAACGAGCGTCCGCGCTTCTCGATGTGTTTCACCAGTGTGGGTATCGAGCTGCGGATGTAGATCATGAGCTGCGGCAGCTTCACGAGCGACATCATCAGGTCGAAGAGGTCGGTGTAGTTGGCAAAGTCGCGGTCGCTCATATATCCCTGCTCGTGCAGGTTGGGCGCAAAGATCTTGGCATCTTCGAAGATCGTGCGGTCCTGAATGATGTTCTCCGTGCTCTGCGAGATCTCCACGACCTCCTTGAACCGTTTGTTGAGGAAGTAGACCTGCAGGTTGAAGCTCCAGCGGTTCATGTCGTGATAGAAGTCGTCGAGGTAAGGGTTGTTGTCGACGGGTTCGAAACGCGGTGTCCAGTTGTATCTCTTTGCCAACATCTTGGTGAGCGTGGTCTTGCCGCTGCCAATGTTTCCGGCGATGGCTATATGCATAAGGCTATATGGGTTTATGGTTGATTCTTGAACAAGTTGTTGTCGGTGCCTTCGATGTCGGCCAGCTGCGCATCTATCTGCCTGATGATATCGGCAAAATCGGTGCGCGAGTGTTCGAAGTCGAGATGGTCCACATCGACGGTGAGCACGCGTCCGGCATAGCGGTGGGCCACAAAGTCGTCGTAGCGGTCGTTGAGGTTCTGCAGATAGTTGAGCTGCATGTTCTGCTCGTAGTCGCGCCCGCGCTTGCGGATGTTGTCCACCAGATGCGGCACCGACGAGCGCAGGTAGATCAGCAGGTCGGGCATGCGCGCCACCATCATCATCGACTCGAACAG
The DNA here is from genome assembly GCA_963592505.1 of Bacteroidaceae bacterium. Taxonomy (GTDB): domain Bacteria; phylum Bacteroidota; class Bacteroidia; order Bacteroidales; family Bacteroidaceae; genus Prevotella. The sequence continues at coordinate 33,217 of CAVAXH010000006.1, forward strand.
CCCCATGTAGGTGTCGAAGTCGTCGTCGCTCATGTGTCCCATGTCGTGGTTGTTGGCCGTGAAGATATACACCCCCTCGAAGATGGATCGGTCCTGCACCACCACCCGCTGTTCATGGTTGATTTCCAGAAGATCCCTGAACCGTTCTTTTAGAAAGAACACCTCAAGGTTGAGCGCCCAGCGCTTCATGTCCTTGTAGTAGTCGGCGAGATATGGATTTTCGGTCACCGCCTCGAGCCTGGGCTGCCATCCGTAGTGGCGCACCAGGAGGTTGGTGAGCGTGGTCTTCCCCGACCCTATGTTTCCTGCTATTACTATGTGCACGTGTAATGATTCTATGTCTTGCCGGTGCGTTCGCTGCCGCACCGCGTTTATGGTTTGTCGTTATAAGTGTGTGTCTGTTGGGCGGGCGCCGCCGTTCAGCCTCTGCGGAGAGCCAGATTATAGTTGTAATACTTCTGGTTGCCCGTGATGTCCTCCACCACCTCGATGAATGGCGGGAAGTTGACCTTCTCTTTGTCGGTGATGCCCTTTGTCTCGAGGATGACGAGGCCGTCGAGCTGGTTCTCGTAGGTGTCGAGCTCAAAGTACTGTCCTTTCCAGATGAAGCTGCGGCGCTGCTTGCTGATGGTGTGCCGGTAAGGGTCGGCCTGCGTGAGCAGACTCTCGTAGAGCGCATTGCTGACCTGCCGTTCGGTTTCCACCTGCTGGTTGGAGCCCACGGTCTTCTTCGTGGTGTGCACGTTGACGCAGTTGCCGCCGGCCCAGATGCGCTGGCGCAGGCGCACCTCGCTGTCGGGATCGGAGACGAGGTAGGTCTGTGTGATGTGCGAGTCTATGGTGGCAGGCATGTCGCCGTTGACCTTGACGATATACTTGCGCTCCTCGGTGATGGGCTGCGGCAGTTCGAGCACGGCCGAAATCTCCTTCAGCACGCGGTTGATCTTGGCGTTGAAGTCCTGGTGGTTGTTGATGACCCTCAGGTGCGGATGTCCGGTCCACGCATTGATGACGCGCTTGTCGAGTTCGCGTGCCCGCTCTATGCCTTCCTTGCGTTCCTTGTTGGTGCTGGTGGTGTAGTAGGCCTCGGCACCGTCGGCTGCCGACACGAGGTGGAGCACCGCATCATAGCGGTTGCGCAGCGCCAGGCTGTCCGTGTGAGCCAGTGCTGTGATCTGCTGCCACAGGGCATCGTCCATATATGCGGAGATGTCCATCGTGCCCCGGTCGCAGATGATGACCGTCGGCTCGTCGGTCTGCTCGGCCATCTTGAGAAACTTGTCCTCAAGGGCCAGCTGTATCTCGAGCGTAGCCTTCTCGCCCTCATAGAAGAGGGCGCGGTTCTTCGTCAGGTAGTCCATGCCTGCCTGCAGGAAGATGGTGGGCACCTCGGGGATGGTATACACCTTGAATCCCATGCTCGAGAAGTGGTCGATGATCTTCACCAGTGCTGTGGTCTTTCCGGCGCAGGGGCCTCCCGTAAGCACTATTTTCTTGATGTTCTTTATGTCGTTCATGTGTTGTTATGTTTCTCTCTGCATTATCTGCACTGGTCAAACCACTCCTTGAGGGCCATACGCGGGGTGCCCAGGCTGACGAGCGTCTCGAGGTCGCGGCGTGCGTCGGCCGTCTTCTTCAGTCTGATGCGCACGTCGGCGCGGTCGAGGAGATAGTCGGCATTGGCCGGGTCGCGTCTGAGTGCCTCTGAATAGTCGTATTCGGCCAGCTCAAGCTGTTGGCGCTCTTTC
>CAVAXH010000007.1:0-33960 GCA_963592505.1 Bacteroidaceae bacterium
GCTTCCTTCTGCTCTACTACAACAACTGCCCGCTGGCAGAAGAGGTGTTCCCCGGAAAGGGCTACAAGCTCCACAAGCCGGTCATGCTCCAGGGTGGGGTCGGCGTCGGCAAGACGCTCATCATGCAGATCTTCAGCGAGTATCTCCGGCAGACGCGAAATCCTCGGTTCTTCTACAATCTGTCGGTCACACAGATGGTTAATTACTATACCATCCACAACAACCTCGACCGGTTCACATACCACGAAGAGGAAAGCCGGGGCTTCCAGTGTCAGCCTGTCAACGTCTGCCTCAACGACATCGGCATTCAGGACAAGACATTCTTCGGCATGGACACCGGACTGCTCACCGACGAATTCCTGCATGCTCGCAACGAGATCTGGACGCAATACGGCATGTTCGCACACCTCACAACGAACCTCGACAACAACCAGCTGCGCCAACGCTTCTCGAAGGGCGACGGCTACGGCCGGCTCGTCGACAGGTTCAAAACCTACAACATTATTCCGCTTACAGGAAAAAGCAGAAGATAATAACATGAAATTACGACAAGCAAAAAAGATCCTCGCACGCCTCCGCGAGATGCACCTGCACAACGGCTACTACGGCACGACATACCCGCCGAGCTGGCGGCGCTACGTCTGCATGTGGCACAAGGCCTACGCAGTGTTCAATCACCACCACCCGCTGGGGCGCCTCGCCAACAAATGGGCCAACGACAACATGGCTCGCATCATCAGAGAAAGTAAAGTTAAACAACAACAGCAACAACAATGAAAATCGCCGAACAATTCTCCGAAGAGCAGCTACGCGCAGTGACGCAGGCTGTCGCTTCTGCCGCCGGCCTTGTCAAGGTCGTGGTCGGCACTGCCAACAACGCCGCATGGATGGCGTGCCTCGATGCCTTCGACAACGTCCGCCGGCACCCGGCGTACCGCCACCAAGTCAAGCACGCCTACCGCAAGTGCTTCGACGCGCTTCACGCCTACGAAAGAGAGCTCATCTACACCGACACCAACCGCTTCTTCCACGTCGACGATCTGGAGCCGGAGGCTCGAAAGCTTTTCGCCGAAAAGCTCACCGACCGCGAATATTATGACTTCTGGGTGGCCTTCGGTATCGAGGCATATAGCGACACAAAACCGTTCTACACCTCCCTCGTAAACAAATGCCGGCTGGCATACGTAGCACATGGCTATCAGCATCCCGACATCCTCGCATGGAGCATTGCTGCAGGGCTGTGCCTCGACATCGCCGCCAACGTGGTCTACCGGGCGGCCATGCGCCGTTGCCGCGAGAACGAAGAATGGGCGCATCTCCACATCCCCGACAAGGTGTGGGACGACGTGTTCCATGCCTTCGACCTGTCGCACGTCGCACGTCTGTGGGCGGACGCACATCGCCTCCTCTCCGGGCATGATGATATGGTCCCGCTCTCCGACATCGAGCAGCGCAACATCGAGATGGGCTTCACCCAGCTCGTCGAGAAGTGGATGGGCGAGAGTTCCCTCTTCGGCTCTCGCGTCAAGGTCGCCAAGGAGTACGTCGAAATGTTCCGGAGCAAGAAGACAATGCTACAGCGCACTGACGTGTATGTCACGGCAGAAGACGAAATGCGCCGGGCCAAACTTATCAACATTTAACACCAATACCAATGCCAAACGCCATGACAAAACAGTATTACATTCACCGGTGTGGCTGCAAAGCGCACAACAAGAAGACCGAGGCGCTCGCCGACTATCTCCGCACGCTCAACTTCACGCTCGTCTCCTTCACGTCGTCCTTCGGCCTGCAGGAGTTCGCCAGCCAGATCAAGGACAAGGTCGCCGACCTCAACGTGCGCTACCACCACGGAAATGACCTCACCGTCACCGTCTCCGACTTCGGCGCCGTCACCATAGCATTCCATGACAAACCCAACGGCGAGGCTGTCGCCACCATCATGCTCTATCCCGTCAAGTTCACTATCGGCGAAGACACACGACTTATCGACTTCATCTAACAGACAAAGCAAAAATGAAAACACGTCAAGCTAAAAAGATCCTCAAGAATTTCGCCGGTGGCCGGCGCAACCACGTCAGCCGATACTGGTACTACCGGGTGACCAACTATGTCACATTATACTGCGCACGTGGCGAAGGCCGCCGCGACCATCGCATCGCAGAGGCGATACGCCTGCAGCGCCGCCTCTGGCGCTTAGGCACCACCTGGCGATGCCAGCATCCGGGAAAGCGAATGCAGGCGGCAGCCGGCTTGTCCTGGCTCTGCAGAAAGTTCTACGAGTCTGCAGTCTCGCAACACTTTTAGCTCTCTCCCTCATCACGCTGCTTACCTTTGTAGCGTGATAGGTAAGGCACGCAGCAGACGAAAGCCTACAGCGTGCCCTACTTCCCAAGCCGACACACTATGAACCAGGACATTCAGTACACCGGATTTTCAGCCGTCCCTTCCGACTATGCCTGCGCCGACGGCCAGCTGGCTGCGTCGTTCAACCTCGTCTCCGAAGACGGGGCGCTGCAGCCTGTCCTGCCGCCTGCATCCCTCTTCACACTTGGCGAGGGGCAGACCGTTGCGTTCATACACAAGACGGCTTCCTATACGCATTACATCGGCATCGCGACCGACGACAGCAAGGCCGAAGACGAGGTGTTCTATATCGACAGCACAGACGGCACCCATGCTACACACAGCATCGGTGCTGTTCTGGGCGTCGACCACTTCAACGCCGTCGGCAACACGCTTCTGTGCTTCACGCGGCTCGGCATCTACTACTTCCTCTGGAAGGACGGCCAGTATGCCTACCTTGGCGACCACCTGCCCAACGTGCAGATGTCGTTCGGGCTCGTCGGCCATCCGCGTCTCTTCAGCATCAGCGACGACAGCGAAGACACGTTCTCCGTCAAGTTCACGGCTTCCGACGACTACTACATGGACCAGTTCAACGTCGGCTCCATCGGCAGCTACTCCATTACCGCGTCAGGCACCTACGGCACCTTCGACGAGGACGACCAGTCCACCGTCACGTCCATCATCATGGCGAAGGTCAACAAGTTCATCGCCGCCGAGACGGTCAACAGCGGGCGCTTCTGCTTCCCGTTCTTCGTCCGGTTCGCCATGCGGCTCTACGATGGCTCCGTCGTCTGCCATTCGGCACCCGTCCTCATGAACCCGTCTACGTCGGCAGCACCGGTCGTCTCCTTCCAGAAGGCTACGTTCCGGTCCGACCATGGTGTCGAGTTCACCGGCTGCGACATCATGCTTGTGGCCGCCGACCTCAACTGGCGCCTCGTCTTGGGCAAGGACGCACTCGCCGACTGGACCGACATCATCTCCAGCGTCGACGTGTTCATCTCCAAGCCCATCTACACTTACGACCAGAGCGGAAAGATCAAGTCGTTCAACGACCGCGACAACTATGCGTCGAAGTTCATCGGGCGTCTCTATGCCGACAACACCACCTCCGACGTCACCAAGCCGGCAGAAGACAAGGTGCTCGGCAAGTTCGCCAGCAAGGAGTTCCTCAACTGGTACGCCGAGTATGACTACTCGCAGATCTACGCCATCTACTTCTCCGACAAGCGCACCTACCCGTCCGCTACATTCCAACTGCCGGAGTTCACCGACAACAAGGTCAGCGAGTCCATCACCGACAATGCGGCCTTCTACAAGCTCTGCTCCATCGACTTCGACGACATCGTCAATGCCGGCGCTACGCGCCACGACATCGTTATCGACGACGACTACCTGCAGTCGCTCACCACGCGAGAGGTCATGACCGACGACTATCTCTCGCACGACCAGCTGCATGCCGACTACTCTTTTGCCTACAACGCCCGCCTGAACCTCGCCGGCGTTAGCCGGAAGCCGTTCGCCGGCTTCTACCCGCAATCGCTGTTCGCGTTCTGCAACACCAGGTTCAACTTCGCCATCTCCGACGCTGCGTCCTACACGCTCGCCATCACCGAGACCGGCACGCCGCCGTCCGACTGGATGGCCTACACGTTCATCAAGGAGAATGGCGAGACGTATGTCGTAGCCAGCGAGTTCCCCAGCCAGTTCTATCTGGCCGACTGGTTCAGCGCCACGTCGTCCACCGGAGCACGCGAGAAACGCTCCTGGGGCACATGGTTCTTCTACCCCAACACCAATGCCTACCGCATGGTCATTCACTGTGCGAACCGGTATTTCTCCGTCGACCTCAAGGCACACGACTTCCTGAACGGTGCCTACTGCCTTCTCGACTATGAGCAGGTACGCGACGGGTCGTCCGGTGTCTCGCTGCCGGCTGTCGCCATCGGCGAGTACGACAAGACTTATCCCATATCGGCGCCCAACAAACTCTACACTTCAGAGGTCAACAACCCGTTCTACTTCCCCGTCACCGGCATCAACACCGTCGGCACAGGCTCCATCATGGGCATCTGCGCTGCGGCCAAGGCGCTCTCGCAGGGACAGTTCGGGCAGTTCCCGCTCTACGCCTTCAGCGACGACGGCGTCTGGGCGCTCGAGGTGTCTTCGTCGGGTACGTATTCGGCCAAGCAGCCCATCACACGCGACGTCTGCATCAGCAGTCAGGGCATCACGCAGCTCGATTCGGCAGTGCTCTTTCCGACCAAGCGGGGCTTGATGTTGGTCTCCGGCTCCAACGCCATCTGCATCTCCGATGCCATCAACTCCGAGTTCCCGTTCGACGCAACGGCGCTGCCCGGCTTCACCAAGATGCACGACATGATGGGCCACGGTGCCGGCGACGCGTGTCTGCCCACCATGCCCTTCACAGAGTTCCTTGCGAGCTCGCGCATGATCTACGACTACACCCACCAGCGGGTCATTGTCTATGCGCCCGGAGTGTCCTACGCCTACGTCTACTCGCTGCGCACGCAGCAGTGGGGCATGGCCTATTCCGACATCGCCTCGCATCTCAACTCTTACCCCAACGCCATGGCCATGACCAGCCAGCGCGAGCTCGTCGACTATTCAGTGACTGATGCCGACAGCGTCAGCTGTCTGTATGTCACGCGACCGCTCAAGCTGGGAGCACCCGACGTGCTCAAGGCCGTCGACAACGTCATACAGCGGGGCTTCTTCCGGCAGGGACACATCGCGTCGGCACTCTACGGCTCGCGCGATCTCTTCCACTGGCACCTCGTCTGGTCCTCACGCGACCACCGGCTATGTGGCTTCTCTGGTGCACCCTACAAGTATTACCGCATCGCCGGTGTAGGCACCATTGCCGACGACGAAAACATACATGGTGCGTCGGTGCAGTTCACCACGCGCCACACCAATCATCCAAGATAACGGTTTCATATAATATATAAGTGTTTGCTTAGTTTCATAGTTATTAGGTATTTAGGTTTTTAATGTTGAAGTTGAATGTTGATTTAACGGAAGAGGCCGGGATGCGTGATGCACCCCGGCCTCTTTTTCAACTACACAAAATAACAAAAACAATCTTCTATCTCGTATCTCACATCTTTTCTATGCCAGCCAGTGCTGTCGTATGCGTGTCCGCGTCATGCGGGCAGCCAGCGCCGACCGTATCTCGCTCTCTGCGGCGTCGGCCTTCTCCAGCCACACCCCGGCCTTCTCGGGGTTCGCCACGCTCATCCAGTCTGCCAGCGCACGGCACACCAGGTATTCGTGTATCAGCCGCTCCAGCCACTCCGCGGTCGTCTGCGAGAAGGCGCCCGGCACGCTCATCTCTATCTTGTACACGGGCGTCTCCTTCAGCGTGTCGTCGAGCACCGTCTCCACCACGCTCCTCTTCGTGAACGGGTAGAGCATCTCCGTGCAGCCGGCCACACACAGGTCCAGCATGCGTGTCACGCGGTCCACGTTGCCGGCCTCGCCGATGTCGGTCAGCGTGTGGCGGGCTTCCTCGTTGTCCGTCGACATCACGTGCCCTTCCACGTAGGCCATGTTGCGGATGTCATACAGCAGCTCGTCACGCTTGAAGGTCAGCGTCACGGCTATCTTTCCGTCACCGGCTATCTCGTAGGTACAGCTCATCGCATGCCTCCTTCCTGTCGCTTACGCCGTCGGACGCGACGGCCGACTTCTCTTACTCACCGCCTGTGCTATGTTCCCCAGGCTTCTCGTGGCCAGCGCCACATACTGCTCGGCATCGGCCTTGTTCGTCACCATGTACCACTCGGCGATCGTCGTGTTCTTCAGGTAGTCGTGCACCGCCTCGCCCACGCCGGCCGTCGCTGCCTCGTTGAAGTTGCTCGGCATCTGCAGCGACAGCGACAGGTCCGTCTTTCCGTCGTAGTGACTGTTGTCCGTGCTGGTGCCGTCCTCGTCCAGATATTCCGACAGCACGGTCTTCACCTCGGCAAAGCCTTTCTTTATGGAGCGCAGTATCTTCTCGCGGTTCTCCTCGTCCTCCGAGGCGAACATGCTCGCCACCTCCTTGTGGTTGTCCGAATTCTGAATAGTGCGGCCGCGAAGGTACGTCTCGTTCATGATGTCGTACAGCAACCAGTCTATCTTGATGGTCACCTTCACTTCCTTCTTGTTGTCTACCATTGTCTTTCCTTTTATGCGTTATTTATCCTTAATCCTGCGGACGTGTCGGGCGCCGGCGGCTGTAGAGCAGACGCTCGGCGCTCATCATCAGGTCGGCGGCCTGCGTGTAGTAGTCCTCCTGCTCTGTCTTGTTCGCAAACTTGAACCACTGCGCCACGATGCTCGCCACGAAGTAGTTGCGCACCGTGCTCTGCACGCTCGCCGTCAGCTCCTTGTCGAAGTTCTTGCTCACCTCCAGCTCGGCGACATAGGCCGTGCGTGCCTTCTCGTCCGTGTTCGTCACGGCCCGCGTCGCTCCCGACAGCAGCATCTCTTTCAGACGCTCGTTGCAGGCCAGAACGCTCTCTTCCCAGAACCGGCTTAGTGTCGACAGGTCCGCGTCCGTCGCCAGGATGCGGTCATGGGCTGTCGCGTCGCCGTCGATCAGCTTGGCGCCGGTGTATTCGGTAGCCTTGGCCACCTCGCCGTACACGTCGTCCTGGTATATGGTGATCTCTATCTTCTCCATGTCTAAAATGCTATCAGTGAATATGTCAGTCCTATTCCCACGTATGGCTGCAGGCCTCCGTGCGGTGTCAGTCCGTAGCCGCCTGTCAGTCCGAGATGCCAGCGTGCTCTCCGGCGCTGTGTCACCGTCACCGTCTCATGCGTCGCGTATGTCTCTATGCTGTCCAGACGGGCTTCGTAGCCGCTCACCCATGCCGTATAGCTTGCGCCCCTGTATGTCCGTTGCGTGATGGGCAGGCGCACCGTGCAGCTGTCTGTGTCACGCTCGGCGGGTGTGCCGGTTGTGTCGCTTGTCGCTTCGGGCTTGGCGGGCACGCGCACCGTCACATAGCGCACCACGGTGCTGTCGTGTGCCACAGGCTGGTAGCAGCGCACGGTGTCCGTCACCGTCACGCGCACCGTGTCCGCCTGTGTGGTGGCATGCTCTGCCGTCTCGCGTCTGCCGGCAAGCAGCAGTAGCACGATGCCCAGCGCCAGCACCGCTGCCAGCAGCTTCAGCTCCGTCCGTCCTCTATCCATACGCCGCTATGTATCGCTTGATCGCCGCCACATGCAGGTCTGCCACCTGCTGCACGCCTTCGTCGCTAAGCAGGTAGGCCACGTCGTCCTCGTTGTCTTGGAAGAGGTTCTCCGTTAGCACAGCCGCACACTGTGTGTCGCGGCAGATGCACAGGTCCTGCGCTATCCATCCTTCCTTCGGCACGCTCCGGTTGCCCAGCAGCGAGCGCTCGGCAGCCTCATCCCACAGCAGCTTCGCCAGCGCCTTGCTCCGGGCAGAGGCGTTCAGCGACACATGGGCCGAGAAGCCGCGGGCCGAATGCCACCGGCCGTCGGCGCCTGCGGCATTGTGGTGTATCGACACCAGCAGCACGTCCTTGGCGCCATGCTTCGCGCAGTAGCCATTGGCCCGGCGCACACGCTCGCGCAGCTTGGTGTCGGTATATTCCGGCACCAGCAGATGGGCGTCCACACCACTCTCGCGCAGGGACCGCACCACCAGATAGGCTATCTCCCTGGCCTTCTCGTATTCCTTCAGCCGTCCGTCGGGGCTTTGCTTGCCCGGTGTCTCACGGCCGTGTCCGTTGTCAATCAGTACCACCATGGTCGTTCTTCGCTTTCAACCCAGTCAAGTCCACGTCAAAGTGTCTCGACGTCTTGTCTATCATGATGCGCTGCAGCATGCGCCACAGCCGGCTCTCGCTCTCCGTCCGGCAGCTGCTCTCGTTCTCCAGCATGCTCCAGGCCTGTTCGAAGCAGATGGCGCCTGTCACCACGTACGACAGCGGGATGTTCACATGCACAAACACCCAGTGCTCTGCCATGTATGCCAGCACGATGGCCCACAGGCGTTTCGGTATGGTGTCCTTCACCGTCTTGCCGAAGGCAAACGACGTGAACTTCGCTGCCTCACGCTGCGTCTTGTCGGGGAACGTCTTGTGCACCCGGCGGTCTAGCCGGTAGGCTGTGTATGCGTCGCTTAGGATGAACACCACGGCTACCACGGCCAGCGGGAAGGCCGGGTTAAACTCGGCCACTATCCAGCCCAGTGCTCCGCCGATGCCCATCGCGATCATCTTCCATATCTTCAATGTGATACTCATCTCGCTCTGTGTGTATATATGACGGCAAATATACAACGCCTTCCCGCTTCACGTCCTTTATCTGTTGTGCGTCAGCACAGCAGCCACCACATCAGCACGAAGCCCAGGCACGCGCCCAGCACGCCGGCAGCAAGGTCTATCAAGTCGAAGGCATCGTCGTCGGTGCTGTCAAAGTAGTCGGCGCCCTCCTTCGCTATCGCCACCAGCACGCCGCCTATCGCGCCCTCGGCGGCATACACCTCTGCAGCATAGCCGGGGTCCACCTTCGCAAACACCAGCGCCGTCAAGAAGGTCACCGTCAGGATGCCGATGAAGTGGGCCACTCTGTCCATGCCCACACGCTCTATCATCTCATTCAGTTTTCTCATATTTCTATGATGTTGGTTCGTCCGTCGTCGTATTTGAAGTATGGCGCACCGCAGTTCCTCACAGCCACATAGTACGCCACGGCCCACAGCGCCATCCACTTCCGTTTCACCCAGCAGTGGCCTCCGCGCTTCACCGTCAGCATCATGTTACCCAGCAGCCGAAGGTCGGCTTCCATGCGGTCTTCCTCTGTGCCGCCGCGGTCGTAGTCGTCGTCATGCACGCAGCAGGCCGCATAGAAGGCCTGGGCGTATGGGGGCCGAAACCATTTCAGCCACCCCGTCTCACAGCCGCATCCGTTACTCATAGGCCGCCCAGTCCATGCTGTCCTTCTCTTCCCAGCCGGCCTGCAGGCATTGCTGGATATGTCCGATGCACGTCGTGTAGAAGTCCGTGAACGTCGTCATGTCCTCAAATGTGTAGTACTGCGCCTCGCCGTCCGCGTCCTCGCCCAGCTTGAATTTCAGCGGCAGCGTCTGTCCCTGCAGCTGCACGGCAAGGTCGTAGGCGGCCTTGTAGTTGCGCTGGTTCTCTTCGCTTAGCCACACCTGCATGCCCTGCCACCGGCAGCCGCTCTCAATCTTCTCGTCCGTCTGCCGGTCTATCAGCCGATGGATGTCCTCACGCACCTCCGACAGCGCCGGACGGTGGTCGTAATACTTTCTCCACTCATAGCCCTGCCCGTCCTCTTCTCCATGGCCGTAGAGCAGCAGGTAGTTGTCCTTGCCGATCTCCACCAGCCTGTCCTGGCGCACCGTAGCACCGTAGCACTTGTAAAAGTTTGTCTTTGCCATAATCGTATGTTTATGTGAATTTGTATTTTACTTTGCTTCCGCCAAAATATTCTGCAGCTATCACCGTCGAGAAGGGTATCTCGCCCATCGCGCTTAGCGTCTCCAGGTTGCTCTTCATCTCATCGCTGTCGGTGAAGAACTTACTCAACTCGCCGGTCCTCGTGTCCCGAAACTGCACCAGCCAGCGCTCGCCGTAACGTGTCTTCACGTCACGCTCATAGTCCAGTATCTCTATGCGCACGTTCACCAGCTGGCGCAGCTGCGTCGTCCCGTTGACAAAGCGCTTCTTGCCGTCTTTCGGGGTGTAGGTCACCCCAAGCTCCGCAAAGCTTTTCATGTGCTCTTTTCGCGCATTCCGCTTGATCTTGTTGCTTTCCGCATGGTGCAGCATCGTCTCCAGCAAGTGGGTGCTCTGGGCATGCTTCGCCATGCCCCACAGCGAGCCCACAAGGGCCTTCCGGCGTTTCCGGCTCGTCACCTGCCGCAGCTTGCGTGCAAACCGTTGCTTCACACGTTTGCGCAGCCGCACATGGCCGTCGGGGTACATCACATAGCCCAGAAAGTCCAAGCCTTCCGCCACCGGAAACACACGCTCGTTCGGTTTTATCTCCTGCCCGATGCCGTCCACACATTCATGCACCAGCGCCCGCACCTCCCACAGCTCTGCCTTGCTCCCGGCAAGCACCACACCGTCGTCACAGTAGCGGTAGTAGTGCTTCACGCCGTAGCGGTCCTTGAGCTGATGGTCCAGCGCTTGCGACAGCAGCATGTTGCACAGCCCTTGCGAGGCGCGTAGGCCGATGCTCATGCCCTTCGGCAGCAGCCGCACGAAGCGTTCCACGATGGTCAGCAGGCGTGCGTCCTTGAAGGTCCGGCGCAGACACTGCATGATGATGTCCTGGTCCACGGTCTCGTAGAACTTCCGCACGTCAAACTTGTAGCAGTACCTGGTGCCCTCCGGGTCGTCCCTCATGTCGCGCATGATGTATGCCTTCAGCTCATGCAGCCCTCTGCCCTTGATGCTGGCCGAGGTGGTCCGCACATACCGGCGGTGCAGATGGCGGTCCACGGGCGTCATCACGGCGTTCACCGCTATGCGCTCGCTCATCGGGAACACCTGTATGTTCCGCTCCTTGCCGCCTTCGCGCACAAGTCTGGCATGGAAGTGCCGCACCGTCAGCGTGCCGTCTTCTATCTGTTGCTTCAGCTTAGCGAGGAAGGTCTCTCGGTGCTCCAGCAGCCAGCGGCCTTCCTTCAAGTTCTTGCGGTACGTGCCGCGCACCACCGTGTCGAAGGCTTGCTCAAGGTTCGCCTGCGCCACGATCTCTTCTATGATGTGCCCGTCACGTTGCATTATTGTTGCGCTTTTTGTATAATGCTTGTTTAACTTTTTTGTTTATTGGTTCTCCTTCAGTTCCGCCGGTCTAAGGCCGTCGGGATGTCTCCCTACCAGTCTCTACCGGCTTCTTGTCGTTTTTCAGCTTTCCGCAGGGGGCTCCTGCGCTTCTGCTGCGGTTCGGGCTTCTCGTCCGTCTGCTCTCCGCCATCGCGTAGCGGTATGCCGTAGGGACGATTTCCTAAAGGTGTGTGTTCTGTGTGCAAGCCGCGCCCCGTTGTTCCTGTTCGCATTCGACGATGCGTTGTTCGCGTTCGCATAAGCGAGACCGCCGTTCGCATTGCCGTTGTTATTCGAGCGACCAACCACGCGGCCGATGAAGCCCTCTGCCGTTGCTCCCCTCATCGAGAGGGGGAGCGTATATTTCTCTTTGTCATATTTCTTTACATTTCCGTTTTCTGCGGTCGGTCGCCCCGTGGCCGGGGCGACACGCTTTGTCGTTTTCGTTCTTTCGCTTCTTCGCTCTTACGCTATGTCGTTCTCTACGCTTATCGCGCCTCTGAAGGCAAGCCGCGCCCCGAAGTTCCAGAACGCAAGCGACGAAGCGTAGTACGCGCCCGCACAAGCGAGACCGCCGTACGCATAGCCGTTGCTATCCGAGCGACCAACCACGCGGCCGCGAGAAGCAGAATATGAATACTGGTCGCAGTAGTTCTGGGCCCACACAGAGTTGTCGCTCGTCAACTTGCTGGCGATGATGTCACAGTGCCGGCCGTGCTTCACTCTGCCGATGCAGCGTCCGCTGTCGGTCACACCCTGCACCACGCGCTCGGTCTTCGTCAGCGGGTCGAAGATGTGCCACTTCCCGTCTATCGGGTCGCTGTTGTTCGAATCGAGCATCTTCGTCTTCTTCCACTCGGCATACGTGCTGATATTCACGCCGACGTTGTCCATCACCTCCCAGGTGCAGCCGAAGAAGCTCTCGAAGCCCATACACTTGTTGCCAGAGAGCTGCCCGCGCTCCGAATCGCTGTTGCCCAGCGTGTCGGCATAGCCCGTCGTGCCGCCGGCACCGCGGCCGTAGCCGCACAGCAGCTGCGCGTCTCTGTTCCCGGTCAACGAGTAGTACAGGTTTGCCATCACCTTCGACATCTCGTAGTCGAAGAGCTGGTAGCCCTGCCCGCGCCGGGCCGCGAGGTTCGTCAGGTCCTTGCAGGTGTAGTGAAGCGTGCCCACGGGTGTGTTCGTCGGGTTTCCATCGCCGTCATAGGTCCACTCCGATGAGGTCGTTGACGTGCCGTCGCCGCACCTGACTGTGGCGTTGCTGATGCTGCGCAGCTGTGTCAGCGTGTCCACGCTCGCATGATAAACACCGCCGAGGCATTCCTGCTGCTCCACCCAGTCGGGCTCGATGGCTTCTATCTCCGCAGAGTCCACAGCGATGGCTTCCAGCGTGTTGTTCTTGATGTTCGAACCGAACACGAAGGCCACAGCGCCGTCAGGCACGTCCGTGAAGATGTAGTCGCCCTCCACGTAGTCGAACATCGTGTTGCTCACAGCCATGTTGTACTTGCCGATGATCACGCCATCGGCGTTCACAAACACGCCGCCGATCTGCTGGTGGTTCACGCCCGGCCAGCGCACCTGCTTCATGCCGGTCACGTCGATGCGGTAGGCGTTGTAGCCACTCGTCGTCACCAGCACGCCGTCACTGTTCAGCGTACTCTCGCCGACGGTCACGGCAGTCACCGTCACTGCCACATTCTCCGCATACACGATGTCCTTCAGCACATGCCGGTTGATGGCGTTCGCCGTGCTAAGGGGCTCGCTCTCCGACGACGACCAGCAGATGTACTTCTTCTGGTTCTTGAAATCGTTCACGCCCTTGTACCAGCAGTGGGGGATGCGCATCATCACGTCAAAGCCGGCGCCGGTCGTGTCCTTATAGTCAAACTCCGTGCCGTCCACCAGGTTGTGGTAGTTCGCGTTGCTGATGCGCTCGCCTTCCCACACGCCGGTCTCCGTGTTCAGCTTGCCCTTCACGGGTACCAGACGCTGGCGGATGCGGGTCACATGGCCGCTCGCCACATACGTCTCGCCCGTCGTGCCGTTGTCGAGGTTCGTCACGTTCTTCGGGTCGTTCACCGTGTCGTCAAACACCACCGTGCTATACTGCGAGTTGATCACCTCCAGGCGGGGGAAGTACGTCTGCAGCGCCTTCAGCTCGCTCGCCTCGATGAGCTCCTTCAGGATCCACCGGCCTATGATGCCGCTACACTGGCCGCTCTCCTCGTAGGTCGTGCCGCTGGCGTCGATGCCCACGGCACCGCTCGTCTTCATCGCACGCAGCATCTCCACGCTCGCCGTCGTCTTCACGTCCGGGATGCGGATGCTCTTCAGCGCCGAGGCTGCGGTGACGGCCTGCAGCAGCTGCATGGTGTCCACGCCCGGGCAGCTGTCGAGGAAGAACTTCGTCACCTTCTCCATGCCGGCCACAGTCAAGCCGCCGGGGTACGACAGCTTCGGCAGGTTCTTCAGCCACAGCGTCGTCATCGTGGCGGGCAGCTGCAGCGTCTCCACAGGAGCTGTCTCCGCGATGTCGATGTTCGACAGCTGACTGCCGGCGGCCAGCACTTCCTTCAGGCGGGGGCAGTACGTGGCGCTCACGTTCGTGACCTTCGTGTTCCGGATGTCTATCCGGCGCAGGAAGCTCTTGTTGCCGAGGTTAAGCTGGGTGATGGCACCGCTGCCTTCCACCGGGCTGTAGTCCTCGCCGCCCATGATGAGTTCCTGCAGCAGGGTGCAGGTCGAGATGTCCCAGCCCTCCGCCTTCGGCGTGCAGCCGCTAAGGTCGAGGCTCGCCAGCTTCGACGCACCGAACACATACAGCATCGTGCCGCTGCCGTCGGCAGTCACGCCGCTCTTCAGCGTGTAGCTCTCGCCGGCCTTCAGGTAGCACGAATCGGTGCAGGTGTCGGCACGGTCCACGCCGAGGCCGAAGAAGGCGTCCTGTGCGGCAGTGATGGTGATCTTGATGTCGGTGCCCACCGCACGCATCTTGAACGGGTTGTTGTACAGGTCGCCCACCTGGTAGTAGCCGTCTCTGTACGAGAAGCGTTTTTCGAAGGTCTCCGGCAGGTCTTCCTGGCGCAGGCCGTGCACGGCGTAGTAGTAGTTGGCGCCTTCCTTCGAGTTCTCGATGTACTTGCGCTCGCCGTCAAATGAGCTGACGACCTTCGCATACTTCGCGATGCGGTCTGTTATCCACAGCTTCTCGCAGCCGGCAGCACTGAAGATCTTGATGCCGTCGGCCTCTGCAAGGCGCATGTCGCCGGCGATGTCGTGCAGCGTCACGGTGCTCGCACCGTTCGCACTCGTCCACAGCGTGCTGGCCGAATATGTCTGCTTGAACATCACCGAGTTCCAGCCTTGGTAGTAGTGCTTCGGATCTTCCTTCGCATCAAGGTCCCAGGGTACCGTCAGGCCGCAGTCGTTGTCTGCAAGCCATGTGCAGTCGCCGTCATACCAGTGGTTGAAGTAGGCGCGTGTCTTGCCCGTCGTGTCGAGGTAGAAGCCGATCATCATGTTCTTCGACCGCTGGTCCACGGCCAGCACATAGTCGGAGGCTATCACGTAGCAGCCGGTGCTCTTCACATTGGCATACTCCCACAGCTCCTCGCTCCACTTCTTCAGGCGGTTCTCCTTCGTGCCTGCCACGGTCGTGCCGTGCAGGGTGATGGTGCCGTCGTTCTCGTCCAGCATGTGGCTGCACTGCTGTGCCCATGCCAGCCAGCGGTAGAGGTTGTAGGGGGCTTTCTTGCCGGCTTCATACAGCGCGTTGAGGTCGTCGTCGTCGGGGTAACGGCTCTCGTAGTATTGCAACCAGATGGGCTTGCCGTCGCTGTCGAGGGCCATCATGTCGTCGAGGCTGTTCACGCCCTGCAGCCAGCAGAAGCTGTCATACTTCAGGTATTCGTAGCACTCCGTCGGGTTCAGCACCCGGCCCGTGGCGGTCCACTTCTTCGTTGACGCGTCATACGTGAACGTGCCGGTGGTGTCCTTCCACACGCCGCCTGCATACTTCGCATATTTGCCGTCGCTCGTCGCATACACCGTGCCCCAGTCGTAGTCGTCCACGTTGTCGGCGAGCACCTCGGCAAGCGTCTTGTCCACAGGGGTGGCGTCGGCCACGGCCGTCGTCTCCGTCATAGCGCCGCTGCCGTCGTTCTCCAGGAACACATGGTCCGGACCGCAATACTCCGACAGCATGTACATCTCGCTGGCGATGAGCTCGCTCGTGTCCTTCAGCACGGCTGCCTTGTAGTCGGCGAGGCTCTGCCCCTTGGCGGCCACAAGCTCCTTGAAGTCGCCGTAGTTCACACACACGTCGGTGTAGCCGCTCACCTTCTCGAAACCGAAGAAGTCGGGGTTGCCCTTGTCCACGTTGAAGTTGGCCTTCGCATGGAAGTAGGCGTAGGTCTCGTTCGTCGCGTCTACGCTCTGCTTGTCGGTCCTGAACAGCGCAGCACTCACCGAATCGATGCTGGTGTTCATCGTGCCCTCACCGTTGTAGAACACCTGTGCAGGTGTCATGTAGTCGCTGCCCATGGCGCGTTGCGTCTTGTTCATCAGCTCCATCATCGCACCGTTGTTCGCACCGGTAGAGTCGGAGTAGTCCACCTTCACGGTAATGGTCTTCACCCACAGGCCGCCGTCGATAACCTGTATCTTGTACTTCTTGGCCATCTTCACACACTGCCTGAACTTTGCCAGCTGCTCTTCGTTGTCCTTGAAGTCGTCCTCGGTGTGCAGCAGCTCTATCTTGCAGCCCTTCAGCTTCAGCTTCTTGTTCTTGATAGGCCGCATGCTCGACGTCGTGCCCTGGTTCGTGATGGTCACCTTGTAGGCCTTGAAGTCTTGCCATGGACGGTCGGGGAAGCGCACCACCACGTCAAAGTAGGCCTTCGTCTTCTTGTCGCCGTCCAGGGTGTCAAGATAGCCGGGGTAGCTCTGCTCGATGCCTTCCGTCTCCGCGTTCTTCAGCAGCGTCACGGTGCACAGCCCTGCCTCCATACAGGCCGACAGCGTCGGGCGGTCCTTCGTCGTGCCTTCGGCGGTCTGCGAGGCCATCACGCTGTTCTTCTCATACTCGCTCAACATCTCGCTGGTGTCCTTCAGGCCTACCAGGTAGTTGTTCAGCGCCTGCCGGAAGTTGTAGTAGGTGGCCCAGCCGGTGATGCGATACAGGTACAGGTCGGCCTTCGTGCCGTCAAACTTGATGGTGGCCTTGCTCGGGTCCAGACGTCCGGCGGTGTAGTGGGTGGCTGCTGCCTC
Organism: Bacteroidaceae bacterium; assembly: GCA_963592505.1. Taxonomy (GTDB): domain Bacteria; phylum Bacteroidota; class Bacteroidia; order Bacteroidales; family Bacteroidaceae; genus Prevotella. Next base: position 16,470 of record CAVAXH010000007.1, read on the forward strand.
ATCGCCGTTCACGTATATCTTGATCGAGCCGATGCCCGAATAAGGTGCGATGCTCGACGGCTCCATCACGATGTCGAAACGGGTCACCCGGTCCGTCCGGTACAGTGCCACGGCTGTCTGCTGGGCGCCAAGGTCGTCGGGATCGGCAGCGGTGCCGCCGTCGCAGGTGAACACCAGCTTCTCACCGGTCAGGTAGAAGCCCATCTTGTTGTCGAGGAGGCAGTCTATCAGCTTCGCCGTGCGGTCTTCCACGTTCTTCACGCGCACCGTGAACGACAGCGCCATGCCGTTCTGCTCGATGCTGCTCGACGCAAACGGCTGGTACGAGCACTCCGCGGTCATATCCTCGGCAATGCGCAGTGCCATGCGGCCGGTGTCCTGCTCGGTGCCGTATGTCGACGTGCCGTAGCTGTCCTTCACAAAGCCGGTCGTGCTCCAGTTGCAGCCTGTCGTCACGATGCTCACACCGCTGTCCTTGATGCTGTGGTCGGTCTCGGTGTTGTTGCGAGAGTCCATCATGATGTTGAACTCGCGCTGGTCGGTCACCTCTTCCACGTCCACCAGCGAGCCGCTCACCACAAACGTGCTGGCCTGCGACATGATGCCGTCACACTCCAGCTGCACCGTCACGCTCTTCGTGCCGTCATGCACGCTCTCCAGCACTTGCTTCGTGTACCGTCCGGTCGTGCCGCGGTATGCCACGGTGCTGCTGTCCTTGGCGCCGTCGTAGTTGATGGTCACCTGGGGCTCGTCGGTTGTCGACACATACACAGCGTAGTCTATCTCGATGATCTCGTAGAGCTTCTTCACGCCGGTGGCACCTTCCGTGTACCAGCGGGTCACCACGATGGGGGTCGCGTTGCCGTCCTCTATCACCATCACCGACGCGTGCAGATAGTTACCCTGCACGCCGCTGCCCACGTCCTCGCCATGGATGCGGAGCGAGTAGGCTCCGTGTGTGAGCACCTTGCCCAGACAGTTGCGGGGGTCGATGCTGATCGAATGCGAGTAGGTGTCTGTCACCACGCTCGTGCCGAGCGTCTGCCACTCGCCGTCCAGCTCTATCTCCGTCACCACCTTGATACCCTTGTCGCTCGCGTTGTTCGCAAACTTGTACATCGGCAGGTTCTTCGAGGTGCCGCCGACGGCCAGCACGGTGTTCGCCGTGTAGTTCAGCGTCTGCACGCTCGTTATCGTCACGTCCACGCCGCTCACGTTGATGTTGCGGCTGCCGGTGTTGCCGGCATCGTCGGTCACCACCAGCTGCAGGCGCTTGCTCGTGGCGGTCACAAAGTAACTGCTTACATCAAACGTGAAGTCGTAGGTCTCCGCGCTGGCGCTGCTCTTCTGGTTCAGCTTGTAGGTCTCCAGCGTCTGGCCGGTGTCGCGGTCCTTCAGCACACACTCCGCAATGGCGTTGTCCTGCTCTACGCTGCCCATGCTGGTGATGCTCCTGATAGAGGCTTTCAGCACCACGCTGCCGCCTGCCTTGGCATACAGGGGGCTCTCCTCAAACTGGATGCTCACGATCGTGCCGCTCGAGCTGCCGCTGCCGGTACCTACGGCAAACTGCACCTCGTCGCCGACGGTGTCGCCGTCTGCGTTCTTCATCGACATCTTCACCACGCCCTCCGTCTCCGTGTTCACAGCAAGCGTGGCAGGCATGTTGCTGTAGGCGCCGCCTGCGCTGAAGGGCTCCTTGCTGCCGGCTTCCGGCGTGTCCGTAGTCGTCACAGCGGTGTTGCCGCCACCGCCAAACTCCACCCAGGGCTTCTCGTCGGCGGGGTTCAGGTCTTCGGTGGCACGGGTAAACTGGTACGCCTTCCACACCGGACTGCCGTTGTTCGTCGTCTCTGCCGTGCGGTAGGTCAGCACCACGCCGCTCTTCATGTACTGCAGGCCGCTCTCCGTCTGCTTGTCAAGCACAGCCTTGATAGCCGTCGACAGCGTGTATTCCGTGTCGTCGCAGATGTCGTTCACGTTCACCGTGTTGCCGATGGCGCTGCCGTTGCTGCCGAAGTCGGTCCAGTTGGTCTCCGTCTTCCAGTCGCTCTCCGTCTGCGTGCCGTAGCTCGTCCACTGCTTGTTCTGCACTCCGTTGTCGGAGAGGAACGACAGCACGATGCCGGGCTTCATGTAGCGGGCTTTGTCGGCGAGGTCAAAGACTTTCTCCAGCACCACAGAGAAGGTCACAGCACGCCAGCCGAGGCCCAGCAGCGAGTTTGCGTTGATGGTGTTGCCGTTCTGTATCTCCACGTCGTGTGCGGCGATGGCTGTGGCGTTTGTCTCGCTCTTGCTCTCCGCAGCTGTCAGGCGGGTGTCAAGCAATGCGGTGTCCTGGCCGAGCCCGGCAAGCATGCTCTTCACTGTTGCCGGGATGCTCTCCGTCCATGCGCTCCACGCGCCCTGGTCGGTGTCCGTCCGGCTGATGTTGTACGACCGGCTGAAGGTCGTGACGGCACGGTCGCTGTGCGTAGAAAAGTCGAGCGCACCCGACGAGCTGGCCGTATAGTTACTCGTCAACACCTCCGTGAGCTGATGGCTCATGCTGTCGGAGAACATGTCAATGACACCGAGGATGATGCCCGCATCGTCGACAAGCGTCCAGCGGGTGTGATGGCCGTCGGCAATCATCGCCTTGGCTTCATCAATGCTGGCGGGTATCGTGTCAATCTCGCTCAACTTGAGCACTCCCACCATCTTGTCGATGGCTGTCTGCAGCGTCGCGTCTGCTGCCGTGCGTGCCGCAGTCTCCGTGTTCACGTCGCTCTGCGCCTTCGTTGCGGCTGTCTGGGCGCCGTCGGCGGTGCTCTGCGCCTTCTCCGCTGCTGCCTGGATGTTATTGATCTGGTTGCCCTGTGTCGTCTGTCCGGTGCGCAGGCTCTTGATGTCGTCCGTGTTCTGCGCCACGTCCACCTTCACGGCTTCGATGTCGCCGGTCAGCTCCTCCACGGCTTCCATATATTCGGTGCTGTCCACCGTCGGGTTGCCTTTGTAGAGTGGGTTGCCGGCGCTGTCCACCTGTGCCACCCATGCGCCGCCGTCGGCTACATACAGCTGGCCGAGGTGGTCGCTTGTCGCACTGCCCTCAACGGCCACCAGCGCCCACCATCCTTCGTGTGGATTGGGGTACGCCTCGCGGAGCTGCGCCGCAGTCTTGAACAGGCCTTTGTTCGGGCCTTTGATGTTCTTCGCTTCAAGCCAGCCTTCCACCGTCAGGTTGTGGGCCACCGTCAGCGAACCGCGCACCGTGCCGGTGCCGCCCATGCTCACGTTGCGGCCTATCGCTACGTCTCCGTCTATCTGCTTTGTTGGTATCGAACTCATTATTCAAATATTGATTTTGCCAGGGCGCCAAGCTCCGAGGCTCTGTCGGATGCGCCCAAGGCGGTGAATACTAAGCCTGCAATGGTATAGACCACTGCCGTGTAGCAGCGCTCGCTGATGTCGATGCCGCCGTCTTCGTCTATTTTCGGATAGGGTATGTAGGTGGCGCGTTTCACGTATGCGTCCTCGCTCATGCACGAGTAGAACTCCAGGGCCTTGCCTTCTGCCCGGTGTACCAGCGCACACACGGGCTTCTGCACGTTGCCGCGGATGCCGGGGTAACGGCTGCTCTGCAGCTCATACACCGGGTCCTCGACGCCTATTGCGCCGTAGCATGTGCGTTCCCAGTCGCTCATCCTGAAGGCGGTCAGGCGCATGAAGTCGTCGGGCAGCAACACAAACCCGCTGCCGCCTGTCTCCCAATACACGCTGTCGCCAAAGTTATGGCCAGCCTCCAAATAATAGACGGGGGCCGACTGCTCCACCCGGCGCACTCCTTCCTCGATCTTCGAACGGATCAGTGTCTCCAGCGACAGCGTGTCGATGTCCTCGTCAGCAAGAAGCTGGTCGGTCTGCACGTTCTCGTCCATGGCGATGCGCACGTCTTGCGTCACTTCGTCCACTGTGTACACCATGCCTGTTGCCTTTCTCCCTTACTCCGTAAAACTTATCGCCACGCCGTACGTCTTGCCGACAGCCACGATGTCGGCACGGGTGCGCATCGTGCCCTTGGCGCCGAAGGTGGTCTCAAGATACTCCTTCGCGTCGGCGTTGCAGCTAAACTCCACCTCGGTCACCGTCTGTGCTTCGGCTGTCTCGGTCACAGGGGCCTCCGCTGCTTCCTCGGCTTCGGGCTCCTGCGTCTCCTCCGTGGCGGGCGTGTTCGCATCACCTGTTCCTTCGGCAGGGGCCTCGGCCTTCACTTCGGTGGCGGGGGCATTGCGCTCCACGCGTACCTCTTCATCAAGCTCTGTCGAGCTCACCACCTTGATGCGGCCGCGCTTGAAGTCGGCGCTGTTCTCGATGGCGTGCTGCACGATGAAGTCACTTGTCGTGAAACGTGCGGGGTTCTGCCCCAGCGCAGTCATACTGCCGTCAGTGAACAGCACTTTCAGGGTGGCTTTGCTGCCTACCTTGATGAGGGCCTGATACTCCATCATCCCATACACTCCGTAGGTAATTCTTTTCTTTTTCATGGTTTATGTGTTTTTGGATTGTTCCGAAACTGAAAGAGGCGGGCGGCCATCTTCTGCACCTCCCGCCTCTACGTTGTTTGTATATATGTAAAAACCGCTGCCTGTTGGTTGTTAGGCTGTTGCCATCACGTCACCGGCGAACTCCACCCAAGACGTGCCCTTGTACTGCCACATCTGGCCGCTCATGGCCTCGGCATTGATACCGGGACAGTCGGCGATAAGGTAGTACACGTCACCGTCGGCGGGTGTTGCGGGGGCCTCCTCGCTGTCCCACAGATGGATCTGCGTAGCGCTGGCGTTCTCGCTGTCGCCCTCGCCGTTGATCCAGATGTGGCAAGAGCCCTTCAGTGCAAGGGCATCCCACACCAGCATCGACTCGCGTGTTGCCTCCTCGCCGTCCACGCGGTCCTGCGATGAGTGCTCGGCTGAATACTGGTAGTGCACCAGACGGTCGGGAGCCACCACGAAGGCGCTGTTGCTCCACTTCAGGCGGTCCAAGGTGGGGTCGTGCTTGAACTCGATGTCACCGAACACGGTGTGGAAGTTCGTCACCACCCAGCCCACGGGGTTCGTCACTGTGGTAATCTGGATCTCCGGGTGCTTCGAGTAGTCGATGCACTGGATGTTCTCCAGGAAGTTCTTGCCGGCAAGGGCAATCACGTTCTTGGGTACGTCCTCACCGGTGAACACCATCTTGGCCAAAGCCACGATCTCCTCAATGGTCCACTTGCCGCTGTGCTGCAGCTCCTTCTTCACCTGGTAGCGCACGCCCTCGGTGAAGTAGATGGTCTGTGCGCCGACCTCGTCGGTCTGCACGGTCATCTTGCCTTTGCGACCGGCATACAGGGTGCGGTTGCCGCGTACCTTGAAGTTGGTGATGGCGGCCTCGGCGATAACAGCCTTGCCGAAGGGGATCTTCTTCTTCTGGGCCTCGTAGTAGTCACTCACGATCTGGTTCATGCCGCGCTTCTGCAGGTACACCGTGGTACCCTGGGGGACGATCAAGTCGGGGTCTACCTTCTTCTGCGTCTCGTACAGGGCGTTCGACAGGATGATGAGTGTCGTGCCGGCAGGGATGGCGGGCGTTGTGCAATACTCGTCGGTGCTGGCGCTCTTGGGACCGTTCACTGCACGTACGATGGGGTTGCCGCTCGCGGTGTCATGACCGGTCACAAACAGCATCAGGTCCTTGCCGGGGGTGGGTGTCTTGCCGTCCTCGGCATAGCCGTCCACACCCTTCACCAGCAGCGTGCCGTAGGGACGGGGCACCTCGGCGTCGTTGGCGGCAAGGGGCAGGATAAACTGCTTTGCGGTGCCGGTGGTCACGGCCGTGGTGGTGGTCACCGACGAACGGGGCTCGTCGATCATATAGTGCTCCACCTCGGGAGAATTGACCTTCACCTTCTTCGCCTTCAGCATCAGCTGCATCAGCGGGGTGTCGTCACTCTTGAATTTGTACAATTCGTTGTCAAGGTCAGCCTGGATGAGGTTACCGGCACCGATGCCGCCGGTAGCGCCGGCAACACCGCTCACGGTGGTGGGGGCTCCAGGAACCTGACTTTCTACACCGGCACTGCCGGGGACGGGGGTAGCCATGCTACCGCCTACTTTCACTGTCTCGTCCATTTTCTCTTCTCTTTGTTTAGTTTATTGTTGTTCTCTCTGCTATCCGTTGTCTGTCTTGATGAGGTTGCCGGCACCGATGCCGCCGGTGGCCGAAGCCACACAGCTCACCGTGGTCATGCCGCCGGGCACATGTGTCTTCAAACCGGCTGTGCCGCACACAGGCATGGTGTGCGGGCGCTCGGGCGGAAACTTCACCACTTCACTCATGGCTACAGGGCTTCGTTCGCCAGTTCGAAGATGTTCTGCTTGCGGCGGGCGCTCGTGCCGTTCTTGCCGCTCAGGGGTGCCGTACCGTCTCCCTGTTCGCGCTTGCGAAGGCCCTCCACAATCTTGTCGTTGCGTCCTGCCACACGGCCTTCTTCGCCGGCTGCGGCCACGTCGTTGTCATGGTTGATGGCGTTCACAAACAGCTCCAGCGTCTCATGTGCGAACTTGCCTTTCACGCCGTCACGCACCACACCGATGATGGCGGCGGCCACCTCGTCGATCTGCTCGTCGGTCATGCCGCGCTCCTGCTGGAACTGCTTCAGGGTCTCGAGCGACGTGGCCATGTTCTTCGCATATTCCTCGTCGAGCGCCTTCGACTTCGCCACACGCTCCACGTATTCCTTGTTGGCTTCAGCCAGCTTGTCGAGCATCTCGGGGTTGTCGAGAACGTCGCGTATCTGCATGCCGAAACGCTGCACCAAACCGACGACAGGGTCTACGCCGTTGTGCATGTCAGCCAGAAACTGGGCGCTCTGCGGCGACGCAGAGAACATGTCCGACAGCGTCTTCTCCTGCTCGCGGTAATTGGCGAGGTCTTTCTCGTAGTTGTCGTAGTCGTCCGAAATCTGTCCGTATATCTCTTCGTCGTCCTCGAATTGCTTGTCGGGGTATTTCTTCCGCAAACGCTCCAGATGCTGGTCGCGCCTGCTTTTAACTGCATCGTTTTCAGCCATTGCAAAAAGTCATTATGTTTATTCTTATGGCCGCAAATATAATGTCTTTTTTAGTCCGTCGTCCTTTAAGTATTGTGACATATTTTTATTATCTTTGTAAGCATAAATTGTCTCTGCTGTTATTATGAAACATCATGGTTCTGTTATGGATTTCACGCGGCAACGCAATGCCGACATCATGAGGGTCTACCGGAGCGTCCTTGCGTCTTCGGCAGTCATCGCCTTGCCTGTCGTCTTCGAGACGGTGGCGCAGTCACCGTCCGCACGCTTCTGGGTGAGCGAGGAACGGGCCACCAATGTTATCGCCGCTATGGAGGCCGGACGGCCGGTGCCGCGCATGCGGCCCAACAAACAGGCGATGTTTCAGGAAATCTACCGGAGATACGCCATTCTGCGCAAGAAATACCCCAAGCGCCCCACCTATCACCTGGTGTCCATCGTCGTCAACCAGCCGGCGCCGAAGTTCTATTTCACTGCACGTACCATCGGGGAGTTTATTTACCGCATTAAAAGTGGCTGGTATGACAAACATGGAAAATAGCGAAATCGCACATATCATAGCAGAGAATGATAGGCGCAACGACGTGATGTTCGCCAAGTTCGACCCTGTCACCGGTGAGGGCTCCATCGGCGACAGGGTGCGCGTCTGCATCTCCGACTTCGCAGTGCCGGTGCAGTACCTGCCTGCCGAGATGATGAGCATTCCGTTTGTCAAGATGCTCGTTGAGGCCGGCTCCATCAAGGCGTTCCTTGCCGACAAACTGCAGGTCACGCCAAGCGCCGGCGACTACACCAAGGTCTCGCGCACGCTCATACGCCTGCGCTTCAAGCATGACTTCCCGTTCTGGGCGGCCACGCTTGTCTACATACACAACAAGAAAGCCGGCAATGACGTTCTCTTCCGGCTTTACTACCCACAGCGCATCCTCGTCTCACGCTTCGAGGCTAAGCGGAAGGCGGGGCTGCCCATACGTCTCATTCTCCTGAAGGCACGCCAGTGGGGAGGCTCCACCACCACACAGCTCTACATGGCATGGCTGCAGTTCGTGCACAAGAAGGGCCTCAACTCGCTCATCATCGCACACCAGGGGGCGGCTTCCGATGAAATCAAGGACATGTTCGACCTCATGATTTCTCACTACCCTGTGGAATTTCTCCACGGCATGGGAGAGGCATATTCCGTCAACGAAGACAAGCTCGTCGGTGTCGGCAAGTCCGGCTCCACGCATCGCGTGCCGCAGCGCAACTGCAAGATAAAGGTGGGCACAGCCGAGCGTCCGAACGGCTGCCGTGGCGGTGCCTACTCGCTAGTGCATCTCTCCGAGGTCGGCCTCTGGCAGAAGACTGAAGGCAAGTCGCCGCAGGACATTGTGCGCTCTGCGTGCTCCGGCATCCTGCTCGAGCCATACACCATGATTGTCATGGAGTCCACGCCCAACGGCACCGGCAACTTCTTCCACACCGAATACACGGCTGCTGCGGACCCGACCATCAAGTCGCAGTATGAGGCGCTCTTCATCGCATGGTTCCAGATAGAACAGTATGCACGCCCTTTCAAGTCGCCTGATGAGATGCGGGCCTTCGCGAAGGCGCTCTACGACAACCGGCACAACGCCTATGTACCGTCCAACCGCGAGGAGAGCGGACGTTATCTGTGGTCGCTGTGGGAGAAGGGAGCGTCGCTCGAGGCCATCAACTGGTACATCGAGGAACGCGCCGGAAAGGACGACTTCGCTATCATGGCGTCTGAATACCCGTCCGACGATGTCGAGGCCTTCGTACACTCCGGCACAATGGTCTTCGACAAGTATCTGGTCAAACGCTTCGAGACTTCTTGCCGTCCGCCGCGCTTCATCGGCGAGGTCTATGCCAAAGGCGATGAGGGCGAGGACGCGCTCGAGGGGCTGCACTTCCAGGAGGACCGGCAGGGGCTGCTCTCCATCTGGGCCAAGCCGGAGACCTACGACGACTACGAGGTCACCGACCGCTATCTCACCGTCGTCGATGTCGGCGGACGCTCCAACAAGGCCGACTGGTCTGTCATCGTCGTCTTCGACCGCATGAGCATGGTCGACGGCTCCGAGCCGCCGTCGGTCGTCGCACAGTGGTATGGCCATTGCGACATCGACCGCCTCGCATGGAGGGCTGCGCAGATCGCCGCCTACTACAACAACTCGCTGTTGGTTATCGAGAGCAATACCTTGGAGACGCACGACAAGGAACGGCAGGTGGAGGGTGGCGACCAGTCGCAGTACATCCTCAACCAGATCTCCGACATCTACCCGAACCTCTATGCACGCCGGCAGTCAGAAGATGAGATACGCGAGGGCTTGCCGCGCAAGTATGGCTTCCACACCAACGTCGCCACCAAGCCGATGATCATCTCTACGCTCGTCAAGGTCATACGCGACAGGCTCTACATCGAACGCGACAAACGGTGCCTCGACGAATATATCACCTATGAACGGAAGGCTAACGGTGCCTATGGCGCCATCGTCGGCAAGCACGACGACCTGCTCATGACACGTGCCATCGGACTGCACATCTGCTTCCGGGAGATGGACATGCCACAGCTCGTGCCTGTCGTCTCGCGCACACATAAAAAGAATAGAGGCCCCGTCTCCGAGGCCTCTATCTAATCACTTCGCTTACTGCTGCAGCATCTGCTGCGCCTGCTGTACGGCGCCCATGTTGGCATTCTGCTGGGCTTGCCGCGCCAGCTCCGGCGACAGGCCGTCCGGTGTTTGCCCTTGCTCCACCTGTTCCTTCTGCGACTTGATGCTCTGCAGCAGCTCGTCGGCAAACGGGAAGTCGCCGTGCTCCAGGAGCTGCTCCACGCTGATGGCCTGCGACTGCCACAGCTGCATCAGTATGTCGTTGCTCAGTGCACGGTAGGCTGGGGTAGCGGTGCTCTCCACGATGCTTAGGTCAAACTCCACGTCACGGATCTTACGCGGGTCATACTCCACGATGGCGGAGTTCTTGCCGGCGATGTTGAACACGCGGCGGGTGTCGTAGAACTGCTGGATGTTCTTCACGTCCTTGTACGCGCCTTCGCGCACAAATGCCGAGAACGTGTCCAGAAGGTCCAGCAACGATGTCGTGGCGTTCTGCGTCTGCTGGCTGTATAGGCTTGCCGACATTCCGCTGTAGCCGGGCTTGCCCTGCAGTGCTCCGTTCACGCCCGATATGTCCTCGAAGAACTTCAGCTGCATGTTCAGGAGCTCCGAGATGCCTATCTGCGTGCAGTTGTTCGCTATCTGGTGCGGGAGCGCTGTGCCGGTCTTCGGCTGCTTGATCATGATAACGCCGTTGAACCTTGCCCACTCGTCGGCCACGTCTTCCATCGACATGCCCTTGGGCAGACATTCCTCCGGAAACAGCAGCACACCTTTGGCGCTCGCACGCATGATCCAGTCGTACATGGTTATCAGGCGGTTCGTGTAGCGCTGCTGGTCTATCACATTGCTCACGAACGAATGGATTTCGCCGTCGATGAACGGATAGGCCTTCCACACATACGGATGGCTCTTGTGCTCATAGGGCGTCTCTCCTTCTTCCAGGATGTCTCCGGCTGGCGACAGCATGTAGTAATACCAGTAACTGTCCATGAACCACTCATAGCGGATAAGCGGGGCCTCGTCCTCGCTCATGCCCAACTCAAGGGCCTGCTGCAGGCGCTTCGCGTTCTCGTCGGCCACAAGCGCCTGGAAGTCCTCCACGTTCACCTTGAACACGTCGCCGTTGTTCACGTCATGACAGCGCACACGGGGCTTACTCTCCTTGCGCCACACCTCTATCACCCTGCAGCGGGTGGGGTCATAGGGCACCAGGAAGTCATAGTAGCCTTGCAGCGGATAGCCGAAGTCGTCAAACGTACTACTAAGGTAGGTCTTGTCTTTCGCAAACTTGTATATCTCCTCCAGCCGGCGATAGTCGCTGGCGTTCTTGGCAAAACGGCCGCACAGCTCCTCGAACGACACGTCATGCACCTCGCCCACGCACGAGCAGTCCCAGCCTCGGAAGTCCCTCATGTTGTTGTCGATGAAGAAGTTGTTCGGCTGCACGTAGTCCGTCCAGCAGTCCAGCTTGTTCTCGCGCCAGCCATACCACTTCCGTTGCACCACGAAACCGCTTATCAGGAATTCTTCCATGCACCGGGCATTGATCTCCTGCATGCGGTTCAGCTGCATGTTGCATTGCAGCACCGTGCTCATCGTCTCGCCATACTGCTGCTCGTCGCGATCACGCGCAGTGCATGTCGGCTCCTTGGCTTGACTGCGGTACACGCCCAGCACGGCCTGCACCATCCGGCGGATAAGGTTGTTCTTCAACGGTACATTACCCTGCTGGCGGATCAGGTCGGCTTCCTTGATCTTCTTGCCGTCCACGCATACCCAGTCTTCCCACTGCCGGCCGTAGGTGTAGTTCTTGTTGCGCTCGCGGTCCTGCCGAAACGTCTCCATCGACAGCCAGTACTGTTGCGCCTGCCACAGCACCTCGAAGGCTCTGTTCTCGCCCAGCGTCTGTCGCGACGACTTCACCGTGTCCAACTCGTCATGGCGGGGCATCACGCGGCTCATCTTATGTAGTCTCTTTGTTGCCATATTTGTCTTTTTAGTAGCGACGGCGCGAAGATAATACTTCACACCGTCACCTTGCTCTTAACTATTGTTGCTTGCGGCTCGCATTCACACGCTCCACCAGCTCTCGCATCAGCGCCGTCCGCTCTTCCGTCAGTGCCTTGCGGTCCTCCGCGGGCAGCGTCTCGTCTTTCAGCTCTTTGCTGATGGCGTCGATGTCACTGCCATACTCTTCAAAGATCTCCATCCGGCGATACTCCGGCGAGTTGTTCAGCTTCGCAATCTTGTCGGCATAGTCAAACACTCCGTCGTCGGTGTCATTCTCGTAGTTGACAAGACGGCTGCGTGTTTTCTCATACTCGTCACGAAGCCGGTAGTACTCGTTCGTCAGCGCACGGCTCTCTGTTCGTTCGTCGCCGTTCTTCACCAGGCGGTTCACGATAAGGAAGCTCTTCGGGTCATACTCGCGGTCGCCCACAACAGTCTCGCCCATCTTCACCATGCGGTTGATGGTGTTCGCCACACCGCCGAAGTAGCCGGTCAGCAGGTATTCCACCATCGCAGGGTTGATGTCTATCGCGCCTGGCGTGTAGCGGTCGCCGCCTGTCGCCTCGTTAAGCAGTTTGCTTGCGTCCACCAGCTGCTCGTTGGCGCTCTGATAGGCCTTCGTCCACTCCGGCATGTCTTTGTTCCATTCGTTGTCGCTGTAGATAGGCATGCCGGTCCAACCTTTGTTCGTCAGCACTTCCGCAAACGGCTTCACACTGCTCGGTACAAATGGGTTCCAACCTCCACCGCCTTCCAGGAAGTCTATCGGCAATGCTTGGCTCAACTGCCCGGCAATACCTGCAGCAAGCTCGCCGCCCGTCTTGTGCTCCTTGTCACCAAGCGCACTGGCGGCAAGCTCGCCCAAGCCATAGAGGGCGCGATATTCCACCGGCAACGGGATGCTTATCCACTGCTCGTCCATGCCAGGCAGCCGGAACACGATGTTGCTTCGGCGTACATACTCCGGCAGGTTGTAGTAGCTGTTGCGTGTATCATCATCGTCATCGTTGCCGAGTGCCGCCATCACCGCTCCAAGCAGGAACATCGCTGCTGCACCGCCAAGGGCTTTCTTCGGGTTGCGCGATGCGTTCTTTCCGATGTTCCATGTTCCTTGAATGGCTGCGTTCCAGAACACATACAAGCTGCGCCCGGCGCCTGACAGGAATGAAGCGACACGGGCCGAATTTTTCTCGCCGGTAGCATCTATAAACTTGGCTCCGCTGCCCTTCTTGTTGAAGTTCACGCTAATCTCCTTGGCGTCCCACACCGCACGTTCCACGCTGCGCTTCATCTCCATCGACGTTACGAAGGCTGCAAATCTTGCGCAGTTCTCCACAGCCCTGTTGTACTCGTCGAAGCGCTCTCCAAGCAACGTCCAGGCTTTTTGCAGTGGCAACTTCCCGTTATTCTTCTTCAGTTCACGCTTGATGTCGTTCTTGCGCTGCTCCGTGTCGCGAAGGTTCGAGTAGCCGGTCTCGCCGCCGTTCATCATAAACTGGTAGAACAGTTTATCCGTCCTGTCGTTCATGTCGAGCTCGCCATTGCGCAGACGTGCGAACAACATCTTCATCTTCGCGGGGTTCACCTTCGTGAAGTTCTTATGGAAGCGCCAGGCGTAGCCGGGGCTTTCTTTCACCCATGCCATCGTGTTCGAATAGATTGCATCTCTCATGAAGTTCGACACCACGAAGTCCGGGTTGCGCGTCGTGTAGAAGGCGCTAAGCTGGCGGTTCAGCACCTCACCCCAGTGCATTACCTTTCCCAGCGCACCGCTCTGGTCGTTGTCAGGGTTCGTTTGTCCGTTCAGCGCCTGTGCTGCTCTCGGGTTGCCGTTAATGGTCAGCACGTAGTCCTTGCCGTTGCGCTTCACGATCACCTGGTGCTCGCGTTCCATGCTCGTCTCCACCACCCGGTATGGGATATTCGGGTGTTCCTTCTGCCGTACAAACTTATCCGGTTCTGCTGCCGACAGCTGCCGCATGGCTTCCTCAAAGGTCTCCATCTTCGCCTCCACCTCGGCGGGCGTGTCGTCAGGCTCCAGCGCCTCCGTGCCTGCCACGTCGCCGGTGTTCATCGGCATCCATTCGTCCTTCACGTCGTCATAACGCAGCCACAGGTCGCTCACGCTAACAAGGTCGCTTGGATGCGCCAATGCGAAGTTCAGCATCTTCTGCTTCACCAGCACATTGCGGTTGCCCTGCATGATGGCGCTCTCGGCCATCGCCTCCATGTTTGCGAACGGGTCGTCGGCCTTACTCTTGCGGCCCTTTGCCGTCTTTATTGGACTACTGAAACCGCTCTTCCGGTCGTTAAGGTAGGCGTACACCTCGTCGCTCGTCGTCTCGTCGAAGCCTCGCAACGGGATGTAGTTGTCATACATGCCTTTGATGTCGTTGTACGTGTCACGGTCTATCATGCCACTCTGGTATGCCTTTGCCAGAGTACCCTCTGTCACGGCCTGTGTCTTTGCCCACAGTTCGGCGGTGTCATGCTCGCCTTCGTAGGCCTGCACCATATTCCGGGCCTCGTCTTCTGCGTCCGCCACGTTGTCGGTCTTCGTCAACGCCGTCAGGCCGGAGTAGTCATAGGCGCGATTTTCAAAGTACAGCTCTTCCTCTCGGTCGTCCATGCGTTGCTTCACCTCGTCAACGGCAAACTGCAGCAGCGGGTCCAGCGGGTCGTCGTTCAAGGCACGTTCCGCATTGCGCAGCTCGGCACCCAGTTCCTTCATGGCCTGCTTCTCGGCAGCTCGGCGTGCCATCACCTCATTGCGCTCCAGGCCATGCTTCGCCATCATGTAGTCCGTCAGCTCTGCACGCTCGCCGGCGGTCTTCGCCAGTTTCGATACCTCCTGGAGCAGGGGTTTGAACAGCTTCCGGTTAAATTCCGATGCTTCGGCCTGGTTCACACTCGACAGGCGGTTCTCGCCAAGATACGGGTTCTCGTATCCCGGCACGTCTTCTATGCGGACTTTCTTGCCCTTGCCTTCGGCCTGCAGCACAGCGTCCATCGCCTCCTTCAAACCCAGCATCGAATCCTGAAGGGCTTCCTGCGTCTGGTACATGCCACGGCTCACACGGCGCTCGTAGGTGCCGCGGGCCATCGCTTTCTCATACTCTCGGTCGTCGCCGTCGCGGAACATTATGTCGTCGTCATCGTGTCTGCTGGTCTCCGGCTTCGCATCACGTCCGGCTTCCTTGCCGGGCGTAGCTTCGCCATATCCGGTCTTCCGGCGCATCACCTCGGTGTCGGCTGCATCGAAGATCGAAGGACGGCCACCATTCTTCTTGCGCTTGTACGCCTCATGCAGCACAAACGCCCAGTCCTTGTCGTTCCACTGCCGCTTGCCCGGTATCTTCAGGCCTTTCAGCAGGGCGTCAAGTGCCTTCTGAAGCACGGCCTTCACCTTGCCCCAGAACGTCTGCTCCCCGGCGCTCATCTTCTCAAAGCCTTCCTCGCCGATACGTCCGGCAAGGTCTGCAGCATACTCCTCCGTAGCATCGCGCTTCATCTGCTCGCGCTTGCCGGCGGCCTCCACATGGGCTTCTGCCATGTCTGCATAGTAGCTGGCGTTGCTGTTCTCGCCCTTGGCCTCATGCTCCCTGCGCTTGTGCTCGCGGATGCGGTCCACCTCGGCGTCGTACATCTTCTGGGCCATGCTGTCGATGGCCTGCCGTATCTCGTCTTTCGACATGCGGTACATCTCATCAAGCGCATTGTTCAGTTTCTCCTCCTCGGGGAACAGCACACGCAGACCGCTATGGCCCACCACCTCATGCACAAACGTGTTCTCCACGTCTGCCATGTTCGCGTTGTTCGGCACCACGATGGTCACCTCGCCTGTCATGGGGTTGAAGCTGCCCTTCATCCGGCGCTGGCGCACGCTGGGCAGTGCAGCCACCTCTTCGTCTGTGCGGACGATATGCACAGGTGTGTTGAGGCGCTCCGACAACTCGGTCACCCTTGCTGTCATGGCCTCTTCCATTTCGGCCTTCGGCACGCCTACCCACTTGCCGGACATCTTCGCGTTGATGCGTGCGATGTCCTCGTTGGTGACAAACGGCACCTGGCCTTCCTTGCCGGGGATCACGTCACGATCTTCCCAGACCAGTTCGTCGAGCCTGCGGCTCTCTTCGGGTGTCAGCTCCTTGCCGGCAGGCGCGTAGTGGTAGCCTTTCTTCTCAAGCTCCTTGCGCATTTGGTTATTCAACTCGAAGCGATAGCCCTTCTCCTCCAGCAGCCTGCGCACCTGTGGCACAAAGCGGTTGTAGTCGCGGTGCGTCGTCTTCTCCCGCTCCTGCGGGTTGGCCTTCCAGTATTCGCCGATGAGCTCTGCCTCTTCCTCGCGTGTCAGCACCTTGTCTATCTTGCTCCAGCGTGAGAGGTACAGCGTGCGTCCGTTGTTCCACAGATGGGCGCCGGTGGGCTTGGCGGCGTAGTCGGCATGGTAGGGCTCGTCCAGTTCGCTCTTCGGGATAAGACAACGCACCACCACCAGGTTCGGGCGCTTGTAGGCGCTCGCAAACTGCGTGTTCAGCGGGGTCTCTACGGCATGGTCATAGGGGTTGTAGTCTGCCCACAGGCCGCCGTCCTCCGAATTTTTCTTCAGGAAATACTGCAGCTTGGCCTCGCCTTCCTTCGGCTTCACGAATTTCAGAGCGTCGTTCAGCTTCAGCTCCGTCACCTTCTTGCCGTCCACCATGATGTAGCCGTTCCGGTTCAGTTCGTCCAGCCGTCGTTGCTGCTCGTCTGTGAGCTTGATCTCCTTCGGTGCCGAATAGTTCCAGCGTCGGCCCTTCAGCGTCCGGCGCTCGCCTGTCACCGCATCCGTGAAGGCCATCGGCGAGCCAAGGTCGTCGTCTTCGAACGCCTGCACGTTCCGGTACACCTCCACCAGCTCGTTATCCTTCAGAGCCTCCAGCTCCCTCGCCTTCGGGTCGTCGTCCTCCAGCAAGCGGAACTTGGTCTTCTCTTCGTCCACATCTTCTTCCTCGTCCACAGCGACATCGGTGGCAGCCTCTACACTCGCATCCATTTCCGCATACTTCTTCTCTTTCTCCTCGAGCTCCTGCTTCATGGCTTCGGTGTACTCCTCCAGCTGGCGCTGTGCCTCCTCGAGCTCCTTGTCGTATTCAAACGGCTTGCCTTCGCGGGATTTCAACTGCTCAAGCTCCGACTTGCCATGCTCTGCGGCACGCAGGGCGTTGTCATGCTGCTCCTCGAAGTCTTTGCCGGTTATCACGTTCTCGGTAATATCCTCCAAGGCATTGCGCAAAAGCGACTGCTTGACAGGCACGTCTTTCAGCCCGAGCTCCGGGCACGAATATGTCATATTGCGGTGTACCTCGGCGAAGAGGCCGGCATCGCTGTGGGTTACTTCGCGTGACAGCTCGGTATTGACTACAAAGTTGAGACCTCCCATTGACAATGTCAGCTCATGCTTCCGCTTCACGTCTGCCGGGCTCTCCTTCATTGCTTTCGAGCCGTCGGTTATCTTCTTGTTATAGTCTTTGATGAAGTCCGCCATGGCAGCCACGGAGCCGAACTTCTTGTTGCCAATGGTTATCTCGCCGGACTTGCCGTCCGGGAAGGCCTTCTTGACAGCCTGCAGATGAGAGGCTGCATCTTCTGCACGTTGTTCAGCAGCTTTTATCTGGCTTTCCAGCTTTGGCTTCGCATTGTGAATATACGTTTTGTCGGCCTCCCACTGTCTCTTGCGGCTCTCGTACTTGCGCACGTTCTTCTCCGCATTGTTCTTCAATAGGGCATA
>CAVAXH010000008.1:0-32908 GCA_963592505.1 Bacteroidaceae bacterium
AGGGTGACGCCTGAGGTCGCGCATAGGTAAACTTTTATCATACAGGAGATTCGCTAGAGGTCGCGCATAGTTAAACATTTATCATACAGGAGATTCGCTTGAGGTCGCCGAAGGCGGCCAATGTGCATAACCGCGGGTGGTCGAGCGAAGCGAGGGAGCCCGCGGAGATAAGCCGCACATCCCCTTTGCGTCCTCGAAGAGGGCGAACAAGACCTGTGTGCATGGGCTCTTCGATCACCTTGCACGTCGCCTGTTCGAGCATAAAGCGGAGCATTCGAGTCCATAAGCCCTAACACTCCGGTCCCAAGGCCCTAACACTACAGTCCCAAGGGCCTAACACTCCGGTCCTAAGGGCCGAAGGACCCGAGTGTTAGGGCGTTAGGACTGTAGTGTTTGAGCCTTAGGACTGAGGTACAAAGGGCAAGACGACCGCAGTCCCGCTACCTTACCTTCAAATCTTTTGTGCCGAAAGTATAAAAGGTTTCTAATTTGCTGTGTATCTTGCGCTTAATCACTTTTTGTCCGTTTTTCCAAGGCTTTTAGACCCTAATTTGTCCGTTTTTCCAAGGCAAAATCACGCACTTTTGTCCGTTTTTCCAAGATTATTGCAAGATTATTTGGCCTCAAGAGCGAGTAAAGCGCTGATATTTCTTCAAGTTTATGATTTAGCCTGCATAATTCATAGGACATAGCCCTATACCCCATCAAAATCCCTCCATTTTGCATCCCCCTTTTTGTTTTCTTCCAGAAAAGCATATCCGTTCGGATATTCTTTGTACCTTTGTATGGTGCGCCCTGCCAAACGTCTCCATGATGTTCAAATGCGTTGGGGGCACATCACTGGCAAACCTCTGTCATACAGCAGATATGACTCTATAAAAAAAGACAACTATACCCGCAAACACCCTAGAAGAAAAACATACGACCATGAGCACCATCATCTATCCAAGTCCTATCTACGGCCCCGTGCACAGCAGGCGGCTGGGGCTGAGCCTTGGCATCAACCTGATGCCGGCCGACGGCAAGATATGCACCTTCGACTGCCTCTACTGCGAATGCGGCTTCAACGGCGACCACCGCACACACAGCCACCACCCCTCACGCGAGGAGGTGGCCGGCGCCCTGGAGCAGCAGCTCATGAAGATGCACGCCGAAGGGCAGCATCCCGACGTGCTGACATTTGCCGGCAACGGCGAGCCGACGAGCAACCCCCACTTCGCCGAGATCATCGACGACACGGTGCGGCTGCGCGACAAGTGGTGCCCCGAGGCCAAGATCAGCGTGCTGAGCAACTCCACGTTCATCGGCCACGAACGCATACGGCAGGCGCTGATGAAGGTGGACAACAACATCCTGAAGCTCGACACCGTAGACCCCGACTACATACGGCTCGCCGACCGCCCCACCCAGCCGAGCTACGACGTGGAGAAGGTCATCGGGCACATGAAGCAGTTTGGCGGCCACCTCATCATCCAGACCATGTTTATGAAAGGCACCACCACCGGTGCCGACGGCCACACCGTGTCGGTCGACAACACCGGCGAACGCTATGTGGCACCGTGGCTGGAAGCCGTGAAAGCCATCGGCCCGAAAGCCGTGATGGTCTACACCATCGACCGCGAGACACCCGACCACGGTCTGCAGAAAGCCACGCGCGAAGAGCTCGACGCCATACGCGACCGCGTGGTGGCAGCCGGCATCCCCTGCACAGCATCTTATTAGTATAGCACCGTTAAGCCCCGTCATTACCAATAAGACCGCAAGACATGGAATACCGGATAGAACCAGCCACACCCGAGCAGGCCGACCGCATAGCGCCGCTCATCATGATGGCCATGGACGAAGACTGCTGCCAGCACTTTGCCGGGCCCTGCCACACGCTCGACGACTTCCGGCAGATGATGACACGGCTGGTGAGGCGCCACGACAGCCAATACAGCTACCGCAACACGCTGGTGGCCCGAACAGCCGACGGCGACATTGCCGGCATCATCACCGCCTACGACGGCGCTCAGCTGCGACCGCTGCGCCGGGCCTTCGTGCAGGCTGCGCTCGAGGCCTTCGGCCGCGACTACAGCGGCATGGACGACGAGACGCAGGCCGGCGAACACTACATCGACTCGCTGGCCGTACACCCGCAGTACCGCAAGCAGGGCATCGCCTCGGCACTGCTGCGCGAGATGATCAGCCGCCACGGCCAGCAACAACCCGTGGGGTTGCTCGTCGACGTGACGCATCCGTGGGCCGAGCGCCTCTATCTGTCGCTGGGCTTCCGCCAGGTGGGCACGGCCACGTGGGGCGGCCACCAGATGAAACACCTGCAGCATCCGCCCTGCACCTCGACACACGAGGCAAGCACATCTCAACCAGACACCCGCCAAGCATAATGGACACACAGACCATCGACCATCTCAGCATACCCGTCCAGCTGTTCATCGCCGGGCAGCCCGAGGTCATCCTCATCCAACCGCTTGAGCGCAAGGAGGTGGCCACCGTGGAGCACGAGGCAGAGCTCATCGCCCGGCACGCAGGCAGCCGGTTTGTCCTGGCCGCCTTCAAGATCGACGACTGGCACCTGCAGCTGTCGCCGTGGCACGACGACGCCATCTCGCGCCGCGAGGAGGTGGGGCAGCAGGCCGGCGAGACGCTCCGTTTCATCACCGCCCTACTGCTGCCCGAACTGCACCGGCGCTTCGGCCACAAGCCCGTGGTGCTGGGCGGCTACTCGCTGGCGGCCCTCTTTGCCCTGTGGGCCTCCACCCAGACCGATGTATTCGACGGCATAGCTGCAGCCTCGCCCTCGGTGTGGATACGCGACTGGCAGGCGTTTGCCATCGCCCACCCCACCCTGTCGAAGACCGTCTGTCTGAGCATCGGCCGTAAGGAAGAGCAGGTGCGCAATGTGGCAATGGCCCGCGTGGGCGACAACATACGCTTCCACCACCGTCTGCTGGAACAGCAACTGGGTCCCGACCACACCACCCTCGCGTGGAACGAAGGCGGCCACTTTGTGGAGATGGACGTGCGCACGGCCATGGCCTTCGCATGGAACATCGCAAAGCTGCGTGAGCGGCAATAAGACCGCCATGGTGCGCACTGGCACAGGCGGCACACCGCACCTGCCGGCAAACACATTCGCTACAGAACCAACAGAAAAGGGGTTAGACAGGCATATTGGCCGTCTAACCCCCATTTTGTTTTATAGATAGATTGCAGATTATATCTTACTGATAATACCCAGTTTGGTGGTCTGGATGAAGTTGACCACGTTGCGCACGGCATCGCCGTCGGGCACCTGCTCCTTGATCTGGATAGCCGCATCGAAGACAGAGGTCTGTCCGTGGAACACGAGGCGGTAGGCGTTGGCCAGATGACCGAGGATCTTGTCGCTCATACCATGTTTGAGCAGCATCTCCTTGTTGAGGCCGGCATAGCGCACGGGGTTGTCGTTGGCCACGATAAACGGCGGCACATCCTTGCTGAGGCGGCAGCCGCTGGTGACCATGGCCGCTGTGCCCACACGCACCTGTGCGTTGACGATGACACCCGATGAGAAGATGATGCCACTGTGGATCTCGCAGTCGCCGGCCACCTTGGTGCCGTAGCCGAACACACAGTAGTCGTGCACGTCGGTGTCGTGGCTGATGTGCACACCCTCCATGAGGAAGTTGCGGTTGCCGATGTGCGTCTTTCCTGTGGAGAAGGTGGCGCGGTTGATGACCACATTCTCGCGGAAGATGTTCTCGTCGCCGATCTCGAGCGTTGTGACATCGCCCTTATAGTTGAAGTCTTGCGGCTCGGCACCGAGCACGGTGTTCTGAAACACCTTGTTGCCGCGGCCCATGCGTGTGCCGTTCATGATGCTCACATAGGGATAGATGACGCAGTCGTCACCGATCACCACGTCGCCCTCGATGTAGGCAAAGGGATAGATGGTGACATTGTTGCCAATCTTCGCCTTCGGGTCGACATGTGCAAGAGGACTTATATTGTTCATAGTCTGGATTGCTTTAAAAGATGAAACATTAATCGCGGCCTCCGCCCAGTGCATAGTAGAGGTTCACCACGGCCTGCATCTTGTAGAAGTCGTCGGCCACCTTCGAGAGCTCGGCGTTGAGCAGACTCTGCTCAGCGGTGATCACCTCGAGGTATGTGCTGCTGCCGTCGTTGAAGAGCAGCTTGGTGTACTCCACGTTCTTCTTGAGGCTCTCCACCTGCTTGGCTTCGAGCTGGCTCTTCTCCTCCGACGAGTTGTAGAGCACGAGGGCGTTGCTCACCTCGCTGCCGGCTGCGAGCACGGCGTTCTGCCAGGTGTTGAAAGCCTGTTCCTGCTGTGCCTTGGCCACCTTGAGTCCGGCGATGAGCTGTCCGTGCTGGAAGATGGGCTGCACGAGGCTGCCCACAGCGCTGAGGAGCATCTTGCCGGGGTTGACGATGCCCATGCCGCTGCTGTTGGTGTAGGCACCCGTGCCGGTGATGGTGAGGCTGGGATAGAAGCGCGAGCGTGCGGTGTTCACGTCATAGAAACACTGTGCGAGGCTCATCTCGGCATAGTGCACGTCGGGGCGGTTGTTGAGCAGCTGTATGCCCACGCCCGTGGCAAACGAAGTGGGCAGCGACTGGCCCTCGAAGGTGCCGCGGTCGATGTGCTGGGCCGACTGGCCGAGGAGCAGCGAGAGCGAGTTTTCGGTCTCGCGGATCTGCCGCTTCAGGTCGGTGGCCTGTGCCAGCACCGAGTAGTAGTTGCTCTCGGCGCTCTGCACACTGGTCTCGCGTGTGCGTCCGAGCTCCTTCTGTATCTTCATGATGTCCCACGTGTCCTTGGTGAGGTTGGCCATGTCGTTGACCACCTCAAGCTGCTTGTCGAGCATGAGGAGCGTGTAGTACATGTTGGCGATGTTGGAGATGACCTTGGTCTTCACCACGAGCTGATAGTCCTTGGTGGCGAGGAGGCTCATCTGTGTGCTGCGCTTCTGGTTGAGCAGGTTGCCGAAGAGGTCCACCGACCAGCTGGCGGTGATGGGCAGCGAGTAGGTCTTGGTGGCCTTGCCGCCGTCCCACGACGAGATGGTGCCCTGGGGCGAGAAGGTGAACGAGGGCACGAAGGCCAGTTTGGCGGCCGTCAGCTGTGCCTCCACCATCTGCACGTTGAGTGCGGCGTTGAGCATGTCGGCGTTGCTCTCCAGGCCCTTCTCGATGAGCGTCTGCAGTTTGGGGTCGGTAAACACGCTGCGCCAGGGCAGGTTGCCGAAGCTGGTGGTGTCGGCCACTGCCAGCGTGTCGGTCACCGAGGCCGAGTCGCGCACCAGTCCGGTGGTGTTCACGTCGGGACGCTGATATTTGGTGTAGACACCGCAACTGCTCATGAGAGCAGCTGCCAGTGCTACGGGGATGATATTCTTGACTTTCATCATTGATATACTGTTATGTTACATGTTGGTGTTGGCGTCTGCCATTTTCTCCTCGCCGGTGCGGAAGTTGGCGGCCAGCGGGTTGGTGTACTGCTTGAGCTCTGTGGCCACGTCGGCATTGTCGTCCTCAAACTCGATGGGCTTCACCTTCTCCTGCAGTGTCTGGAAGATGTAGAACAGGGCCGGCACGATCATGATCTGGCAGAGCATGCCGATGAGCATACCGCCCACGGCAGCTGCACCGAGCGTCTGGTTACCGTTGTAGCCTACACCCCAGGGCATGAGCAGCGGCAGCAGACCGATGATCATGGCCAGTGAGGTCATGAGGATAGGACGCAGACGGGCCGAGGCACCGAGCACTGCCGACCATGAGATGGCCATACCCGTCTGACGGCGCTCCAGGGCGAACTGCACGATCAGGATGGCGTTCTTGGCCAACAGACCCATCAGCATGATGAGGGCGATCTGCATGTAGATGTCGTTGTTCTTGCCGAAGAGGTTGGTGAAGATGAAGGCACCTGCCAGACCGAACGGGATGGAGAGGATCACCGAGAACGGCAACAGATAGCTCTCATACTGTGCGGAGAGGATGAGGTACACGAAGGTCAGACAGAGCACGAAGATCATGGCCGTCGAACTGCTCGACTCCTGCTCCGAACGTGTCAGACCCGAGTACTCGTAGGTGTAGCCGGCGGGCAGGCTGGTCTTGGCCACCTCGGCGATGGCCTTGATGGCGTCTCCCGAAGAGTAGCCGTCGGCAGCCGACGCATTCACGTTGATGGAGGTGAAGAGGTTGAAGCGGTCGATCTCCTGCGGACCATAGATGCGGTTGAGCGACACATACTCCTTGATGGGGGCCATGCTGCCGCTGCTGGTGCGCACATAGATGTTGTCGAGACTCTTCAGGTCGGCACGCTTGGTGGGCTCAGCCTGGATATACACACGGTAGAGCTTACCGTATGAGTTGAAGTTGGAGGCATACATGCCGCCGTAGTATCCCTGCATGGTGGTGAGCACGCTCGAGGGGTCGATGCCGCTCTGCTTGCACTTGGCCACGTTGACATCGATCATATACTGCGGATACTTCGTGTCATACTGTGTCATGGCGTTGGAGATCTCGGGGCGCTTGTTGAGTTCGGCCAGGAACTTCTGTGTCACCTCGAAGAACTTGTTGACCTCGCCACCGGTGCGGTCCTGCATGGAGAGCGTCAGACCGTTGGTGGCCGAGAAGCCCTGCACCATAGGCGGCTGGAAGGCCAGGATCTGTGCGCCCTTGATGGCTGCCGTCTGCTTGTAGATCATGCCGAGCACCATCGACGAACCCATGTTGTGCACGCCGATATACTTCATGATGCCTTCGGCCTCCTGACGCTCCTCAAACGACTTCAGCTTGATGATGAACGTACCCTGGTTGGAGCCCTGTCCGGCGATGAAGCTGTAGCCGGTGATGCGCATGCGGCTCTCCACGGCGGGGTTGGTGGCGAGCATGCGGTCCACCTCGTCCATCACCTCGTTGGTCTTCTTCATGGATGTTCCCGGAGGTGTCGACACCGTACAGAACACCGTGCCGGTGTCCTCGTCGGGCACCAGACCCGTCTTGGTGGTCGACATGAGCACGCCCATGACGGCAATGGCGATGATGACCGAGCCGATGGCGATGACGGGGCGCTCCACGATGCGGCGCACACCCTTGGTGTATTTCTCCTGCACCTTGCCATAGGCAGCGTTGAACGAGGTATGGAAGCGGTCGACAAACGACATCTTGCGCTGTGAGCCGTCTTCGTTTTTCGGCTTGAGCAGGATGGCGCAGAGGGCCGGCGAGAGCGTCAGGGCGTTGAGGGCGGAGATCACGATGGCGATGGCCATGGTGATACCAAACTCACGATAGAACGTACCCGAGGTGCCGCCCATGAACGACACGGGGATGAACACGGCGGCCATCACGAGGGTGATGGAGATGATGGCACCCGAGATCTCGTTCATGGCGTCGATGGATGCCTGGCGGGCCGACTTGTATCCGAGGTCGAGCTTGGCGTGCACGGCCTCCACCACCACGATGGCATCGTCGACCACGATGGCGATGGCGAGCACAAGGGCGGCCAGCGTCAGCAGGTTGAGCGAGAAGCCGAAGACGTAGAGGAAGAAGAACGTACCGATGAGCGACACGGGCACGGCGATGAGCGGGATGAGCGTGGAGCGCCAGTCCTGCAGGAACAGATACACCACGATAAACACGAGCACGAATGCCTCGACGAGGGTCTTGATGAGGTCTTCGATAGAGGCGAAGAGGAACTCGGTGACGTCCTGCATGGTCTGGAAGTGGACGCCGGGAGGCAGCGAGGCCTCCTGCTCCTTGAGCAGCTTCTTGATGCTGGCTGCGATCTCTGTGGCGTTGGAGCCGGCGGTCTGGGTCACCATCATGGTGATGGCGTCCTTACCGTTGAGTTGCGACTCCACCGAGTAAGACAGGGCACCCAGCTCCACGCGGGCCACATCCTTCACGCGGATGGTCTGTCCGTCCTGTGTGGAGGTGATGATCATGTTGCCAAACTCCTCCGACGTCTTCAGACGGCCTTTATAGCGGAAGGTGTACTCATACTGGTTGTCGCTCAGCTCGCCCACCGAACCCGGGGCGGCCTCGATGTTCTGCTGTGAGAGCACACCGGTGATGTCGCTGGGGATGAGCCCGTAGTTCTTCATCTTCACGGGGTCGAGCCAGAGGCGCATGGTGTAGTTTTTCGATGACAGGTTCTGACACTCACCCACACCGTTCACACGCTTCACAGCGGGAATGACGTTGATCTCGGCGTAGTTGGCCAGGAACTGTGCGTCGTAGCGGTCGTCGTCGGCATAGATACCGAACATGAGCACGGTGGATGCCTGGCGCTTGATGACCGTCACACCGGCCTTCGTCACCTCGGCGGGCAGCAGGGCTGAAGCCTGCGACACACGGTTCTGCACGTTCACCTGACACATGTCGGCGTCCATACCCTGCTTGAAGTAGACGGTGATGGAGGCCGAACCGTCGTTGGTGGCCGATGAGGTCATGTAGGTCATGCCTTCCACACCGTTGATCTGCTCCTCCAGAGGAGCGAGCACCGAGTTCAGCACGGTCTCGGCATTGGCACCGCTGTATGATGCACGCACCATGATGGTAGGCGGTGCGATGTTCGGGTACTGCTCAATAGGCAGTGACACGAGTCCGAGCACACCGAGGATCACGACCAGGACCGAGATCACGGTGGAGAGCACCGGACGTTTTATAAATCTATCTAGTTTCATTTACAGTCGCTGTTTTCTTATGTTCTTATTTTCCGAAGTCCTTCTTGAGCTTGTTGATGTCGCTCTGGTCGGCACCCAGCTGCTCGGTCTTCTTCAGCTTCTCTTGATACTGTGCTTCGGTGATGGGCTTGATCTCTGCGCCGTCGGTGAGCGATGAGATGCCGCTCACCACGATGCGGTCGCCCACGCTGAGGCCGCTGTCGATGATGTAGTTCTTGCCGTCGTTGTTGCTGTTGATGATGACGGGGGTGTACTTCACCTTGTTGTCCTTACCCACGACATACACGAAGTACTTGTCCTGCACCTGCGACACGGCATCCTGAGGGATGATGACGGCCGAGTTGGTCACGTGGGGCACCACGATCGATCCCGAGCCACCGCTCTTGAGCAGATGCTGGGGGTTGGGGAAGTCGGCGCGCATCGACACCGAACCGGTGGAGGCGTCGATCACACCGCTCACGGTGGCCACGCGGCCGGGCTGGTCGTAGATGGTGCCGTCGGCGAGCTTGAGCTTCACAGCGGGATAGTCCTTGAGGGCGGTGTGCAGGCCGCCTGCCGTCTTGGTCATCTCGAGCAGCTCCTTCTCGGTCATGGAGAAGTAGACCTGCATGGTGCTGATGTTCGACACGGTGGTGAGGGCCTGCTGGCTGCTGGCGCTCACGAGGGCACCCACACGGTAGGGCAGATCGCCGATGACACCGCTGGCGGGACTGGTGACGTAGCAGAAGTCGAGGTTCTGCTTGGCCGACACGTATGCGGCCTCAGCCTGTGCCACGGCAGCCTGTGCGGCCTCCATGGAGTTCTTGGCCGACTGCAGCTCGTAAGAGCCGATGACGTTGTTCTTGAAGAGTTTCTCCGAGTTGTTGTAGGTCAGGCGGGCTGTGTTGAGCTGTGCCTTGGCCGAGTTGACAGCGGCCTTGGCCTGGCGCACGGCAGCCTCATAGGTCACGTTGTCGATGACGAAGAGCAGTTGTCCGGCCTTCACCGTCTGGCCTTCCTTCACACACAGCTTGGTGATGAAGCCCGAGACTTTCGGACGGATCTCCACATCCTGCACGCCCTTGATGGTGGCGGGATAGGTCGACTCCAGGTCGGCGCTCTGTGCGCTGATGGTTCTCACCGCATACTCGTTGTCACCAAAATCAGGCTTGCCTGATGACTTCTTGCCTCCACACGAGACAAGCATTGCAGCCAGTGCTGCAAACAATAAAAACTTGTTCTTTGTCATACCTATTAAAAATATTATTTTTGTTCCGTTGAATACTTCGCACCTTTCGTTATTCTGGCTTGCTCTCCCGCAAATCACCATGCCGGAAGGGCTGCAAAACAGAAAACTTAAAAGCTCGCTAGAGTTTTCATAGCGCAAAGTTAACCAATAAATGTGTAACACCGCATTAGGATGTTACACATTTAACACTATTTATTTATACGTTCTGTGGCTTTTCACTATTTTTCGCTCAGTCCCATCCGCCGTGCCTTCTCCACGAGGAGCTGCATGAGGGCTTCGCGCTCGTTGGGTGCCTGCATGTCGAGCACGGCGTCTTTGAGGGTCTGCTTGAGCACGCCCACCTCGCGGCACGGGGGCAGATGGAACATCTCCATGATCTCGTTGCCGTCGATGCAGGGCTGCAGCAGGCGTTTGTAGTCGCGCTCCTTGAGGTCGGCGATCTTCTCGCGCACCAGCTGGAAGTTTTGCAGGAAGCGCTGTTTCCTCACCTGGTTCTTGCTGGTGATGTCGGCCTCGCAGAGCATCATCAGGTCGTCGATGTCGTCGGCGGCATCGTTCACCAGCCGGCGCACGGCCGAGTCGGTCACCTCCTCGTCGGCAATGACCTGCGGGCGCATGTGCAGGTCCACGAGTTTCTGCACATATTTCATCTTGGCGTCCATGGGCAGCTTCAGCCGGCGGAAGATGGCGGGCACCATCTTGGCTCCCAGGTAGTTGTGGTTGTGGAAGGTCCAGCCTTGCACGGGTTCCCAGCGTTTGCTCTTGGGCTTGCCGATGTCATGGAGCAGGGCCGCCCAGCGCAGCCACAGGGTGTGGTCGAAGGTGGGTTCGGCAGAGGCAGGGGCGGCATCGGCAGGGACATCGTCGGCAGGGGCATCGTCGGTGCCGTTGAGGCGCCGGTCGTTGGCCTGTGCTTTCTGCGCACGCACCACATTCTCGAGCACCTCGAGCGTGTGGTAGTAGTTGTTCTTGTGGGCACGGCCGTTGCGCGTCTCCACCTGGTCGAGGGCCACGAGCTCGGGCAGTATGAGCTGCAGCAGTCCCGACTCGCGCAGGTAGTAGAAGCCTGTGCTGGGATGTGGTGCCAGCAGTATCTTGTTGAGTTCTTCCTCTATGCGCTCGCCACTGATGATCTTCAGGCGGTCGGCATTGCGGGCAAGCGCCTCACGCGTCTCCTCCTCGATCTCGAAGTTGAGCTGGGTGGCGAAGCGCACGCAGCGCATCATGCGCAGCGGGTCATCGCTGAAGGTGATGTCGGGGTCGAGGGGAGTGGCAATGATGCCGTCCTCGAGGTCGGCCACGCCGTTGAAGGGGTCGACGAGCTGTCCGAAGCGGTCGGCATTGAGGCAGACGGCCATCGCGTTGATGGTGAAGTCGCGGCGGTTCTGGTCGTCTTCGAGCGTGCCGTCCTCCACGATGGGCTTGCGGCTGTCGTGGCGGTAGCTCTCCTTGCGTGCCCCCACAAACTCCACCTCCTGCCCGCCGCATTTCACCTGCGCCGTGCCGAAGTTGCGAAACACCGACAGATGGGCCTTGCGTCCGAGCATCTTCTTCAGGCGCGAAGCCACCTCGATGCCACTGCCCACCACCACCACGTCGATGTCGTTCGACGGGCGCTCCAGAAACAGGTCGCGCACGTATCCGCCCACCACGTAGCACTCCAGGTGCAGCGCGTCGGCAGCCTCCGATATCTTGTGGAAAATGTCTTTGTCGAGCAGTTGGGCCAGTTGGGCGTCGCTTAGTATTCGCATAGTCGGGTTGTCCTTGTTGAAAAGTCGTGCAAAGTTACACATTATTGTTGAATTTACTCACGTTTCGGATGTAGAATTTTAGCCGGCATCACTCACAGAGCGCGTTGCTTGCAGCATTTGCTGATTGGGATAATTGCATGAAACGACGCTGACTGAAAGCCCGCATCGCCTCACGCATTACCCCATTCCGGGAGAAGCGTCCGGCGAATTATTCAGGCTAAAAAAACTTAATTGCCACACATTCATCCGGCATGCCAATAATTTTTCCTAACTTTGCGCCATGCTTTGCCCACCCACGGCCCGCGAGCCGCAGAGGCAGGCAGCATCACACCACACACAAAAAAACGAACGACATGAGAACACCCGTCCTGCTGCTGGCCTGCATGGCCTGCCTGACCGCCTGCCAGCCGTCGGCCGACGAAATGGCCGAACCGCTCATGCAGCGCATCGACTCGCTCTACCAGCACCACGACTACCCGGCCACACTCAGCGCCATACGCGACCTGCGCGCCAACTATCCGAAGGCTGTCGAGAGCCGCCGCCGTGCCCTGAAGATATGGCAGGAGGCCTCAGCCAAGATGACACAGCAAGACATTGCACGCACCGACTCGGCCCTGCAGGCCACCGTGCAACAGCTCGAACACGCGACGGGCCTGCTGCAGCAAAACATG
Source organism: Bacteroidaceae bacterium (assembly GCA_963592505.1). Classification (GTDB taxonomy): domain Bacteria; phylum Bacteroidota; class Bacteroidia; order Bacteroidales; family Bacteroidaceae; genus Prevotella. The sequence continues at coordinate 12,344 of CAVAXH010000008.1, forward strand.
CTGCGCGCACGCCGCGACTCGCTGCAGATACGCTACGACGCGCTCTGCGGCACCGTGCGCATCATACACCAACGGCAAAAGGAATGACCTGCTGCACACCCGCACGCTTCATTTCTCTGGGGCAATCCTTCGTTTTATCATAAATAATGTGTAACTTTGCATACGTTATGACAAACAGACCTGACACAGACCAACAGTTCCAGGACACGCTCGACGAGTGCCGCAGCGTCTTCGCCGCCAAGCTCCACGACTACGGGGCCTCGTGGCGCATCATGCGCCCGTCGTCGCTCACCGACCAGCTCTTCATAAAAGCAAAGCGCATACGCACGCTCGAGACGACAGGCACATCGCTCGTGGGCGACGGCATACGTCCCGAGTTTCTGGCACTCATCAACTACGGCATCGCCGGACTGATACAGCTCGAGAAGGGCTATGCCGACCGCGTGGACGTGACACCCCAAGAGGCGCTCGACCTCTATGACCGCCACGCCGGCGAGACCTTCGAACTGATGAAGCGCAAGAACCACGACTACGGCGAGGCATGGCGCAGCATGCGTGTGAGCAGCTACACCGACCTCATCCTGACCAAGATCGAACGGGTGAAGGAACTGGAGAACATCCACGGAATGGCCATCGCCTCCGAGGGGGTCGACGCCAACTACATGGACATCATCAACTATGCCGTCTTCGGCGCCATACGCCTCAAAGAGGACAACGGCGCTGACAACATCACCGCATGACCTGTCAGACAACGGCCAACAACGGCGAGAACCAGGCTGCCGACACACAGGCACAGACCTACGGACCACTGGCACGCATCGCCACGAACGTGTGCCGGCTTGTCGTGGGAGCAGTGTTCGTGTTCTCGGGATTCGTGAAAGCCATCGACCCGCTGGGCACACAGTACAAGATACGCGACTACCTGGAGGCCATGGGGCTGGCCGGCGCCCTGCCCGACTGGCTGACGCTGGCGGCGGCAGTGGCTTTGGCAGCAATGGAGTTCTCGCTGGGCGTGTTTACCCTGCTGGCCATACGGCGCCGTGCGGTGGCACGGATGCTGCTGGCAGTGATGGCCGTCATGACGCTCTTCACCGTGTGGATAGCCGTGGCCGACCCCGTGGAGGACTGCGGATGCTTCGGCGACGCCGTGCACCTCACCAACGTGCAGACACTGCTGAAGAACATCGGTCTGCTGGCATGCACGGCCGTCATGAGCCGCTGGCCGCTGGCCATGTACCGCTTTGTCTCCAAGTCGACACAGTGGATCGCCATCAACTTCACCGTGCTGTTCATTCTGATCACCAGCGCCTACTGCCTGTGGTATCTGCCGTTGTTCGACTTCCGCCCCTATCACATCGGAGCCAACATCCCCAAGGGAATGGCCATACCGGAAGGGGCTGAGCAGCCGCAGTTTGAGACAACCTTCGTCATGGAGAAAGACGGACAGCGGCGCACGTTCACCGTGGACAACTATCCCGACTCCACATGGCAGTTCATCGACTCGAAGACCGTCGTGGTGCGACAGGGATACGTGCCGCCCATACACGACTTCTCCATCCAGCGGGCCGACGGCGACGACATCACCGAGGAGGTGCTCGCCCACAAGGGATACACCTTCCTGCTCATAGCGCCGCACCTCGAGGCGGCCGACGACACCAACTTCGGCAGCATCGACCAGATATACGAGTATGCACAAGAGCAGCACATCCCCTTCTACTGCCTCACGGCCTCCGGCGAAGAGGCCATACAGCACTGGGAGGACATCACCGGGGCCGAATATCCCTTCTGCCTCACCGACGAGACGACGCTGAAGACCATCATACGCAGCAACCCCGGCCTGGTGCTCATCAAGGACGGCACCGTCATACGCAAATGGAGCCACAACGGTCTGCCCGACACCGAGCTGCTGCAAGGTCCGCTCGACAAGCTCGACATCGGCAACCCGCCCGAAGAGAGCGCGGCAAAGACCATCGGCGAGGTGGCGCTGTGGTTCTTCCTGCCCCTGCTGCTGCTCGTCGTGGCAGACCGCACATGGGCTTGGAGCCGCTACGTCAGACGGAAGATACGCAAGGGCGAGCAGATGCTGCGCAAGACCTCTGAGCGAGGGGCCGGCAACACTACCGACGACTGTTAATACACACACATATACATAATCATACCAACATTTTAAAATCTAAAAGAAATGAGAAAGAAAATTGTTGCAGGTAACTGGAAGATGAACGAGAACCTGCAGGAGGGCGTGGCCCTGGCCAAGGAAATCAACGAAGCACTGGTGGCCGACAAGCCCAACTGCGATGTCGTCATCTGCACACCGTTCATCCACCTGGCCAGCGTGGCTCAGGTCATCGACCAGAACGTGGTGGCTCTCGGTGCCGAGAACTGCGCCGACAAGGAGAAGGGTGCCTACACCGGCGAGGTTAGCGCCGCTATGGTGAAGTCGACGGGTGCACAGTATGTCATCCTCGGCCACTCTGAGCGCCGCCAGTACTACCACGAGACTGCCGAGATCCTGAAGGAGAAGGTGCTGCTGGCTCTGGCCAACGGCCTGAAGGTCATCTTCTGCTGCGGTGAGACGCTCGAGGAGCGCGAGGCCAACCAGCAGAACGAGGTGGTGAAGGCAGAGCTCGACGGCAGCGTGTTCAACCTCTCTGCTGAGGAGTGGAAGAACATCGTGCTGGCCTACGAGCCCATCTGGGCCATCGGCACCGGCAAGACCGCCACATCCGACCAGGCTGAGGAGATGCTGGCCTACATCCGCTCGATCGTTGCCGACAAGTATGGCAAGGAGGTTGCAGAGGACACCACTATCCTCTATGGTGGCTCATGCAAGGCCAGCAACGCTCCCGAGCTGTTCGCCAAGCCCAACATCGACGGCGGACTCATCGGCGGCGCTTCGCTGAAGACAGCCGACTTCAAGGGCATCATCGACGCCTGGAAGAAGTAATCCGGCATCCATCGCACACAACACTCCAGTGAGGCATCTCCTGCCCTTGCAGGCGGGAGAGGTCCTCACTGGACGTTGTTGTCAAAAAAAGAAGCAAGCTTTAACAACAAAACATCCAACATGCGCAAATCATTCCTACCACTGCTGTTCATGCTGTGTGCCAGCACCAGCGGCTACGCACAGACCTTTCTCGACAACCTGCAGAAGACCAACGGCGGGGAAGGAAAGGTGACCGTGACGCAGAGCAAGGATATCGACAACCTTGTCAACGGACAGAAGACACAGGCATCGGCGCAGCAGAAAGCCGCTGCCGACAAGACACCCGCCGACAAGGCCAAGGAGGGCGCCGCCATAGGCGCACACAAGGACACCGCAGCCAAAGACCGCACCGTCGCTGCCAACAGCAAGACCAAGGAGAACGAAAGGGGGAATGCTGCAGAGGGCAAGAGCGAAAAACCAAGAAGCGAACGACCCAACGAACATCCCAACGAACACCATAACGAGCGGACCAACGAACGGACCGGCGAACAATCCGAAGAGACCGGCACGACGGCTGTCGACATGTCCAAGAAGGTGATGCGCGGCAGCAAGAAGATCACCGGATACCGGGTGCAGGCTTACGCAGGCGGCAACACACGCAACGACAAGATGCGCGCACAGCAGATCGGCAACGCCATCAAGATGAAGCACCCCGACCAGCCGGTCTATGTGCATTTCTACTCGCCACGATGGATATGCCGGGTGGGCAACTACCGGTCATACAGCGAAGCACAGAAGATGCTCAACAGCATCAAGGCCATGGGATACAAGTCGGCCACCATCGTCAAAGGCACCATCACCGTGCAGAACTGACACCTATCAGCCGTGCTTAACTGACACCTATCAGCCGTGCTTAACAGACCCCCATCAGCCGTGAGCACGCCACCCACCTCACACAGCCGACCACACGACAAACAATTATCATGAATCCAGAAACAGAATTCAGAGACGGGCTCGAACAACTTGCCGGCCACTATAAAGACATACTCACCCTGCTGGGCGAAGACGCCACACGCGAAGGACTGCAGAAGACTCCTCTGCGCGTGGCCAAGGCCATGCAGATACTGACACGCGGATACTCGCAAGACCCGCACAAGGTGCTCACCGACGCACTCTTCGCAGAAGACTACGACCAGATGGTCATCGTGAAGGACATCGACTTCTTCTCGATGTGCGAACACCACATGCTGCCGTTCTACGGCAAGGCACATGTGGCCTACATCCCCAACGGACACATCACCGGCCTGAGCAAGATAGCACGCGTGGTCGACATCTTCAGCCACCGCCTGCAGGTGCAGGAACGCATGACCCACCAGATCATGCAGTGCATCAACGACACACTGAAGCCGCAGGGCGTCATGGTGGTCGTGGAGGCCAAGCACATGTGCATGCAGATGAGGGGCGTGGAGAAGCAAAACTCCATCACCACCACCTCGGCATACAGCGGCGTCTTCGAGGCCATGAAGGTACGCGAGGAATTCATGAGCCTGCTGCGAGGCGAATCAAAACGGATATAAGGGCGTGACTGTAAATCCGCCATCGCAGCGTCACTGGACATTGTTTATCTGACCAAAGCTGACTTTTAGAATCACCCATAAAGGAAAACACCATACACAACACTATTACCAAACGACATCACAACAATGAAAACGACAAAATGGATAACCGTCCTGATGGCCGTATGCGCCATCATGGGCATGACATCGTGCCTCAGCGATGAAGACAACGGACTGACCAACGAGCAGCTCCACAAGGCCATGAACGCCATGAAGGGCGACTACACGGGCACCATGAAGTGGAAGGCTTCGTCGGCCAACAACTACGACAGCCTCAACAACGTGAGATGGACGGTCAACGACACAGCCATCATCATCCACGACTTCCCCGTGTCGACACTGGCCGCCGGCGTGGCAGAGGGCACGGCCCACGACTCGCTGCGCACAGCCATGAAGGCAGCTGCCAACCAGGAGCTGACATGCGCCCTCTCGTTCTACAACACCGACGAGTTTCTCAACCCCTACTGCATGATGAACGTCATGCCCTACAGCATCCTCATCAAGAATGCTGAAATCAACACACGCATCTACACGCTGAAGGTGAACTTCCTCAACAACAACACCAACTCCATGGGCTACTTCAACAACAGCAGCAAGGGCATGGAGCTCTACTTCCGCACCTACAACCTGCAGGTGGGCGAACAGACCCAGAAGGGCAACTACGGCATCATGTACTACCAGTTGGTCTCTAACACGAAGTAACGCACAATGACGAGGTTCGTATCCTGGAACGTCAACGGGCTCCGGGCGTGCATGAAGCCCGATGCCGAGAAAAACAAGCCGGGCTTCGAGGCGGTGTTTGCCGCGCTCGACGCCGACTTCTTCTGCCTCAACGAGACCAAGCTGCAGGCCGGACAGATCGACCTGCACTTCGACGGCTATGAGAGCTACTGGAACTATGCCGACCGCAAGGGCTACAGCGGCACAGCCATCTTCACCCGCCAGCACCCGCTGGCCGTGACCTACGGCATGGGCATCGACGAACACGACCACGAGGGGCGTGTCATCACGCTGGAGATGGCCGACTTCTATCTCGTCAGCGTCTACACGCCCAACGCGCAGAATGCCGAGGAGGACGGAGCAAAACCACGCCGGCTGCCATACCGCATGCGCTGGGAGGACGACTTCAGAGCCTACCTGCTCACACTCAACGGGAAGAAGCCTGTCATCGTGTGCGGTGACCTGAATGTGGCCCACAAGGAGATAGACCTCAAAAACCCGAAGACCAACCACAACAACGCGGGCTTCACCGATGAGGAACGGCAGAAGATGACGCTCCTGCTCGACAGCGGATTCACCGACTCCTTCCGTCTGCTGCACCCCGACGAGGTGACCTACAGCTGGTGGAGCTACCGGTTCCGCGCAAGAGAGAAAAACTCGGGATGGCGCATCGACTACTTCCTCGTGGCCGACGCATTGAAGTCCCACGTCACCGATGCCGCCATCCTCACCGACATCATGGGCAGCGACCACTGCCCGGTGATGCTGGAGCTCGACATCTAAGCTAAATTGCCAATCCGAAGCCTATCGCCCCTTACCGCTGCGCGGGCACGGGGCGCCAGGGCGGCATGTGGATGTCCTGCAGGGTGGTGCCTTCGGAAAACACGTCGAGATCCACCAGGCGGTTGATGCCATCGACAGTGCCTTGGTCTGAGTGTTGCCAGAGATCATGCCGGCCGTTGCCGGCTACCACGGGCTCACGCACATTGTAGTGGGCAAGAAAAAGGCGGTAACGGTTGAAACGCGGGGCCAGGTTGTCGTTGTAGAACCTGGCATGCGCATAGATCATGGGCGTGCAATAGTAATGGGTCTCAATGAGACGGATGAAGACCGCCAGACTGTCTTGCATCTGCCGACGGCTCCACCCGGGAATGCCCTCCTTCTCTATGTCGACCATCGGCACCACATCCTGCTGGCGCCGGTCCACGACACCATAGAAATTGCGAAACTGTGCACGCATGCTGCTGCCCGACGTGAGATAATGGTAGGACCCTACGGCGATGCCTGCGCGGCGCGCCCCCGCCACATTCGCCGCATAACGATGGTCCACAAAACTGCTGCCCTCGGTGGCCTTGACATACACAAACTGCACATTGCGGTTGCGGCCCACCACGGTCCAGTCGATCGCTCCCTGATGATGCGAGACGTCGAGGCCGTCGTAATGACCGGCCACATGCGGGCTCGCTGCCCGCAAACGCGACGGCGCATCGTCGGTCTGCATGCCCGCCAGCCGCATGAGCAACTGAGGATGGAGGATGGTCAGCACGAGGACCGACAAGCCCAGCACCGACAGCGCCACACCGGCGGCCACCAGCACACGCCGCACCATGCGGCGGCGCTCATGCCGCCGGTGCGCAGCATGGTGGTGATGATTGTGATGATGTGTGTGGTCGGTCTGCCCCGTCATATTTCCTCGCATGATAATTTTGATGCTGCGAAATTACATTTTTTTATTGAGAACACGAAATCTATCCCGCGATTACACCATATTTTTGTAAATTTGCAGCATGACAGACAATAGTTTAGACATCCGGCGGTTTGCCGACAAGGACATCCGCCTCATGGCTTTCGACGCCGACGACACCCTGTGGGACTGCCAAGGCCACTTCGACAACGTCACGAAAGCCTACGCGCAACTGATGGCCCCCTATGCCGACGAGAACACTGTGGGCGAGACACTCTTCCAGACAGAGACAGCCAACATGCAGCTGCTGGGCTACGGCAGCAAAGCGTTCACGCTGTCGCTCGTGGAGAACGCCGTGAAGGTAAGCCGTGGGCAGGTGTCGGCAGCCGACGTGCTGCGCATCGTGCAACTGGGCAAGGGGCTGATGCGTCTGCCGGCCACACCCCTGCCCGAGGTGCGCGACACGCTGCAGGCGCTGCACCAGGCGCATCGCTGCACCATGGTGGTCTTCACCAAAGGCGAGCTGCTCGACCAGGAGAGCAAGTGTGTGCGGTCGGGGCTCACGCCGCTCTTCGACGACGTGGTGGTGGTGAGCGACAAGACACACGCCGAATACGACAAGCTGTGCCGGCGCTTCGGCACCACCATCGAACACCTGCTCATGGTGGGCAACTCATTTCGGTCAGACATAGAGCCGGTGCTGCAGCTGGGCGGCTATGCGGCCCACATCCCCTTCACCAGCATCTGGAGACACGAGCAGACCGAGGAGTACGACCATCCGCGGCTGGCACGCCTCACCCATTTCGGCCAACTGACGGAGCTGCTCGCCCCCACCCTGTAGGCACGTGATGCACAAAACATGGAAAAGTGGGTAGCAGAAGGGCGATTATAAAACTTTTTTGTTAACTTTGTAGGCTGAAACATACTATATAGACAAAAGTTAATGAGCGTCATAGACCTGCTAAACGACAACAAGGCTTCGAACCGCTTCTCCTTCGAGGTGCTGCCCCCGCTGAAAGGCAACGGCACGGAGGCTCTGTTCCGCAATATAGACAAGCTGAAGGATTTTGATCCTCTCTACATCAACATCACCACACACCACAGCGAGTATGTGTACCGCGAGCTGCCCGACGGGCAGTTTGAGCGCACGCGCATACGCCGCCGGCCGGGCACCATCGCCATCGCCGCTGCCATACAGCAGCGCTACGGACTGCCCGTCATACCCCACGTCATCTGCAGCGGCGCGTCAGCCGAAGACATTGAGTATGAACTGCTTGACCTGCAGTTTCTGGGCATAGAGAACATCCTGCTGCTCCGCGGCGACAAGGCCAAGGAAGACCGCATGTTCACAGCCACACCGGGCGGACACATGCACACCACCGACCTCATCCGCCAGGTCAACGCCTTCAACGAAGGACACTTCATCGACGGCACCGACATGCGCCACCCCGGCACGCCCTTCCACTATGGCGTGGCAGCATACCCCGAGAAACACGAGGAAGCACCCAACCTCGAGATGGACATGATGCATCTGAAGGAGAAGCAGATGCTCGGCGCCGAGTATGCCGTGACACAGCTGTTCTTCGACAACAGCAAGTACTTTGCCTTCGTGGAGGCAGCGCGCCAGATGGGCATCACCATCCCCATCGTGCCCGGCATAAAGCCGTTTGCCAAGCTCTCACAGATCACACAGGTGCCCAAGACCTTCCACTGCGACATGCCGCAGGAGCTGGCATCGGAAGCCGTGAAGTGCAAGACCGACGACGATGCCAAGGCGCTCGGCATAGAGTGGACCACCGCTCAGTGCAAGGAGCTGTATGCACACGGCGTGAGAGACATACATTTCTACACCATATCGGCTATCGACAGCGTAGCACAGATTGCCAAAAATCTCCTGTAGACCATGCAGTTCAGTGATGTCATAGGACAGAAGGAAGCCATCGGCAGGTTGCTGACACTTGTCGACGAGCAGCGCATGCCACATGCCCTGATGTTCGCCGGACCTGCGGGATGCGGAAAGCTGGCGCTGGCAATGGCGCTGGCCTCCTACCTCCTGGGCGAACGCCACGAAGGACACTCGCTGCTCGCAAGCGAGGCCGCCGTCACCAATGCGGAGACCATGCTGGCCAAATGGCAACACCCCGACCTCCACTTCTCCTTCCCGGTGATACGCCCCAAAGGGACATCGAGCGAACACAAGGTGACAAGCCTCGACTTCATCAAGGAGTGGCGCTCACTGATCACAAAGACACCCTACTTCACCATGGACCAGTGGATGACGGCCATGGACACCGAAAACCAACAGGCGGTCATCTACGAGGCAGAAAGCGATGCGCTGACCCACGAGCTGAACATGAAGTCGGCACTGGGCGGATATAAGGTCAGCTTGATATGGTTGCCCGAACGCATGAACATCACGTGCGCCAACAAACTGCTCAAGCTGCTGGAGGAACCGCCGCAGCAGACGGTGTTCCTGCTGGTGAGCGAAGAGCCCGAGCAACTCCTGGAGACCATACGCAGCCGCGTGCAGCGGTTCGACATGCAGCGCATCGCCACGCCCGACATGGAGCAGGCCCTCATGCAACGCCGGGGCCTCGATGCCGACATGGCCAAACGTGTGGCACACACGGCCGGAGGCAACTGGCTGAAGGCGATGGAGGAGCTCGACAGCGACAACGAGAACCGCCTGTTCTTCGACCTCTTTGTCGACCTGATGCGCAAGGCTTACACACGCGACATGAAAAACATGAAGAGCTGGGCCGACAACGCTGCCGCCATGGGGCGCGAGAAGCAACGGCGCATGCTGGTGTACTTCCTGCATCTGGTGCGCGAAAACTTCATGTTCAACTTCAGGCAGCCCGCGCTCAACTACATGACGCGCGAGGAGGAAGCATTCAGCCAGCACTTTGCCCGATTCATCAACGAGCGCAACGTGGTGGAGATGGCCGAGACGCTGCAACGCACACACCGCGACATAGGACAAAACGCCAATGCGAAGATACAGTTCTTCAACCTGGCTCTCAATATGATTATACTCCTCAGGAGATAGTCACCCCCCTCACCATTACAAAAACAATTACCATGAACAACAATACTTGCACAGGATGCAACCGCGGACTCTGCAACGCTGCCGTGGGACGGCAGGACAAGCAACTCAACACATACGACTGGCTGGCTGACGTACCCGGAAATGCCGAGTCGACGGACCTGGTGGAGGTGCAATTCAAGAACACACGCAAGGGCTACTACCACAACGTCAACAACCTGCGGCTGCAGAAGGGCGACATCGTGGCCGTGGAGGCCAACCCCGGGCACGACATCGGGGTGGTGACACTCACCGGACGCCTCGTGAACCTGCAGGTCAAGAAGGCCAACATAAAGTCGGCCGACGACATTCGCCGCATCTACCGCATTGCCAAACCCGTGGATATGGAGAAATACCACGAGGCAAAGAAGCGCGAACACAACACCATGATAGAAAGCCGGCAGATAGCCAAAAGGCTCGGACTGCAGATGAAGATCGGCGATGTGGAATATCAGGGCGACGGCAACAAGGCCATCTTCTACTATATAGCAGACGAGCGTGTCGACTTCCGACAGCTCATCAAGGACCTCGCCGCCACATTCCATGTGCGCATAGAGATGAAGCAGATCGGTGCCCGCCAGGAGGCCGGACGCATCGGCGGCACAGGTCCCTGCGGACGCGAGCTGTGCTGCGCCACCTGGATGAAAAACTTCTCGAGCGTGTCGACCAACGCCGCACGCTTCCAGGACATCTCGCTCAACCCGCAGAAGCTGGCCGGCATGTGCGCCAAACTGAAGTGCTGTCTCAACTATGAGGTCGACGACTACATGGAAGCCAGCCGGAAGCTGCCGCCAAAGGATGCCATCCTGCAAACGCAAGACTGCGACTACTATCTCTTCAAGACCGACATACTGGCTGGTCTCTGCACCTACTCGTCAGACAAAAACCTGGCGGCCAACATCGAGACCATCACCGCTGCAAGGGCACGCGAGATAATCCTCATGAACCGGCAAGGCAGCAAACCGCTGTCGCTGCAGGAGGACGACAAGGCCAAAGAGGCCAAGAAACCGGTGGACCTGCTGGCCGACGCCGACCTGAGCCGCTTCGACAAGTCGAAACGGAAGAAGAAAGGCGGACAGAAAAACAACAAGCCGAGAAGCGCCCAGCCGGCTCCCGACGCTCTGCCGGCAGACAACAGGCGGCAAGAGGGCAATGGCGAGGAGGCACCACGCAACGCAAAGCCGCAGGGCGACCGTCAGCGCCACGCCAACCAGCAGCGTCGCAAAAACAAACCGCCGCGCGCCAACCGGCCCGACAACGGCAAGGGCGAGGCGCATGCCGATCAGCGCCAGCATGCCGACAAGCCGCAGCACGACAAGGCGCAGGGCAAAGCACCCGCAACAGACAACGCATGAGAAAACTGACGGCATACATCATGACGGGACTGCTGTGCGCAGCATGCACAGGCAACAAGGTCTACCATCGCTACGACCACACCTCCCTCAACGGATGGGAGAAGGTGGACACACTGAAGTTTGATGTGCCGCCAGTGGCCGCGAAGGGCCTGTATGCCACCACGCTGGGGCTGCGCATCAACGGGGCTTTCCCGTTCATGAGCATGACGCTCATCGTGGAGCAGACCATCCTGCCGGCCAACAAGACTGTCGTCGACACCATCGGCTGTCAGCTGATGGACAGCGGGGGGAGGGTGAAGGGTACTGGCATCGGTTATTACCAGTACCACTTTCCGGTGTCTGTCATGAAGCTCAACAGCAACGACTCGCTGCACATCACCGTGCGCCACGACATGAAACGGGAGATCTTGCCCGGCGTGTCGGACGTGGGCATTGCGCTCGAACGACAGTAGATACTAACGGGGCGGCATAATACAGCGCAGGGGCTCGCATCTAAGACTTAGATGCGAGCCCCTGCGCTGTATTATGCCGCCCCGTTGGCGCGTTAGCCCATGCGACCGCCCAACCCGGCAGGGTTGACAGCCCTTATGTTCGCACGAGGTTGCGGGCTGCGTCAATGCGGAGGAAGATGAACAGCAGGATGGTGAAGCCCCATAACGACGAACCGCCATAACTGAAGAATGGCAGCGGGATGCCAATCACGGGCGTCAGTCCCAGCACCATGCCCACATTGATGAAGACATGGAACAGGAACACGCCTAGCACACAATAGCCATACACCCTGCCAAACTTGAACGGCTGGCGCTCGGCCAGATGGATAAGCCGCAGGATGAGCGCCAGGAAGAGCAGCAGCACACCGGCCGAGCCAAAGAAGCCCTCCTCCTCGCCCACGGTGCAGAAGATGAAGTCGGTGTCTTGCTCGGGCACAAAGCGCAGCTTGGTCTGCGTGCCATTGAGAAAGCCCTTGCCACGCAGGCCGCCCGAGCCGATGGCGATCTCGCTCTGGTGGACATTGTAGCCGGCACCCGCGAGGTCTTCGTCGAGGCCCAGCAGCACATTGACCCTCACCCGCTGATGCGGCTCCATGACGTTGTTGAGCAGATAGTCGGCACTATAGAAGAAGACGATGGAGCCAACGGAGAACAGGGCAATGAGCAGATAGTGGGAGATCTGCGTGGACAAGCCCTGATACACCAAGAACCCGATGAGTCCTGCGCAGACAAGCAACTGCACCCACACCACATCAAACGGGATGACATAGAGCGAGAAGAGCAGCGCCGCAGCGGTCACCACCACGGATATCAAGGCCGCGCGGACGGCATGGCCCTTGTTTTGACAATACACGAAGACCATGGCCGAGGTGAACAGCTGCACAAGCAGCAGCACCACAAACTTGCCCACCGATGTGGGCGTGGACAACAGCCACACCTGTTCATACTTGATGCCGACCACGAAATAGATCACCATGGCAACACCCGTGAAAAGGATGCCGCCGGGCATGCCCTCGCGGTAAAGCATCAGGAAGAAGGACAGGTAGACCAGGGCCGAGCCCGTCTCGCGCTGTCCCACGATGAACAGCATGGGCAACAGGATGGCGGCCAGCGCGGCCGCGAAATGCCGGGGCTTGCGCATGTCGAAGCCATAGGTGCTCATCAGTTTGGAGACGGCCAGCGCCGTGGCAAACTTGGCAAACTCGGCCGGCTGCAGGCGTAGCGGGCCAAGCACCAGCCACGACCGCGACCCCTTGATCTCGTGGGGATTGAAGATGGTGACAAAGAGCAGCAACAGCAACAACGCATAGATGACATAGGCAAAGGTGTCGTAGAAACGGTCGTCGAGCATCAGCAGCACAAAGCCCAGCATCAGCGAGGTGCCTATCCACACGATCTGCATGCCCGAGCGGGTGGACAGACTGAATATGTCGGTCTCGCCATACGTGTAGCTGGCACCACAGACGCTGATCCATCCGAAGATGAGCAGCGCCAGATAGATGCCTATCGTCCACCAGTCGAGGCTGCGGAGCACGCTGGGGTGCCGCTTGTCATCGTTCTGTGTTGCCATAACCAATTCTGCGTTTTTGCATTTCGGAAGCAAGGCGCTCGCCAGCTTCGCTCAACTTGCCCATAACATACTGTTCCATAATCACCTTGCCCATGGGCACACCATAGTCGGCGCCCCAACCGCCGTTCTCCACATACACCGAGACAGCGATCTTGGGATTGTCCATCGGCGCAAACCCCATGAAGACCGAATGGTCGTGGCCGCGGTTTTGCGCCGTGCCGGTCTTGCCGCAGGCGGCAAAGGGCAGCGAGGCGAGCATGCGGCACGTGCCTCCCATGGCCGACGAGCGCATGCCGGCAGCAACGAGGTCATAAGAGCGGCGTGTGGCACGGGTGTAATGGCGACGGGTGTAGGTGGTGTCGAGCGGCAGGCCCTGCACCGACTTCACCACGTGGGGCACATAGTAATAGCCCCGGTTGGCAATGGTGGCACCGAGGTTGGCTATCTGCAGCGGCGTCAGGTTGACCTCACCCTGTCCGATGCTGATGCTGATGACCGTCAGTCCGTTCCAGGAGCCGCGATAAGCCTTGTCGTAGAAGCTGGCGTTGGGTATCAGGCCACGCTTCTCACCCGGCAGGTCGATGCCCAGCCGATAGCCAAAGCCCATGCTCACCATGTAGTCGCGCCAGGTGTTCATGGCGTCCTGCACCGTGCGATACTTGCGGCGGTTGGAGAGCATGTAGTAGAGTCCCCAGCAGAAATAGCCGTTGCATGAGGTGCTGAGCGCCGGCACCAGCGACAGGGGCGACGCATGGCCGTGGCATCCCACATGGAGGCCGCGGTAGGAGAAGCCGTGATGGCACGGAAACGAGGTGCCGGCGCCGATGATGCCCTCCGAGAGGAAGGTCAGACCCTGTGTGGTCTTGAACGTGGAACCGGGAGGATACTGTCCCATGATGGCGCGGTTGAGCAGCGGTTTCCACGTGTCGCGCGAGAGATAGGCATGATACTTGCTGCGCTTGCGGCCCTCGAGCATGCGGGGATCGTAGGTCGGCGAAGAGGCCATGCACAGCACCTGGCCCGTCTGCGGATCGATGGCCACGATGGCTCCGATCTTGCCCTCGAGCATGCGCTCGGCGGTGGCCTGCAGGTTGATGTCGATGCCTAGTGTGAGGTCGTGGCCCGGCCGCGGCTTGCGGTCGAAGCGCCCGTCCTGATACTGGCCCTGTATGCGGCCATGGGCATCGCGCAAGAGTATCTGCACACCTTTCTCGCCACGCAGCAGCTGCTCGTAGCTGCGCTCCACACCCAGCTTGCCGATGTAGTCGCCGGCCTGATAGTATTCGTCATCTTCGATGTCGGACGGCGACACCTCACCCACATCGCCAAGGATGTGGGCGGCATAGGGATACTCATACTGGCGGACGGTGCGCTTCTGCACATAGAAGCCGGGGAACCGAAACATCTTCTCCTGGAAGACGCTGTAGTCCTTGTCGTTGATCTGGCTCATGAAGAGCTGCTGGGTGAAACGCGAGTATCCGGGGTTGCGGCTGCGGTCCTTGATCTCGTCCATCCGCTTGATGAAATACTCCTTGGTGATGCCGAGCGTCTGGCAGAAGTCGGCCGTGTCGAGGCGTCCGCGGGCTTCGTTCATGACGACCATGATGTCGTAGGCAGGCTGGTTGAACACCAGCAGCTTGCCATTGCGGTCGCGGATCACGCCACGCGAAGGATAATCGATGCGCTTGAGGAAAGCATTGGAGTCGGCACTCTTGCGATAGTCGTCGCTGACGAGCTGGAACATAAAGAGGCGGATGATGTAGACCGTGACGATGAGCACGGCTACACCACCAATGACATAGCGGCGGTTGTCGAGATTGAAGTCTTTCATGCAGCTACTTCTTCCTTAACCCGTCGACAACAACCAGCAGCACCTCCGTCAGGGCGAAACTGCCTCCCACGCTCAGCAGCCATTGCAGCCAATTGAAGAAGCAGAAGGTCTCGAGCGCAAAGAATGCCACACAGTAGACCAGCGTCAACAACAGAGAGTAATAGAAAAAGGACAGCGCGCCCATGGTGCGGATGCAGGGGCGGAAATTGTCATCGTCGTCGCGCTGCATAAACAGTTCGAGCACATAAGGCTGCAGCAGTCCGACGAGGGTAAGCGATGTGGCGGCGACACCGGGGGTGTTGGAGAAGATGTCGACACACAAGCCCAGGAAGAAACTGTACAGAAGGATGATCCAACGGGGATAGCCCCGCTGGAAGCTGACCACGAAATAGACGTAAAGCAACGGCGTAGCACAGTCGAACAGGTTGATGTGGTTGAGCACCAGCACCTGCACCAACAGCAAGACGAAAAAGAGCAACAGCCGCTTAAAGAATTCGATGTTCATCCCAATCTACTTACCTTCTTTCAGTTTCAACGAGTCGCGCGCAGCACGCATGACTTCTATCTGTTCGAGCATAGGCTCATTGTCGATCACGCAGACATCATTCAGCTTGCCGAAATCGGTGGACAGCTCCACCATCATGCGGTAAGACACGCCGTCGGCAGAATTGTACACATGGAGGATCTTGCCAACGGCGACGCCCGGCGGAAAGACCGACGAGTAGCCGCTGGTCTCCACCTGCTCATAGAGGCGGAAATGGGCATGGCGCGGCACATCCTCGAGATAAGCCCGGCGGGGTGATCCCCCACTCCACTTGAGGTATCCGAAATAGCCGCGTCCATGGATGCGGCAGCTGATGCTCGACGAGGTGTTGAGGACAGGGATGACCACCGAGTAATGGGTAGCAACCATATAGACGATGCCTACGACCCCTTGGCCGCAGGCAACGCCCATGTCTTTGCGTACTCCGTCGGCGCTTCCCTTGTCGATGGTGATGAGGTTGTCAAAACGGTCCACCGTGTTGCTGACCACCTTGGCAGGTATCAGCTTGTAGGCGCTGAGCAAAGCCATCTGGTTGCGGCGTGTCCAGCCGCTGTCCTTGGTAGCCTCGCCCAACTGTTCCGACAACATCTTCACCTGCTGTTCGAGGTAGAGGTTGCGCTGGGTGAGCGCCTGGTTGACCTTCGACATGGAGAAGAAGGACTCCACCTTGGCATTCCACCCCAGCACCTCTCCCGCAACGGCATTGGCAGACGAGAACCACACGCTGCCCTGGTAGCTGTTGTACTGGAACAGCAGCACGATGCCTGCCACCTCAAGGATGACGAAGAGAAGCCAATGGTTGTAGCGTGCAAGAAATTCTAATAGATTACGCACTGCTCAATCAAAAAAACTTATCTCATCAAGAATGAGAACCGGTTGACATTCTTCAAAGCGATGCCGGCACCCTTGGCCACACTGTGGAGCGGATCGTCGGCAATGTGGAAAGGTATGTTGATCTTGTCCTGCAGGCGCTTGTCGAGACCACGCAGCAGAGCACCGCCACCTGAGAGATAGATGCCGTTTTTCACGATGTCGGCATACAGCTCGGGAGGTGTGGCCTCAAGGGCAGAGAGCACAGCGTTCTCGATCTTGGCCACCGTCTTGTCGAGGCAGTGGGCAATCTCCTGATAGCACACGGGCACCTCCATAGGAAGGGCGGTGATGCGGTTAGGTCCATGCACCACGTAATCCTCGGGGGCCTCGTCGCCAAGGTCGGTCAGTGCCGAGCCCACGTGTATCTTGATGCGCTCGGCCATACGCTCCGACACCTTCACATTGTGCTGGCGGCTCATATACTCCTGGATGTCGGCCGTGAGGTCGTCGCCGGCGATGCGGATGGAGTTGTTGCTGACGATGCCACCCAGCGAGATGACGGCAATCTCCGTAGAGCCGCCGCCGATGTCGACGATCATGTTGCCCTCGGGTGCCTCCACATCGATGCCGATGCCGATGGCAGCGGCCATAGGTTCAAAGATGAGGTAGACATCACGGCCGTCGGCATGCTCGGCAGAGTCGCGCACGGCACGCAGCTCGACCTCCGTAGAGCCGGAGGGCACACCAATCACCATGCGCAGTGACGGCGAGAAGAGGCGTGAGCCGGTGTGCACCATCTTGATGAGGCCGCGCATCATCTGCTCGCAGGCGGTGAAGTCGGCTATCACACCGTCGCGCAGCGGGCGGATGGTGCGGATATTGTCGTGCGTTTTCTCATACATCATCTTGGCCTTTTCACCGACGGCAATCATCTTGTCGGTGCGGCGGTCCAAGGCTACCACTGACGGCTCGTCAACCACAATCTTGTCATCGCTGATGATGATGGTGTTGGCGGTGCCGAGATCCATTGCGATCTCCTGAATGAAAGAAAAAAATCCCATGTTGTTCGATAAAACTTCTGAGCCGAAAACTATTTAGCAAACCAATTGTGGATGGCAGTGTCGTAGTGACTGCTGACACCGAAAGCGCGCTCGGCAAACAGCTTGCGGTCATGCAGGTCGGTCTGTGCACCCTTGGCGTTGAGCACCTCGAGGAGCAAGCCATACTCGGCCTTGCTGGGCACGATGACGACATCGTTGAAATTCTTGGCTCCCGCACGGATCAGCGAGATGCCGCCGATGTCGATCTTCTCGATGATGTCCTGCTCTGATGCGCCGCTGGCCACAGTCTGCTCAAACGGATAGAGGTCCACGATGACGAGGTCGATAGACGGGATGGCATACTCGGCCATCTGCTGCTGGTCGCCCTCATTGTCGCGACGGGCAAGGATGCCGCCGAAGACTTTCGGGTGCAGGGTCTTCACACGACCGCCCAAGATCGAAGGATAGGTCGTCACGTCCTCCACCTTCTGGCAGGGATAGCCCAAGCCCTCGATAAACTTCTGTGTGCCGCCTGTGCTCAGGAAAGCAACACCCTCTTCATGCAACTTGGCAAGGATTTCCTCCAAACCGTCCTTGTGAAAGACTGAGATAAGCGCAGTCTTGATTTTCTTTGTTTCAGCCATTTAAATACGTACGTTATTCAATTAGGTTGCAAAGTTAATCATTTTTGCACAAACGGCATCTAAGAAACGGGCTTTTTCACTGTTTTCCAAAAGTTAAAAATGTCAGCGGCAAAAGCCGACCGGCCGGCCGGGCTGCTGACGCGAGCACCACGAGCACACCGGCAGGCCGGCCGACGGGCGTGCACAACCGGCTTGCACCCAATGGGCTGCATGCCTGCCTGCGCCGAGAAAAAACCAAAGGATTTATGCCCCACTCTACCGAAGTTTTCATTACCTTTGCACAAGACATGAAAAAGACACTGACCTCTATAATGTTGCTGGCGGCTGGCATAGCCGCACAGGCACAACGCCACATCACCACATACAGCCCGGAGACACATGAGCCCGTGGCCGATGCGCTGGTGTGGGCCGACCATGGACAAGCCGTCGCCACCTCACCGCTCGGCGAGGTGGTCATACCCGAGAAGTTCGACACCTTGCACATCAGCAAGACGGGCTATGTGTCGCTGGCCATTCCTGCCGAGCTGCTGCCCGACAGCGTGCCCCTCATACAGGACTTCAACAACCTCGGCGAGGTGGTGGTGCATGGCGAATACCGCAACAAGCAGCTCACGCAGAGCGTAAGCAGATGGTCGAAGGAGGCTCGCAAGGAGTTTGAGCTGCGCAACCCCATCACGGGCATACGCTTCAGCTTGGCTGACAGCATAGACCCTCAGTTGCGGCGCATCAGGAAGCAGAAGCGCAAACTGCAGAAGATCTTCAAACGCATGGATGCCGACGACAACGACCCCATCATACAAGCCTACAAGAAAGCCATCAGCAAGAGCGACCACTGACCCAATGGAAGGGGGACAGGGACAGGCAACGGCGTTGGCGCCCGGAGGCCTACTCGAAATAGAACGTCAGCACGATCATCTTGCTGCGCGCCTTGTTGACCGACGATGTGTAGGGCAGCATGGAATGGTCGCGCAGCTGCGAGGCATGGTCGGTGTCGAGCGAATTGGTGAGACCGTACATAAACTTCAGTTCGGGACGGATCTTGAAGAACGGCAGATAGAAGTCGCACCCTACGCCGGCCTCAAAGAAGAGGTCATAGCGCTTCAGCTTCAGGTAGTCCTCGTTAGACCCGCTGAGGTTGATGACCGGGTTGACACCCATCATGACATAAGGGCGATGGTTGTTGAAACGCGGCGACGCCATAATGAGGTCGAGGGCACACGAGAAGTAGGCCGTCTTCATCGTCTGCGTGCGCGACAACATCGTGTCGGCAGCAGTAGCGTCCATGTTGTGAAAGGAGATATGGCGGCTTCCGAAATACAACGCGGGTGCCACGCGCAACTGCAAGGTGCGGTTGATGCGCAACTCTCCGAGCACACCCACATTGAAGCCGTCGTCCCAACGGTCCTGGTCGGCCGTGATGGTATAGAGCTGCTGGGTGCCGTCGGCATTGGTGATGTAATGCGGACCGATATTGTTGAACTCTAGGTCCTGCAGGTGTGTGCCGACAAGTATGCCAAAATGGAACTTGCGCAGATCGGTATAGGGGCGGTTCTCCACCGTGCGTTCCTGACCGAAGGCCGTGCTCACGACAAACAGGGCGAGAAGGAAAACATTCAAGATACGTTTCATACAGACATAACGCACGACGATGGCTTTTTATTGTTTTGCGGCCATTTCTACCCCCATTTTTTGGTATGGAATGTTAAAACACAAAAAAAGTCTTCATCATTTGTAGGTATTAACGGGAAATTAACTAACTTTGCAAGCACACAAAGGAAAGCCCCCGCAAGGGAGCCAACCAAGAGCGAATCATACAAAAACATTATTAACAATAAACATTTCATTATTATGGCTTACGTAATTGGAACAGACTGCGTTGCTTGCGGTACATGTATAGACGAGTGCCCCGTGGGCGCAATTTCTGAGGGCGACATCTACAGCATCAATGCTGACGAGTGCACAGAGTGCGGCACTTGCGCTTCTGTTTGCCCCAACGAGGCTATCAACCTCCCCGAGTAAGTTCTGTTTATCAGAGAACACACACGAGCCCAGCCGGAATCAGTCCGGCTGGGCTCGTTGTTTTTGGGGGCCTTCGGCAAGGACCGCACCCCTCGAATCCTAAACACTCGGGTCCTAAAGCCTAGGGTGTTCAAAATCGACATTTTTTAAGCGAGACATTTTATGCTCGTTTTAATCTCTTTTACCCTGTCCACGACGCAGGCTGAACCAATGGTCGACGACGCGGGCTG